>CAMIVE010000015.1 GCA_946401725.1 uncultured Bacteroidales bacterium | reverse complement strand
CTGTCCACGATATTTCGAACGGGGCATACAACGACACCTGCTCGCACTGATTCGGTTTTTTGCATCCACATATTGTCAGCAGAATGGATGCCGCCAAAATTATTCTTGTTTTCATAGTCTCATTGTTTTTTTGTTTTCAGTTCGTTGATTTGTTTCTGTAAGTCGATGATGTAGAGCGGCAGCTCCCAGGGCTTCCTTACACCTTCAGGACTCCGCTTTTTTTCTGTTTTTTTTTTACATAAGGTTTCCTCCTTTCTTTTTTTGCAGTTCACTTACAGCAACAATGCTGTCGCGTGGACTGCAGGGGGGTGATTTACTTCTGTTACTTTATCTGATGGCCGTGCAAATGTAGAATTATTAATTCTATTATACTGAATATTTTCCCTTCAAATCTCTGCTGTAATAACAGACCTGCTTGAAACATGCTTGACCTAATTCCGTCAATTCTGTCCTGGGGATGAAAGCTCCTTATGCTCGGATAGTTCTTTTATATATTCTTTCAAGGAACTTATTTTATAATTCGTAAACACAAACCCCTGCTGTATTGAATCCACATTGATATAATACAGTGTGAGTGTCAGAAAGTCGATAAATACCGTTCCTCCCACTTCTCCCGCTGGCACTGGATGGATTTCCGGATGATATCGCTTGCAAAAAAACATGACACCGAAAGGATTGTCCTCCTCTAGGGACTGCATCCCGTTATCAATGGTCATTTGATTGACATTCATCTCCCGAAGGAAATGCTCCCAGTCTGAAATGTCAGGCACCATTATCATGGTAATATCCACGTCCAGGGTGTCGTTTACATGAAATTTTCTCAACTCCGCCACTGTCAAATCCGTACGGGATGCATATCGGCGGTACAAATCGCTCTGCGCCACCACAGATCCCATCAACATCTCCAGTATCAACAATATAACCATCCTGCTTCTCATCAGGCACCCCCTTTCTGTCCTTGCTCAATATAATATACCAGACGCATCAACACCTCTGCAGTGTCGCACTGCCTACTGCAATAGCATTCCTCAAAAAACGGGTTATGTCCCTTTTCCCTGATCTCCCCTGCTCCCCTATCAGAAGGACTATCCTCGACCTCACGGCCTGTTTTCTCGGAGTCGCTACGGGTTCCCGTCTGCATCTGTCCCCCATTCACCTCCCTTTGCATCACTTCACGCCCGACTTTCGGTGGAGGGACGGTCGCCTGTCTCCTCACAGAAACAATCGTTTTATTTGACTCAACAGATGGGGCCTCCGCAACCATCCTGCAACTGTCAGAGGACAATCCTTGACGCGCTACCTCAGGCCCCCCTTTATCGAAACGCTTTATGTTCACGAACAGGAAGACAGCGGCGATGAGTACTATCACGGCTGTGACCGATCCGATTTTCCTCATCCTCGTCCGGCGACGTTCACCGAGTGCTCTCTCATACCGGTCGACGGCATCAAGCATGCCCTCTACCGGAAAATACTTGTAGTCCTCAAGCGTGTCGCTCTCACGAATCCATAGTTCCCGAACCTTTTCCAACTCTTTTTTCTCTGTCGTTTCCATTTCTCTATTTTTTTATGTTATTCTTTGCTTGTTCTTCGTTCTTTTCGCGCAACTTGCTGTAAATACGCGACATCCGCGTACCCACTGCCGTCTCGCTTATGCCCATCTGACGGGCTATCTGACTATATTTCTGCCCCTTCAGAAACAGCATCACCATTTCCCTGTCGTCCTTCCCCAACTGCGAAATCAGACGCAGCAGATGCTCATTCTCCACAAGCGTCTCCTCCTCTATCGGCGGCATCTCCACCCATTTCCCACTCCATACTCCCACGTCAGACATCAACTCCTCCTGCAACTTGTGCCTGGACATATAATGTGCCGCAGCGTTACATGCAATACGGTAAACCCAGGCTGGCTCCGAAGCCTCATTGCGTATGCGCGTCCAGCGAAACCGCTTGAACTCTTTCCACAATGCTATCGACGCCTCCTGAATCAAGTCCTCGTAGTACACTTCCCTGTTGCGAGAATACAGCATGCACACATGAAGTATCACCTTCCTGTTACGACATATTAATTCCTCAAATTGTCCTCGCTTTTTAGACATGGTTTGCCTTTTTATTTTTTTCCTATATAGAGTCAAAAAAAATCCAAAAAAATCACACAAAGCGAAAAAAAATTTCAACAATCAATGCATCATCCTGTTCCTCAGTATTTTATTTTTGGATTTTTTTTAGAAAATGTTTCCATGTATTCTAACACATGATATTTGTTTGTTTTTAGAAACTGTTTAAACTTAATTCAATGGTTTTCTTAAAGAACCTAAACGGCATATTTCCCCTCTTTTCTCAGTTACATTACCTTCGCCTTTCCCGAAAAGTGGGAACTTTTCGGGGCTCGGCTCACAAGTCCACAGGACTTGTTCACACCATTGCGCCCTCGAAAACAGGTAAAATCTGCTCGTTTATGTCCATAACAAAATCCATCAATCAAATTTAAACAGTTTCTTATGATATATATGACTTTCTATATATATAAAGAGACTTTTTTTTGCCAAAAGGTTACATTTGGGCCAAATTTTTAACATTTTTTTTCAACAGTTTTTTATTTTTTTGTATTTTCTTCCATAAAATCAATGTTATATATTTTTCTGAATCAGTCGTCGTTTTTTCAGAATTTAACAATTTAGTAACGATTAAATAACAAAGTAAAACAATGGGAAAATTAGTCTATGATGGATGTAAAAATGGAAGTTATGTGCTGCGCACAGGACAATACGGAGGTGATTCTGGCCTCTGACCTAAAAAGAGTGCCTGTTTTTCTGGTGCAGACAAGTCTGCCCGCGTACCGGAAGACAAATAAATTTGGCACATTCCTGTTTTTTTTGTATTTTTGTGGGTTGTTTTGCAAAATATTAAAAATTAATAAAATATTGTAATTATGTACACTAAATTCCAACAGCATCTTCAGAAAGAACTGGCAGACATCGAAGCCGCCGGTCTGTACAAACACGAACGCATCATTGAGAGCCCCCAGGGCGCTGAAATCCTGGTGAAGGGCAAGAAATGCCTCAACTTCTGCGCCAATAACTACCTCGGATTGGCTGACAATCCCGAACTTATCAAGGCCGCCAAAGAGGGCATGGACGCCCGCGGCTACGGTATGGCCAGTGTCCGCTTCATCTGCGGCTGCCAGGACCTCCACAAAAAGCTGGAACAGAAAATCGCCGAGTTCTTCGGCACCGAAGACACCATCCTCTACGCTGCCTGCTTCGACGCCAACGGCGGTGTTTTCGAACCCCTGCTGACCGAAGAAGACGCCATCATCAGCGACGCCCTGAACCACGCCTCCATCATCGACGGCGTGCGTCTGTGCAAGGCCCAGCGCTACCGCTATGCCAACGCCGACATGGCCGACTTGGAAGAGCAGCTCAAAGCCGCCCAGAAGAACCGTTTCCGCATCATCGTCACTGACGGTGTCTTCTCGATGGACGGCAACGTCTGCCCGCTGGACAAGATCTATGAACTCGCCAACAAATACGACGCCATGGTGATGGTCGACGAGAGCCACTCGGCAGGCGTGGTCGGCAAGACCGGACGCGGTGTCACCGAGCGTTACAACCTGCGCGGCAAGATTGAGATCCTCACCGGCACGCTGGGCAAGGCCTTCGGCGGCGCCATGGGCGGTTTCACCACGGGCAAGAAAGAAATCATCGACATGCTGCGTCAGCGCAGCCGTCCCTACCTGTTCAGCAACTCGATGGCTCCCGGCCTCGTAGCTGCCGGCATCCGCATGTTCGAGATGATGAGCGAGACCAACGAACTGCAGGACAAGCTGCATGAGAACACCGACTACTTCCTGCGCCGCATGAAGGAAGAGGGCTTCGACTGCAAGCCCAGCGAGAGCGCTATCTGCGCCGTGATGATTTACGACGCTGCCAAGAGCCAGCAGTATGCCGCCAAGATGCAGGAAGAAGGCATCTTCGTCACCGGCTTCTACTATCCTGTCGTACCGAAAGGCCAGGCCCGTATCCGCGTCCAGATCAGCGCCGCCCACGAGCATGAGCACCTCGACAAATGCATCGAAGCCTTCAAGAAAGTACGCAAGGAGATCGAGGGATGAAACAGTCGCGCTTTTTTCTGATTCTCACCGCCCTGCTGCTCGTCGTCCTGGGTGCTGTCTGCCTTGTCAACCCCAAGGAATGCTTTGAGACGATGGCCTGGCTGGTGGGACTGCTGATCCTGGTTGCCGGAGCCACCTCGCTGCTTTTCAGCATGAAGGCACGCAATGTGCTGCCCAATACCAGCACCACCATATTCCTGGGCATCTTCCAGCTTTTCATCGGCGTGATGTTCCTGGGCAATGCGTTGCTGGCTGCCGAGACGCTGATTGTGCTGTTCTCGGTGTGGGTGATGTTTGAAGGCCTGTCGCTCTCTGTGCTGGCTTTCGACTACAAGAAAGCCGGATTCCCCTACTGGTGGACCATGCTCCTGCTGGGAGTCTGCAGCATCGTGCTGGGATTCCTGGCTATGCGCAAGCCCGATGTCACCAGCGCGCTGTTCGGCGTCCTGCTCGGACTGGGCATCCTTGCCAACGGCATCATCCGTCTGGTGGCGTTCTTTGCTCTGAAGCGCATCGACAGCCGTCTGCGCGACCTCAAAGAGAGCGCCGAAGCCACCCCTATCGACAACCAGCAGTAAAGGACTGCACTACTTAACACCTTGAGGGTGTCTCTAAATCATGGGACACCCTCTTTTTAGTGATGTTTTAAAAGTTTAAGCATCAAGAAGTTTCGCTCAAACACCTATCATTATGAACCACAGGATTTTTATCGGAATCAGTGTTTTGCTTTTCGGGTTAGGTCATGTTACGGCCCAGAATGTCAAAACAATGACAGAAACAACGACTGTCAGTGTTTTCAACAACGACTGCAAGAAGACCACGACATTTTATTATGACCAAGACGACAACAAGATACTGCACGGCCCGATGACCGTCAAAGGGACTGTAAACAACACCCAGGACCCTAACAACACCTTCAAGTTCCGCTGCAACGAATCAGTGAACTATGTTCATGGAAAGGAAAACGGCAAATACAAGTATTCCCAGAAAACGGACAAAAAAAACACATCGGGCTATGGCCGCCTCAAGACGGTGACTAAAACCAATACGATCGACTCCGTGTCAGGTGCCTACAAAGAGGGGAATCCCGACGGCGTATGGATCTTTTATTATTCCTACAAAGAAGCCACTGTTGGAGGCTCATCTCACAACAAGCTGATCTCAACGTCTTTGACATTTAAAAACGGCGTACTTGCCGGATACAAAAACAACGAAGGTGTCAGTATCAACTTCACTACCGTTGTGGATACCGAGACTGGGACGCCTTTTGCCCTGGTATCCGGGAAAATCGACGAATACACCATCCGGAACGGCATTGTAACCAACTATTTCCAACGCAAGAACGGCGACATCTCCCCTATTGACGACATCCAGTTGAAGAAAATACTCCCCACCGTGAAGAACCCCTTGAGCAAGGAGACCCTTACGGCACTGTACCAAGCCGGGTTCGGGTTGGTGCGGTGTGTGTCCACAGTACCGCAATTCGACCTCACCTCTTACTTCCAATCCTCTTCCATGTATTCCCGACTGAGCAAAAACAGCCCTTTGCAATTCTACTATATGCCCGTCCGCATGGACAAAGAGACGACTAACGGTCCATGCATTATTTCAGGCCCCACCTGCAAGAGATACACCAACTATCCGGAATACAAGAATCAAACAGCATACGAGAATCAACGGCTTGAGAGTGCCAAACAGTAGAAAAAACAGCGTCGGGATACTTTTTTCCAAGGTTTTCTGTTATCTCTTTATATAAAAAGACAAGCATCCGTGTAACTATTATTCGTCCCCTTAGGACAAACCTAAACCTACAAACTACCATGAACTCACAAAGACAGAAGATGAAGATGCAGCAGAAGCTGACCCCTCAGCAGCTGCTTCTGATGCGACTGCTGCAGCTCCCCGTCACACAGCTGGAACAGAAAATCAAAGAGGAGGTGGAGAAGAACCCGCTGCTTGATGCAGAAGCACCCGAAGAAGAGAACTATCCGAACGACGCCACGGAGGACTACAGCGACACGACCGACGATAACGAGGACTTCCACGGCATCGACATGGACGACTACTATGACGACGACTACAGCTACCGCGAACGGCTGGAGCGCGACTACAACCGCGAAGAACGCCGGTTCGAGGTCTCCGAGTCGGAGTCGTTCACCGAGTCGCTGATACGCCAGCTGGAACTGCGCAACCTGTCGGACCGCGAGAAGCGTATCGGCATGGAGATTATCGGCAGCATTGACGGTTCGGGCTACTTAGGCCGCGACATCCAGATTATCGCCAACGACCTAGCCTTCCGCCACAATATAGAGGTCTCCGAGCAGGAGATGCTGCAAATGCTGCAGGTCATCCAGTCATTCGACCCCGCAGGCGTCGGCGCCACCAGTCTGCAGGAGTGCCTGTCGCTGCAGTTGCACCGCCTGGAATCGGCCGACCCGCTGACCGAGCAAGCCACGCTGGTGGTCGACAAGTACTTCGACCAGCTGTCCAACAAGCACTATGCCGCCCTGATGACCCTGCTGAAAGTCGACGAGAAAACGTTGAAGGAGATCCTCGGCGTCATCCGACGCCTGAATCCCAAACCCGGCTGGGGACGTGGGGAGGAGCACCGCGGCGCCCATTATGTCATCCCCGACTTCATCGTGGTCCGCGAAGGAGACCGGCTCAGTTTCACGCTCAACGACCGCAACCGTCCGAAGCTGCGCATGAACAGCGAGTACACAGAGATGATGCAGCAGCTTTCGGCACAGCAGAAACTCAGCAGCGGCGACCGCGAGACGCTGCAGTTCATCAAAAGCAAGAGCGACGACGCCCAGGGGTTCATCGACACCTTGCAGCAACGGGAGCAGACCCTGCAGCGAACCATGGCAGCCATCATGAAATACCAGTATGACTATTTCCTGAGCGGCGACACCGCCGACCTGCGACCCATGCGGCTGAAAGACATCGCCAAGGAGAGCGGATACGACGAGTCGACCCTCTCGCGGGTGGTGAACGAGAAATATGTGCAGACCGATTTCGGCACCTTCCTGCTCAAGGAGCTCTTCTCGAAAGCCGTTGTCACCGAGGAGGGCGAAGTGCTCGCCATAGAGCATATCAAAGAAGCCCTGCAGCAAATCGTGGACGGCGAGGACAAGCGTAAGCCCCTCACCGACGAGGCCTTGACGCAGCAGCTACAGGCACAGGGGTTCAAACTGTCGCGGCGCACGGTGACCAAATACCGTGAAAGTATGGGCATTCCCGTAGGACGAATGAGAAAAGAGGTAGGTTAATCATAATGAGAAGCAATTTCCATAGAGACTTGACGAGGTTGCTGTCGCTGGCAGCGATGATGGTCCTCCTGATGCCCTTGCAGGCGCAGAAGGATAGCGGCGGCAAGAAGGAGCCCCAATTCTACCAGGGCGACGGCTCAGAAGTGCTCATGTGGAGACTTTTCTACCACGACAATTTCTCCGGCGCGGCGGTGAAGCTGCGGCAGCTCTCGATGGACTCTTTGCCCGACGAGGTCAACCTGCGCCTGATAAAAGACAGCAGCGAGTTCTGCTTCCCCATGAGGAACATCCGTACGTCGCCCTACGGCTGGCGTGCCTTGTTCAACCGGGCCCACCGCGGCGTAGACATCCTGCTGCGCACCGGCGACCCCATACATGCCTGTTTCCCCGGCGTGGTACGCATTGCCCGCACCATGGGCGGATACGGCAACGTGGTGGTGATCCGTCACGAGAACGGACTGGAGACCGTCTACGGACACATGTCGAAAATCCTTGTCAAACCCCGCCAGATAGTCAAAGCCGGCGACGTCATCGGACTGGGCGGCAGTACCGGCAACTCCACCGGGCCGCATCTGCACTTCGAGGTGCGATTCCAATACGAACCGTTCGACCCCGAATGGCTGCTGGATTTCTCGAACTACACGCTGCGCACGCGGCGGCTGCATCTCGACAAGACCTATTTCGGCATCACCATCCCCAAAGGCAACAAGCCCCCCGTCTTCAAAGCCGACAAGAGCATCATCAAAGAGCGTCCCACGCGCCAACAACCCCGTGAGGTTTACCATACCGCCACCAAGGACGACACGCTGGAGCTCATCGCCATGCAGCACAGCACCACCGTAGCGGAACTGAAACGGCTGAACCCCGACCTCAAGAAAGTGAAAGCCGGCATGAAGGTTCGGGTGCGGTGAGAAGACCGTTACCACATGGTGCGTATAATAAACAAGAATAAAAACAATAAATAATATGATCACCAAGAAAAAGAACTTATCTGAATACAATGCGGCGGAGGTGCCTTCGGGAGAAGCATTCCGCATAGGTATTGTTGTAGCCGAATGGAACAGCGAAATCACCAACGCGCTGGCACAGGGTGCGCTCGACACCCTGCTGCAATACGGTGTCGCCACCGAGAACATCCCCATCGTCCATGTGCCGGGCAGCTTCGAACTCACTACCGGTGCCGATCTGATGATGAAAAACGACAGCCGTCTGGACGCCGTCATCTGCATCGGCTGTGTCATCCAAGGCGAGACCCGCCACTTCGACTTTATCTGCGAGGCTGTGTCGCAGGGCATCACCAATGTGGCGCTGAAGCATGAGCGTCCCGTCATCTTCAGCCTGCTGACCACCAACGACATGCAGCAGGCGCTGGACCGTGCCGGCGGCAAACACGGCAACAAAGGCGTGGAAGGAGCTGTCACGGCTCTTAAGATGGTGGCACTGCAACGGAAGTTGGAGGAATAGCCATGAGTCGACGCATTGTCTTCATGGGCACACCCGATTTTGCGGTGGCATCGCTCGACGCCATCGTACAGCACGGCTACGAGGTCGCCGCCGTGGTCACCGTGCCTGACCGCCAGACCGGACGGGGACTGAAGCTCACCTTCTCCCCTGTCAAAAGCTACGCCCTGGAGCACGGCATCCCCGTGTTGCAGCCCGAGAAATTGCGCAATCCCGAATTCCTGGAGACGCTGCAATCGCTCCAAGCCGACCTGTTTGTCGTGGTGGCGTTCCGCATGCTGCCCCGCGAAGTGTGGGCCATGCCTCCCCTGGGCACTTTCAACCTGCACGCCTCGCTACTGCCCCAGTACCGCGGCGCCGCCCCCATCAACTGGGCCCTTATCAACGGCGAAGCCAAAAGCGGCGTGACCACGTTCCTACTCAACGAACGCATCGACGAGGGACAGCTGCTGCTGCAGCGCGAGACCCCCATCAGCGACGACGACAACGCCGAAAGCCTCCACGACCGGCTGGCCGCCATGGGCAGCGAGTTGGTGGTGGAGACCCTCGACGGACTGTTCAGCCACCGTATCACCCCCCAGACACAACTACAGGAGGAACCGTTGAAAGCCGCCCCGAAGATCTTCAAGCAAGACTGCGCCATCGACTGGCACAGGAACGGCAACGATATCCGCAACTTCGTCCGCGGCCTCTCCCCCTACCCTGCCGCCACCACCACCCTACAGGACGGGCAAGGCAACCCCATATACCTGAAAATATTCGATGTCGCCTATGAAAAAGCCGAAAACAGCATCGCCGGAAGACTCGAAACTGACAAAAAAAAGGAGTTAAAAATCGGCGTGAGTGACGGATTTATCAAGATTTTAAGCCTGCAAATCAGCGGAAAGAAGAAAATTTCTGTTGAAGAATTTTTGCGAGGGTACGATGTATATAATTGGAAATTAATATTTTAAAATTTTTGTGTAAAATTTTATTATTTTTTTTTCAAAAAAATATATGTAATTAAAAAAAAACTACTTATATTTGCATCGTCAAAAATTGATTGTTTAACCCTCAAATTCATCAACATGAACAAAACAGAATTAATCGCAGCTGTTGCCAAGAAAGCCGGCATGACCAAAGTTGACGCCGCAAAAGCTTTCAACGCTCTTACCGAAGTCACCAAAGAGACCCTGAAGGGTGGTGACAAAATCGCTCTGATCGGCTTCGGCACCTTCGCCATGCAGAACAGACCCGCTCGCAAGGGTAAAAACCCGCGTACCGGTAAATCCATCAAGATTCCCGCAAAGAAAGTTTTGAAATTCAAAGCCAGCAAGAAATTCTAAGGAATCTCTGTAGTGAAAAAAAAGCATCCCCTGCGGGATGCTTTTTTTTTTGCAATTACTAAAGGGTATTCTTTTTTGCCAAAGGGTTTCTTTCAACTTTTCTTTTGCCGGAGGCGCTTGCTTCACTTTTGACAAAAGAAAAATTGAGAAGAAGCCTTTTGAAAAAAAACCTGCACCGCACTTTATTCTGACGGTGCGGGGAAGAACTTGCTGTCGAAGTTGAGGAGATAGACACGCTCGGTGGCGCGGGTGAGGGCGGTATAAAGCCATCGGAGATACTCCTTGTCGAGCATATCGTCGGTGAGGTATCCCTGATCTACAAAAACCACGGGCCACTGGCCGCCCTGCGTCTTATGGCAGGTAAGGGCATAGGCGAATTTGACTTGCAAGGCGTTGTAGTAGGGGTTGGCGCGAAGCGCGTTAAGCCGTTCCGCCTGCGTCGGAAGGTCGACGTAGTCCTCCATCACCGCCGAGAAAAGCTTTTGCGACTCCTCGCGTGTCAGCGACGGCGACTCCGAATGGAGTGTTTCGAGCAACAGTTTGCAGTCGAGCGTCGGCGCGTCGGGGTAGTCGATGAACCGCAGCGTGACATCGACGAAATGGAATCCGTAGAGTTCCTCATAGTGGCGTGCGCCCAGCACCTCGACGATATCGCCATTGGCGATGAAGCCGATGCCCGAGTCGTCCTCCAGCCAGTGGTAGTTGTTCTTGACCACCATGAGGTAGTCCCCTGTACCCACCTCATCTTCACGGAAGAGCACCCGGTTGCGGATGGCCTGGTTGAAGAGATTGGCCCGCTTGTTGCTACGACAGACAAAGACCGTGTCTTCCAGCACCCCCGAGCCGTACTCTTTGTTGAGCGTCTCTTCCAGTTCGCCACCCGACAGGCGTACCACGTCATTGAAGCCGTCGGAACGGAACAACGGCAGCGGCACCTCGTCGTAATCCGCCATCGAGGCGAGACAGTTACGGAGATTCGTCGCGTTGGCGAGGATACCCGACAGGCGCTCCTGACGCACCACCTCGGTCAGTTCCACCTGACGCACCCTCAGCTCGGCGAGCGACTGCAGGTAAGCGGGCGACAAAGCAGGGCTTTCCGCCGAACCCACCGGCGGCAGCTGTGCGCCGTCGCCGATCAGCATCAAGCGGCAGTGGGAGCCGTCGTTGACATAGTCTATCAAGTCCTCCAACAGCGAGTGGCGACCCAGCAGGCTGTAGTCGTCCGCCTTGGCGCTGATCATGGAAGCCTCGTCAACGATGAACAGCGTATAAGAGTGCTTGTTCCGGGCACGCACACAGCGGATATTGCCATGTGCGTCCGTCACGGTGGTATAGATTTTCTTATGGATGGTGAACGCCTGCTTGCGGGCGTAGCCCGACAGCACCTTGGCCGCACGTCCGGTAGGGGCGAGGAGCAGTGTTCTGATCTTCAGCCGAGGCGCTGCCTTGATAAGTGCCGCCACGAGCGATGTCTTGCCCGTTCCGGCGTACCCTTTGAGGAGGAATGCCGCATGGGGGTCAGGGTCGAAAAGGAACTGCACCATCTCGGCACAAGCCTCCCGCTGTCCAGCGGTAGGTTCATGCGGGAAGAAGGAGAATATAAGCTTTTCGACGCGGTTCATTATATAATCAAAAAAAGAGACTTGCCTTGCGGCAAATCTCTCTATTGTTTTGATTCAGACAATGCTTATTGCTGCGGAGCGGCATCGGAAGCGGCATTAGGAGTAGCCGCATTGCCCTGCATAGCGTTGGCTGCAGAAGGAACCTGCTCCACCTTGTCGGTACTGACGACATTTTTCTGAGCTTCGGTTTTCTTACCCGAATGGATAGAAATCGTAGCGATGAGGCTGAGTACAACCAAAGCAGCGGCGAGGGTCCAAGTAGCTTTCTCGAGGAAATCAGTAGTTTTACGTACACCCATAATCTGGTTGGGGGCAGAGAAGTTGGCAGCCAAGCCACCCCCCTTGGAGTTCTGCACCAACACGACAATAGCCAAAAGCACGCTGACAATCAGAATCAGAATTACGATAAAATTGTACATGGTTTATTTAGTTTTGTTATTTTCGATTTTGCTTTTCAGTTCCGAAATTCGGAGTGCAAAAGTACTACTTTTTTCGGGATATTTTACAATTAATTTTTCATATACGGCGACCGCCATATCGAATTTGCCCTGTTTTTCGAGCACAATTGCAAGAGTTTCAGTATCTAACGAATCGTCTGCCTGGATGCTTTTTTTACCTAAAACTTCGATAGGAACCGCATCTACGTCGCCCAATTCTTCTGGTTTGTAATTGCCCGTTTCGAGAAATTTGGACAGAATCACGCTCTTGGGAGCTGTTTTGAAAGAAACCTCCTGATAAGCATTGATTTCCTTCATGATATCGAATGATTCCGGTTCCGTAGCGCTGTATTCTTGGCTTTTCGCCTGTTCCACCTCCTGCTTGGCTTTCAAGTCGGCCGGCGTCTGGATTTCCGTGAGGGAGACCTGAGAAAGGTAGGAATTGAGTCTCGAGTTGTCGGGGAGGTAGAGCGCGACACGGGGCAGGAAGCGTTCCTCCCACTGCGAAGTGCCTGTAGCCTTGTCGCTTAGGATATCCATCATCTGCAGCAGTGCGCAGTAGGGGAAGCGGTTTTTCTCCTGCTGGATTTCCGACTTGTCAATCATGGAGTAACGACAAAGGTTTGACAACTTGACATTAAATGCTGATTTATCCATCATTTTGTAATTTTCGTGCCTAAAAAATCAAAATGCAAATGTACAGACTTTTTTCGACATGGAAAAACAATCACAGATAATATTTTTTATTTCGTTTATTTTAAGTATTTTATATTTCCATTAAGAAAGTTTTAAACATTTTTTGTTGACGGTTTGTTTTTTTTGTGTACTTTTGCACTTCCAAATTTGAGTAAAAATGAAGAGAACATTCCAACCATCACGCAGAAAAAGAGCAAATAAGCACGGTTTCCGTCAGAGAATGTCGACGGCAAATGGCAGAAAAGTGTTGGCTGCACGCCGCAGAAAAGGAAGAAAGAAACTCACCGTCTCCGACGAGCGCTAAAAAACGCTTTGCAATTATCCTGAAACGTGCGGGCTATTCAAGAAGAATAGCTTCATTGCTAAAGAGAGGAAGAAGTATTGAGGTCAATACTTCTTTTTTTGTTTAAAATGGACGTTTCTTTAAGTGGGAGTAAAAGGGGAAGTAAAAATGGAAGTTAAAGGGGAAGTTAAAGTGGACGTTACTATAATTGGGAGTAAAAGGGGAAGTAAAATAATGAAAATGAGCAAGACGAAGCAGGAGATTATCCTGAATGATGTTACGGTGAGCGATGCCGGTGCAGAGGGGATGGCCATTGTCAAGCACGAAGGGATGGTTATCTTTGTCCCCTTCGTTGTGCCCGGCGATGTAATCGACTTGAAAATCATCAAAAAGAAGAAGAACTATGCCGAGGGGCGTGTACTGGCGCTCAAGCAGCCGTCGCCGCTGCGGGTGGAGACTGTCTGTCCCCATTTCGGACTGTGCGGCGGATGCAAATGGCAGACCCTCCGCTACGAGTCGCAATTGCAGTACAAACAACAGCAGGTGCAAGACAATCTGGAGCGGCTCGGACATGTCGACACCAGCGGGATGCGTCCCATCTGCGGGTCGGACAATATCTACTACTACCGCAACAAGCTGGAGTTCACCTGCAGCAACAAACGCTGGCGCAACGAGGGCGAAACCTTGCCCGACGACGATCCCGGCGCCGTGGGATTCCATGCGCCCACCGTCTTCGACAAAGCCATCCCCATCGAGCACTGTGCCCTGCAGCGCGACCCCTCGAACCGCATCCGTCTGGCGGTGCGCGACTATGCCTTCAGTCACGGGTTGCCCCTCTACGACATCCGTAACCATAGCGGCTACCTGCGCAATATCGTGATACGCTGCACCACGACCGGCGAGTGGATGGTTATCGTCATTGTCGCCGAAGAGCGTCCCGAATGGCTGATGCCACTAATGGAGCACCTGAAGGAGACCTTCCCCGAGATCACCTCACTGCTATACATCGTCAATGGCAAATTCAACGACACCTACAACGACTTGGAGGTGCACTGCTACCACGGCCAGCCCTATATCACCGAGGAGATGCCCCGTTATGGTGGCGGAAGCCCGCTGCGTTTCCGCATCCATCCGAAGTCGTTCTACCAGACCAACTCCGAGCAAGCCTACCGGTTGTATAGCTTCGTCGCCGAATTTGCCGACCTGCAAGGCGACGAGACCGTCTACGACCTGTATACCGGAACGGGCACCATCGCCCAGTTTGTTGCCGAGAGCTGCAAGAAAGTTGTCGGCATCGAATATGTAGAAGACGCCATAGCCGACGCCCGGGAGAATGCCGCGAACAACGGATTGCAGAACTGCACTTTCTATGCCGGCGACATGGCCAAAGTCTTCACCGAAGCATTCGTCAGCCAAAACGGCCGACCCGACGTCGTCATCACCGATCCCCCCCGGGCGGGGATGCACGAGAAGGTCGTACAGCAGCTACTTGCTGTCAGTCCCCAAAGAATCGTCTATGTCAGCTGCAATCCCGCCACCCAGGCACGTGACCTCGAACTGCTGAGCGAGAAATATGCCGTGTCGAGTCTCCAGCCAGTCGACATGTTTCCCCACACCCAGCATGTAGAGAATGTAGCGTTGCTCCTACTGAAAGAGGAAAAATAAAACTTTTTTCGGTCACAATAAAAAAATTTATTATCTTTGCATGTTGGTAATGTGTCATTAAACGGGCACAATTATCACGTATCTGTTTTTAACACAACAATATAAGAAAATAATAAATAAAGTAGTATAACAATATTAATTCTATCTACAGATGAAAAAAAGAGTATTTTTTCTTTTGATGGCTGCATTGCTGATGCCTTTTGCAATGAATGCACAAGTGAAATCCTCGGTACACATCGACACCACCGTCGATGCCTGTGTACAGTACACCTGGAATGTCACGGGTCAGACTTACACTACGACAGGAGCCTACACCTACTTCTCCGGTGACACGCTTTACATTCTTGACTTGACCATCCATCCGACATACAACGTCATCGTTCCTGGCATCGTCCATGGCGGATGCTCCTATACCTGGGGTGACAGCGTCTACCATTCTAACCAGGATGGTATCCAGACGCAGACGTTCAAAAGCGTCTACCAGTGTGACAGCACGGTGACCATCAATCTGGTTCTTGCCGACACCGCCTATCGCACCTATACCAAGAGCGCCTGTGCCTCCTACGCTTGGAAAGGAACGACCTTCAACACCACCGGCACTTTCACCTATAACGATACCACGAACAGCGAGTGCGACTCTGTCCTGACACTGGATCTGACCATTATTTCGACCGGTGCTCCCAGAGAGAAAGACTCTGTCATCACCTCATGCGACAAATACCGTTTCAAATTCAACAACTCGTTCCGTTTCGCCAGCAACAACAACAAGACCTATATTGACATCACCGTTGACGGAACCGAATTCACCACTGCTTTCGACGGTTTCGACACTTCCACGACCGAGATCCGCAACATCTTCCATCCTCGTACGCTGGAGAAATGCTATGACAGCGTCATCAACTTCCATTTCAACATCAAATCGAAACAGGTTATCAACATCACCGAGCAGCTGTGTGACATTTACTCCATCACCCTCAGCGACACCGCCACCTACACTTACACGTCGTCTACCATTGACACCCTCTACGCTCCCAAAGCCGTCAACGGATGTGACAGTATCTACTACCTGAATCTAACCATCTACAAATCGCCTGAAGTCACCATCAGCGGCGACCTGCGTGTCACTCCTGGTTCAAGCGCTACCCTCTACGCCAACAGCAACCAGACGGTTAACTTCAAATGGTTCAACAACAGTACCGAATCGAGCATCACCCTTGATCCGGTGAACGAGAATATCGACGTTTACGTAACCGGCACCAACGCCTCTACGGGATGCTCGGCCACCGCCTACGTCACCGTGCTTGCCAATGTCGGCATCGGCGACGTGGACACTGAGACCCTCTCTGTCTATCCCAACCCCACCACTGCCATCATCAACGTGAAGAGCAGCGAGGATGTCAAGAACATCAGCGTGTTCAACATCATGGGACAGCAGGTCATGAGCGCCAACAACAGCACCAGCATCGACATGCGCAGCCTGATCAACGGCACCTATGTCGTTCGCGTGGAGCTGGCCAACGGTACCGTCACAACCCGCACTGTGGTTCTGTCGAAATAATCGATACTGATATACCTAAAAAAAGCGTTCGGTGAGCCGGACGCTTTTTTTATAGTAACTTTTGGATATTTTTGGATGCTACGGGTCCAATGAAACAAACATGCAGGTGAGACTAAAGAAATACCTTACGATTCGGAGAAGCACCCTGTTGTGCCTGACGGCAGCGCTATGCTTAACGGTGACGGCGTGCCGGCAGGGCAACGGCAGTGGTTCCGGTGTCCGTGTCGAGCTGCAGGGCAAAGCCCAAGGGACCTACTACACCATTATCTACTACGACTCGGCCGGACGCGATCTGCAGCCCTCCATCGACTCGTTACTGCATGCTTTTGATCTGACGGCATCGCTGTGGGAATCGCAATCGCTGATACGGCGCGTCAACGACAACAACGACAGTGTTGTCAACGAGCTGTTCGCCCAGTTGCTGCGCTATTCGACGGAGATGAACCACTACACCGACGGCTGCTTCGACTGCACCGTCGGCAAACTGGTCAATGCATGGGGCTTTGGCTTCTCGAAACGCGAGGAGGTTAACGACAGGATGATCGACAGCCTGTTGGCCTTTACCGGCAAGCAGCCCACACTCGTCACAAAAAGCGACGGCAGCCTGGTGATCCGCAAACCCCATCCCGAGACAGCCATCGACTTCAACGCCATCGCACAAGGGTATGCCACCGACATGGTCAGTCGCTATCTGGAGCAACAAGGCATCACCAACTTCCTCGTCGATATCGGCGGAGAGGTCTACGCACGGGGATGCAAGCCCGACAGCAGCAGCTGGAGTGTCGGCATCGAACGCCCGTCGGAGACCAAATACAGCGAACGAGAGGTGGCGACAGGCATCGCCTTGCGCGACGCTGCCATAGTCACCTCGGGCAGCTACCGCAAATACTACGAGGAGAACGGCGCACGCTACTCCCACACGATCGACCCCCAAACAGGACGACCTGTGAGACACACCCTGCTGAGCGTTACAGTGGTCGACAGCAGCGCCTGGCGTGCTGACGCATTAGCCACCGCCTTTATGGTGATGGGGCTGGAACGGTCACTGGAATTCATTAAGAAACACCCCGAGGATAGCGGTGTCCAGCAGGTCTGTTTCATCTACAACGAGGCAAGTGAGAACAAGATGTATATGACGGAAGCGTTCAAGAAATATTTAGACTTTTAAACCCTATATTTATAGAATATATAATACTATAAGATATGAAATCGATGACGGGCTTCGGGAAGAAGCAATGCACCCTCAACGGAAAGAAATACACCATAGAAATCAAGACGCTGAACAGCAAAGCCCTTGATGCCAATGTCAAGCTGCCCAACAGCCTGAAAGATCAAGAACTGCCCATACGAAGCCTGCTCAACCGGTTGGAGCGCGGAAAGGTGGACTTTATCATCAGCGAGGAGAGCGGCAACGAGAAGGCCTTGCAACTCAACAGCGAGTTGGTGACTAATCGCTACAACGAACTGAAGCAGTTGACCGCTGCTCTCGGCGAGACGGCAGATCCCCATACGCTGCTCGCCGTCATCCTCCAGCAGAACGATGTATGGAGCAGTCATGAGGACGACGCTTTGGACGAAGCAGGCAGCAAAGCCCTTGCCGAAGCGGTGGAGCAAGCCATCGACGGAGTCGACGAGACCCGACGACATGAGGGTATGATCCTGAAGGCCGATTTCGAGAAACATCTGGCACAGATCGCCCACTGCCTGAGTCAGATTCCCGCCTACGAAGCCGAACGGATCGCCACCGCCAAAGAGCGTATGCGCAGCTACCTGAACGACGCCGCCATCAAAGAGGTGGATGAGAACCGCTTTGAGCAGGAATTAATCTACTATCTGGAGAAGTTGGACATCACCGAGGAGAAGGTCCGTCTGGCGAAACACATCGATTACTTCCGCGAAGTGATGGAACACGAGGAAGGAAGCGGCAAGAAGTTGAATTTTATCGCGCAGGAGATGGGGAGAGAGATCAACACCACCGGCTCAAAGGCCAATCATGTGGAGATACAGCGGTTGGTGGTGGTGATGAAGGATGAATTGGAGAAGATTAAAGAACAGTTAGGGAATATTCTGTAAAGCGTTTGAAAAGGGTTTTTCTAAAACCCTTTTCTTCACTTTTCTTTTTCCAAAGCCTCTTGCTCAACTTTTCTTTTGCCAAAGGGATGCTTTCATCATTTCTTTTTTCCTAAGCGAAAAAAGAAACGCTGGCAAAGAAAAAGCGCTTCCCTACGTAAGGACTTTGTCCGCTGACTCCGGGCGATGGAAATCATCGGCGCGGAGGGCTGTGGCGCAGGAACTCGCAGGCCTGTCCGCTTCTTTTTACTTTCTCCGTAAGTTTAACGTTTTACAGAATCTATCACCGTAAGAAATAATCCTTGCTCAAACACCCTGCGTCCTTTACAGCCCTCCGCTTGTGATTTCCTTTTTGTTCTCCGCTTCGCTATCGAAAGAGCCACTGGCTCTTTCTTCACCCTACGTCAATGCACGTGAGAAGAGGTGCTTCTTATGCAGTCTCGTCGTTCTATAGAAGTTCCGGAGGCTACGCAGTCTGGTCAACTGCTGGGTTGTAACCAAGAAAAGCTTTATAGTACTTCAAAAGTCCATCCTTACGGATAAAGCAGCTTTGACGTAAATGGCGTGAAGAAATTCCTGTTGGAGGAGCGTGAAGAAACGTCACTGTCTGAGCAAGGACACTTTCTGACGGTTGTAGATTCGGTAAAATGGTAGGATTGACGATTCAGTTTGTTTGTTACGACAGACGTGCGAGTTTGACGTTTTAGCTCTGGAGGCGGGAATTTTAGCCATTTCGTCAGCGGCATTCCTTCGACAGACCGAGCCATTTTCTTTTGCAACTTTTCTTTTGGGCTCTGGCAAAAGAAAAGTTGAGAGAAGTCTTCGGAAAGAAGAAATG
The DNA here is from genome assembly GCA_946401725.1 of uncultured Bacteroidales bacterium. GTDB lineage: Bacteria > Bacteroidota > Bacteroidia > Bacteroidales > P3 > Colimorpha. Next base: position 16,900 of record CAMIVE010000015.1, on the reverse strand, counting down.
ATAAAAGAGTATTTTAGCATCGTTTTCTTTTTAAAGCCCTTTTCTTTTGCTCCTTCAGCTTTTCCGAAAAATGGGTATTTTTCGGGCTTCGGCTCGCAAGTCCACCGGACTTGCTCATATTTTTGGCTTTGGAAAAAGAAAAGTGAGGCAAATACCTCCGGCAAAAGAAAAATTGAGAAGAAGCCTTTTGAAAAAGAAAAGTTGAGAAAATAATTTTGCATAAAAAAAGGCATCCGCACGCGGATGCCTTTTTTTTATTTGATGTTGCTAAAAGAATTAGCGAACGATCAGTTTTTCAACTTTGCTGAACTTGTCGTTGGTGATGCGAACGAAGTAAGCACCCTTAGCCAAGTTGGAGACGTTGATGTTGGTACCATTCTCAGCATTGAAGGTCGAGGTGGTGATGACACGGCCGCTCATATCGATGAGGGACATGTTCACATTGCCACTGACGCCCTTGAGCGAGACATTGACATTGGAGGTAGCCGGGTTGGGCTGGAGTTTCATAGAGACACCAGCAGCAACGGGATCGAAACCAACTGGTTTTTCTTTGAAGCTGCAACGGAAAGTATGAGCAGCCTGGACATCTTCGATTTCGATGTAGCCATAGCCTTCAGCTTCATCCCATTCGTAGTCGGTAACTTCAACGCCATCGATCCAAACCTTATCAACGGTGTAGCCTTCAGCAGGATAGATGTAAGCACCCACAGAAGAACCCTGGGCAGCGCTATCGGTGATGCCGCAGAGCGATTCGTTACGGCCGTTAGCGAAGTAACCATAGTCCTCGTTGTCGCACTCGAAGGTGATAGCGAAGTGAGGTACATAGAAAGCGGGACCAACGATCATACGGATCATCGGGAACTCGTCAACCGGGAAGAGGTAGTAACCACCACCGTAGGGGCAGTAGGTCATCGTGGTGAAACGGCTGTCCACAGTAAGAGCGTGGCCGTAAGCCTTCATACCGGGCTCATAGTAGTAGTAGTGCCAGGAGCCACTGGGATCGTAGTAACCATTGGAGGAGGAAGCAACAGCGAAGTTACCTTCCTGAGCCAGACGATAACCAATACGGTAGCTGGAGCTCGGAAGCAGTTCGGGCTGGTTGGGGAAGGGGATAAAGACCGTAGCGTAGTTGTCAGCGGGGGTCATGTAAGTCATATCCTCGAAATCGGGATCAGAGGAGATGAGGTCGTTAGCAGTAACAGTGTAGGTGCTGGCACCGGTGTTCATATAGTAGAAGTTGAGGTCACCATCTTCAGCATCGATACTATCGCGGAAGAGATAGGGAACCAGTTTGGCACCAGGAGCGGTCATACCGTCAACAGTAGCGGCGACCATCTCGACACCGAGGACTCTCCAGCCTGCAGGAACCTGAGGACCGGTGATGTAGGAAGCGAAAGCACCGTAACCGGCTTCATCCCAGTGGGTTTGCTCCCAATCGTCGCTCCAGTAACCGTTACCCTCAGCGTCGATAGAGGCGATACCAGGAGCAAAGTAGGAGTTACCGCCAATGAGGCTGTTGTCACGGCCCCAGGTAGCTTTACCATTGTGGTAGGTGTTGTCGTAGTTGACCTCGAAGCGGAAGGTATCGAGGGTAGCGGTATCGCCATAGAGGTGCTGCATAGCGCTGCTGGTGATATCGGTGAAGAAGTGGCCCACGCCAGTGTTAGCGGTGGGGAGATAGCCCATATTGCCAGTCGGGGTGCCGGTGAAACCTTCACCATGGTCGAGGTATTGGCCGTATCCAACGCTGTCATACCAGCCAGTGGGGTCGATGATGATCGATTTGGTCGTCGTAGGAGCAGAAGGAGCATCACCGATGTTCTTGCTGACATAGCTGGTGACTTCGCCACCGTCCATCCAACCTTTAACCCAACCGGTAACATTGGTCTGGCCGCTCAAACCATCGTTGATGAAGTCGTTGTGCCAAACGAGGGGCAGGTTGAGGCCCTGAGGAATCTGATGATAGAAACCTTCGAAATGCTCGTTAGCCTTAACGGTCAAACGGTTAGCGGGAGCAGCAGCGACTGTGAAGTCGTCAACAACCCAGAAGTAGCCGTAGACACCACCACCATTGCTGGCGCTGGTCCAACGGAGACGGAGGCTGAGAGAAGCCTGGTTACCGCAAGCAGCGGGGAGAGTGACGCGTTTCCAACCACGGATCTGGTCGTTGGAGTTGATATCAACGTTACGGACGTTGATTTCGAGGGCATTCCAAGTAGTGCCACCATTGGTGCTATAGTCGATGAAGCACTGGTCAGCATTGAATTTCATAAAATACTGATAGAAGCGGACATCAACCAAGGAGTAACCGGTAGTAGCGAAAGCGGGGAAAGCCATGTAGGCATCGAAAGCGCCGGTAGCGCCAAGGGTACGCTGATCCCACATCGTCATCACCATGATACCGTTGTTGGCGGTGGTGGAGGCGAAGTTACGCGTGCGGTGCACATAGTCATTCTCACCTCTCTGATAGCAGAACACAGGATAGTGACCTGTCTGTGCCATTGCAGTGTTGGTAGCAGCCGATGTGTCAGCCCACTGCTGCCAAGTGGAGTGATACTCTGTTTGAGCATGAGCAGGGGCAACAACACCACCGATTGTCTCGTTTTGACCAACGGTACCGCGAGTGAAATTCGTAACATCGCTGAAGTCGTTGTAGTAGAGTTCACCATCCTTGGTGAAAATGGAACCGTTGAAGCCAGCTTGCTGCTCGTTAACGACAACAGGCTTGACTGCAGCGGCACGGTCCATAGCAGTAGCTTTGACCGAATTCTTCGTCTGAGCGAAACCAAAAGTTGCGCACAGGGCGAAGCTAAGAACCATTAATGTTTTTTTCATTGTAATTGAATTTTAATTAATAAAAAATTTCATTCACAAAAGCATACAAAACCCTCAAATACAGTATAAAAATACCCTATTGCTGTGGTTTTGCACGGTTATTATTTGGATGCAAATATAGCACAAATTCCATTACCGACAAAATATTTTATCGTTTTTTTATTTTTTTTAGAAATAGGACATACTAAAGAAAAAACTTAAGAGTTAAAGAAAGTGAAAACAGCGGGGGTGACGATTGGACGCGGCAAAAATGGCAGGGAGGAGAAGCGAAGGCCGTTCGGCAGATGAGACAAATAATAGTTAATATGAGATATACAATTATAAAGAACAGGGTGCTATCCAGCGCGGCGATGCTGGCTTTTCTCGGCATGGCGGTGTTGCTGACGGGATGCAGCGGCAGCAAAGAGACCGTGCGCGATGGCGGGAAACGCTACCAGCGCGCGCCCATCAAAGAGACCAGCGAGGAGACGCTGAAGCTGGAGACCATGATGATCGACGCCAAGATGAAACAAGAGTTGGATCTGGAGGAGTCGGCGATGGCGATCTATCGCATGATCCTGAAGCAGCGGCCCGACCACAGTGCAGCCTCTTACGAACTGAGCCGGCTGTTGGCCAACCGCGGCATGAGCGACAGCGCCATCGTCTATGCCCGACAGGCAGTAGCCAACGGAGGCGATAACGTGTGGTATTCCTTATATTTGGCGAATCTCTACCGATACACCAACCAATACGACCAAAGCATCAAAATCTGGGAGTCGATCCTCAAGTGCCGACCCGACAATCCCGACTACTACTACGAACTCGCCAACGACTACCTGCACAGCAACGATGCCAAGGGAGCGCTGTCGACGTTGAACCGGTTGGAGAAGTGCATCGGGGTAACCGAGGAGGTATCGGTGCAGAAAATCAAGATCTGGCGGGCCCTCGGACGGGAGGACAAAGCGACGGAGGAGATAAAAAAACTGGCCGACGCCATGCCCCACGAAGGCCAGTACAACGGGATGCTGGCAGAGTCGTATATGGCCAACAAAGAATATGACAAAGCCAAGGAATACTACGACCGTGTGCTGGCATCCAATCCCAACGACGACTACATCCATTTCTCGCTGGCGGAATACTATAAGGCAAAAGGACAGCAGCGCAAAGCCTTCGAAGAGCTGAAGAACGGATTCGAAACCAGCACCCTTTCGTCCACCAACCAGTTACAGATACTGACCAACTTCTATACCAGCGACGAATTCTACGGCATCCATGCCCCTTATGCCTTCGAGTTGCTGGATATCATCATGAAACGGAGCGACGACAGCATTACCTTTGCAGCCTTTTACGGTGACGTGCTGATGCGGCAGAAAAAATACGATGCCGCCCGTCATCAATTTGCGTTGGCGCTGACCAAAGACAGTGCCAAATACGAGATATGGGAAGCCCTGCTCATCAGCGAGTTGCAAAGCAATGCCGACAGCAGCCTTCTGCAGAGAGACGCCGAACGCGCCGCCAAGCTGTTCCCGCTTCACCCACTGCCCTACTATATCCAAGCAGTAAACGCCTACGACGCAAAGGACTACAACAAAGCCATCACCCTTGCCACGCGATGTGAACAGATGGGATTCGACAAAGGGTACTTAGAGGCGGAGACCTACATGCTGCTGGCCGAATGCTATACCCGGATGAAAGACAACCGGAGCCTCGACTACTTTGAGAAGTATTTGAAGCTGATGCCCACCGACATCAATGCCATGAACAGCTACGCTTACCAGCTGGCGCTTGCCGGCAAAGCTTTGGGGACTGCCGAAGATATCTCCAAAAGCACTTTGAAGGCACAACCCGACAACCCCTACTTCCTGGACACCTACGCATGGATTCTGCACCTGCAGGGCCGTGACAAAGAAGCGTTGCCGTATATTGAGAAAGCGATCCGGCTGATGCAGCCGGCGGACGAGGAGATAATGCGGCATTACGAGGAGATAAAAAAATAATTGGAAGTTAAAATGGAAGTTAAAATGGACATTACGTAAGAAACGTAAAATAAGGAACTGACTATGATCAAATCACGAAAATACATACGTTTGGTTGTTTCCATCACCGTGCTGGCGGCAGTGACGATGCTGAGTGTTTCGTGCCGCGGGCACAAACACCTGCAGCAAAGCAACAGTGACAGCACTGTCGTTGTCGACATCCCGCCGGCTCCTCCCGCACAGCCCGCTGTGCTGTTGGACACCATCCAGAACGCCTACTACAAATACTACAGCGCCAATTTCAGCTGCGAAGTGGACGGCATCGCCGTGACCGGTCAGATTCGCATCGTCCACGACAGTGCCATCTGGATCAGCGTCAACAAAATCATCGAGGTTGGGCGCGTACTGATCACACCGACCAAGGTTCAAGGGTATGTGAAACTGCTCAGCAAATGCTATGACGGCGATTTCGCCGGCATTGCCAAACGGTGGGGGCTTGACCTCGACTTCGCCACGCTGGAAGCGATGTTGACCGGCAACTGCCCTCCCCACTGCGTGAAACGGGAAGAGCCCACCCGCAACGGCGACCAGGTGACGCTGCAGTTCCATCAGAAAAGTCCGACCACCGCCCAACAGCGGCAACTGACACTGCTGAAACATTTCAAGACCAAGAAAATCCAGCGGATTGAGATGAGCTGTCCCTCACAGCAGCGAACGGTGTGCAGCTATGCCAAGACACAGACCGTTGAGGGGCAGACCCTGCCGACCCTCATCGACCTGACGGTGCGGAGCAGGGTTTTCGACGGCACCACCCAGCTGAAACTGGAAAAAATCGCATTGAACAAACGTCAGCCGATGCCGTTCAGCATTCCGAAGCGGTATAAAAAATTCTGAAAAGGTTTTAAGGGATCGCTACGCTTAAAAGGTTTAATAGGCACTCTTACAGAAAAAACAGGTAATTATTCTATCGCTACAACTTATTAATTTATCGTTACTAATGAGAAGGATGAATCCTATGAAACGACATATCTTATGTATCCTATTGTTGCTGGTCGGCTTAGGCGTGCGCGGTCAAGAGACGGAAGCAGCGGTTGACTCGGCACAGCTGATAGTGGACCGTTACCTGTCGCTGCTGAACTACGACTCGATACGGACCGACAGCATCCTATATATCGAGAGCCATATCTTTTCGCGCAACAAAGCGACGGACACCATTATCATGAAACGGTGGTTCTATCCCGAGGCCAACTACCGCGTCGAGCTCTGGAATGGCGACACGCTGGAGTTCGGTCTCTACTCGAACGGCTACGACACCTTCCGGCAGTATAAGAAAAAACACAAGACGTGGTTTAAAACCGACGTGGGGAAATACTACGAAATGTTGGATTTCTACAATTTCCACGGTCCCCTGTTCCACTGGGGACTCCACCCTATCAGCTTCCGCTATGACGGACTCTGGAATTTCAACGGGCAGCAGGCCTACCGCATCTTCATCAAGCAGGCGGAAATATTCGACCGCTACTACATGTTCGAGAAGGAGAGCGGTTTGCTGTTCATGTACGACGAACTCGACTCCTATATGGAGATGGAGCGGGACGTCACCAACCATGTAGAATGGCGTGCCTACCTGGAATACACACCGTTAGGGAAGTGTCTCTTCCCCACCATCGAAAGCTACCAGATGGATGGTAATATCGTTATGATTTACCACATATACCGCTATATCAAGTTTGACTACGACATATTCACAGAAGACTAGGAGAGCGAGGCGATGAGTATCTTTGACAACGAAGACGAATTCTACATGCAGCAGGCGCTACGTGAAGCCCGTGCGGCCCGCGACGAGGAGGAGATACCTATCGGCGCGGTGATTGTGTGCGACGGACAGATTATCGCCCGGGCACACAACAACACCGAACGGCTGCACGACGTCACCGCCCATGCCGAGATGGTGGCTTTCACTGCAGCGGCCAACACCTTGGGGAGCAAATACCTGCCTGAATGCACCCTGTATGTCACCGTGGAGCCCTGTCCCATGTGCGCCGGAGCAGCGGGATGGGTGCAGATAGGAAGAATCGTGTACGGTGCACGCGACGAGAAACGCGGATTCGAGAAGTTGGGCCGCGGGATGCTGCATCCCAAGACAGTGGTGACTTCCGGCGTGCTGGAAGAGGAATGTGCGGAGCTGATGAAAGAGTTTTTCAAAGGGAGGAGATGAGAATGACGGGAGGAGTCCATTAGGCAGATGAGGCATTTTAGGCAAATTAAGGTGATTCAAACTAAAGAATAACTGATTAATACATTCATACTATGAAACCTACATTGTTAGTTTTGGCGGCGGGAATGGGAAGCCGCTATGGTGGACTGAAGCAGATGGACGGAGTCGGTCCCAATGGTGAAATCATCATGGACTATTCCATTACCGACGCTATCCGAGCCGGATTCGGCAAGGTGGTCTTCGTCATCCGCCACAGCTTTGAACAGGAATTCAAAGCCAAAATCAACGCGGAGCATTTCGGCAACAAAATCGCCGTGGAGTATGTGTTCCAAGAGCTGGACAACCTGCCGGCCGGATTCAGCGTTCCCGAAGGGCGTGAGAAACCCTGGGGCACCAACCATGCCATCCTGATGGCCAAAGAGGCTATCAAGGAACCTTTCGCCGTCATCAATGCCGACGATTTCTACGGCGCCGACGCCTTCCAGGTGATGGGCGACTACCTGCGCGGACTGGAAGGCAAGAAAGGTGACTACTGCATGGTAGGCTACCAACTGGAGAACACCCTGTCGGAGAACGGCACCGTAAGCCGCGGCGTATGCAACGTCGATGCCAACGGCTACCTGGTCGGCATGACCGAGCGCACCAGTATCGGACGTACCGCCAACGGCATCGAATACAAAGACGACGACGGTTCGATGCATCCCCTGTCGGCCGACGCCACGGTGTCGATGAACCTGTTCGGCTTCACCCCCGACTACTTTGTGGAGAGCGAGAAACTGTTCGTCGACTTCCTCAAAGCGCGCGGTACCGAGATGAAATCGGAATACTACATCCCCTTTGCTGTCAACACCTTCCTCGCCAACGGCTACGCCACGATGCGCGTGCTCAAGACCACTGCACAGTGGTTCGGCGTGACCTACAAGGAAGACCGCCCGATGGTGGTGGATCGCCTGAAGAAACTGCATGACCAGGGAGTTTATTGATTTCGTAAACGCCCATAAGGACGAGGATACCGCGAGGTTGCTGTTGAGTGCCGCGCGGTATCCTGCTATTGATATGGCGGCTGCGGTGCAGCAGATCGAGGGGTTGCGGACAGCACAGGAGAAGTGGCCGGGGCTGCTGGAGTGCGGGGAATTCCTCTACCCTCCCCGGCTGAACCGCGAGCAGGCCTCATCGGAAAAGACGGCGGTACACAAAGCATCCCTCTGCCTCTCGGGAACGGCCGAAAGCCATTCGGTGTTCCGTATCGCCGACCTCACCGGAGGCATGGGCATCGACACCTTCGCCCTTGCCGGATGGGGCGCGGAGAGACAGGTGCAGGTGGAGGTGGACTATGTGGAACAAGACCGCAGCCTCTGCGAACTGGCCAAACACAACGCAGCGGCGTTGGGGCTAAGCAACATCCGTTTCCATTGCTGCGACAGCCTGGAGTGGCTTCAGCAACAAGACAGACACTTCGACCTACTCTTTGTCGACCCTGCCCGCCGCGACAAACAGGGGCACAAGGTGACAGCCTTCGAGAACTGCACCCCCGACATCGTGGCACATCAAGCACTATTGTTTTCAAAAAGCAGCGAGGTTATGGTGAAGGCCTCGCCGATGATCGACATCACCTTAGGATCCGCACAGCTGCACAACGTCAGCGACATCTACGTCATAGCCGTCCAAGGCGAATGCAAGGAGGTGCTGTTCCTCTGCCGACCGTCCGATGGCAGTGAGCCACGCATACACTGCCACCACCTGCATCATGGCGTGGTGGACGACTTTGTCTTCACCCGTCAAGAGGAGGCACAGACGCAGGTTGCCTACGCCACTGAGGTAAAGAAATACCTTTATGAGCCCCATGCCGCACTGATGAAAGCAGGACCCTTCAAATTGCTGAGCCAGCGGGAAGGTCTGGAGAAACTGGCGCAGCACACACACCTCTACACAAGCGACAGCTTTGTGCAACATTTCCCCGGCCGCATATTCAGCGTCTTGAAAGAGGTGTCTCTCAACAAAAAAAACCTCGCCGCCGCCATTCCCAACGGCAAAGCGCACGTGATAGTCAGGAATTATCCAGCACACGCCGAAGAGCTGCAGCGCCAGTTAGGACTGAAAGAAGGAGGTGACGATTATGTTATAGCCACTACCGTAGGAACCCTAAAGACCGGATTTGTTTGCAGGAAATTTTTATAGTCTTACTAGTCTTTCTAGTCTTACTAGTCTTTCTGGTTATTTTCCGGAAAATTATCAACATTTTTAGGAAGAAATTAACAAATAAATTTGGTCAGTTTCAAAAATGTATGTAATTTTGCACCCTCTTAAAATGGCATCAGAAGAGATGATTACCCGTTCAATATCTTCTGTGTCAGAGGGATAGGAATATGTTACGGTTATCCGTCAGCCGTAAGATAGTCCTTGAAATCAAGAGAAAAAAGGGAATCGAGCATGGAGAAACCGGGAAGAAAAGGCGAACCGTTTCGAAATGTTATAAACGAAGACCCAAAAGTTAAGAACATCATCGTAAAATAAAATGAATACATTAAGTTACAAGACAGTATCGGCCAACAAGAACACCGTCCAGAAAGAGTGGGTTCTTGTAGATGCAGAAGGCCAGACCGTCGGACGCTTGGCCACCCGCGTAGCCAACATCCTGAGAGGCAAGACCAAACCCTGCTTCACCCCGCACGTTGATTGCGGCGACAACGTTATCATTATCAATGCTGAGAAGATTGTCTTCACCGGCAAGAAGATGACTGACAAGATTTACCAGCGCTATACCGGATATCCCGGCGGACAGCGTGAGACTACACCTGCCAAGGTGTTGGCCACCCACCCCGAGCGCATCCTGGAGCACGCCATCCGCGGCATGCTTCCGAAGAACAGACTGGGAGCCGCCCTGTACCGCAACCTGTATGTTTATGCAGGCAGCGAGCATCCGCACCAGGCACAGAACCCCAAAGTCATCAATATTAACGATATAAGATAATAGCAATGGAGCAAGTAATCAACACCATAGGTAGAAGAAAAACCGCTGTTGCCCGTATTTACATGACCCCGGGTAGCGGTAAGATCACCGTCAACAACAGAGATTATAAGGAATATTTCCCGACCGGTCCGCTGCAGTTCATCGTGAACCAGGCATTCCAGATTGTCGATGCAGAAGGCAAGTGGGATGTGAAGGCCAACCTTGACGGCGGTGGAATCACCGGACAGGCCGAAGCACTGCGTATGGCCATTGCCCGCGCACTGTGCGAGAACAACGCCGAAGACCGTCCTGCACTGAAGAGCAAGAGCCTTCTGATGCGCGACCCGCGTATGGTTGAGCGTAAGAAACCCGGTCAGCCGAAGGCCCGTAAACGCTTCCAGTTCAGCAAACGTTAAGACTGGAACTCGTATCACTAGTCTGGCTAGCATCACTAGAAATAAAACAAGTTTAGTATCCAAATTGCAGGGACTCTGTCCGGTTGCCAGTCTGGCGGCATAGGACTGCCGGAAAACCGGACCCGAAGGACTACCTTGCGATTGGTAATCAAGGAACGTAAACAAATAAAAAAATGACAGAATTAAAATTCGAAGAATTGCTTGAGGCTGGTTGCCACTTTGGCCACCTCAAAAGAAAATGGAATCCGAAAATGGCTCCCTACATCTTCAAGGAGCACAACGGCATTCATGTTATTGACCTTCAGAAGACCATTGCCAAGGCTGAAGAAGCCGCAGCCGCTCTGAAGCAGATCGCCAAATCCGGCAAGAAAGTGCTTTTCGTTGCCACGAAGAAACAGGCCAAGGACGTCGTCGCCGAGATGGTGAAGACCGTTGACATGCCTTTCGTGACCGAACGTTGGCCCGGCGGTATGCTGACCAACTTCACCACCATCCGCAAGGCCGTCAAGAAGATGAACTCGCTGGATCAGATGATGCACGACAAGGACTTCAACAACATCTCGAAACGCGAGCGTCTGCAGGTGCAGCGTGAACGTGCCAAGTTGGACAAGAACCTTGGCAGCATCGCCGACCTGACCCGTCTGCCCAGCGCCCTGTTTGTCATCGACATCAACAAGGAGCACATTGCCGTGGCAGAGGCCCGCAGACTGAACATCCCCACTTTCGCACTGGTTGACACCAACTGCAACCCCGACCTGATCGATTTCCCGATTCCCGCAAACGATGATGCTTCGAAATCGATTGCCGCCATCCTGAAACTGATGGTGGAGGCCATCCAGGAAGGACTCAACGAGCGCATGCTCGACAAAGAGAACAACGTGGAAGAGGAGAAGGCAGAAGAAGTCGTTGAGAACAACGAAGAGACCAAGAGCGAAACCCGCGAAGACGGTCGTCCGCGTCGTCCGAGAAGAAAGACCACAACCAGCAACAACCAATAATAAGGAGAAAAGACAATGGCAAATATCACCGCAAAACAGGTTAACGAGCTGCGCCAGCTGACGGGCGTAGGAATGATGGACTGCAAGAAAGCCCTCGTGGAATGCGACGGCGACGTGCAGAAAGCTATCGAACTGCTTCGCCAGAAAGGCCAGAAGATGGCCGCCAAACGTGCCGACCGTGACGCCAACGAAGGTTGCGTGCTGGCAAAGAGCAACGGCAACTACGGTGCCATCATCATGCTGAGCTGCGAGACCGACTTTGTCGCCACTAACGCCGACTTTGTCGCCTTCACCAGCAGCATTATCGAGAATGCCATGGCCAAGCACCTGACCACCAAGGACGAGGTAATGGAAATGGATCTGAACGGCCGCAAAGTGAGCGACAGCATCACCGACCAGATTGCCAAGATTGGCGAGAAGATCGAGCTGGCCCACTTCGAAGCCATCGAAGCCGAGGCAGTATACGCCTACATCCATCCGGGTAACCGCATGGCCAGTATCGTCGGCTTGAACAAAACCGGTTACGACGAGGTTGGACACAACGTCGCCATGCAGGTTGTCGCCATGCGTCCCGTGGCCCTCGACGAGCAGAGCGTTCCGCAGAATGTCATCGACAGCGAGCTGAACGTCTACCGCGAGAAGACCAAGGAAGAGCTTATCGGCAAGGCCGTTGACGCCGCTTTGAAGAAAGCCGGCATCAACCCCGCCCACGTGGACAGCGAAGACCATATCAACTCGAATATGGCCAAGGGCTGGATCACCGAAGAGCAAGGCAATATGGCCCGCGAAATCAAGGAGAAAGTTGCCGCCGAGACCGCCGGTACCCTTCCCGAAGCCAAGATTGAAGGCATCGCCAAAGGCCGCTTGAACAAATTCTTCCAGGAGAACACCCTGATGAACCAGGAATACATCATGGAGAGCAAAGTCAGCGTGAAGGACTTCATCGCCCGCACGGACAAAGAGCTCAAATGCACCGGATTCAAACGTTTGGAGCTGGGTGCCTAAGGAGAGGCTTTCCTGATTCGAAATTAGGCGGTTGCGCGAGAAATCGCGCAACCGTTTTTTTATAAGTTAGGCAAATTTGGCAGGTTAGGCATTTTACGCAAAATAGTTTATGGCGAAGAAACAGAAATATTATGTTGTGTGGCAGGGAAACCAGCCAGGGATATACGACAGTTGGGCGGAATGCGAGAAGCAGATAAAAGGGGTGGCCGGCGCGAAGTACAAATCGTATGAGAGCCGCACCCTTGCAGAGCAGGCCTTCCGTATCGGTCCCGAACTGGCGGCATCGGTTGTGGAGCGGCAGACCAAAGGAGCATGTCTCCTTGGCGTCGACGACGAAGGGATGACGGTGGTGCGCACCGACGTGCAAGGACCGAAACCGGAGTTGGATGCCATCGCAGTGGACGCTGCCTGCAGCGGCAACCCCGGGGTGATGGAGTACCAAGGGGTGTATGTCGCCAGCCGCACCCAGCTATTCCACTACAAAGCAGCCGTAGGGACCAACAACATCGGAGAATTCCTGGCGATTGTCCATGGGCTAGCCTACCTAAAAAAGAACAACCTGAAACAGGTGCTCTACTCCGACTCGGTGAATGCCATCAACTGGGTACGGGCCAAACAGTGCCGCACCAAGCTGGCACTGACACCCGAGACAGCACCGCTGTATGAAGTGATACGGCGGGCGGAGGCTTGGCTGCACAACAACAGCTACACCACAGAGATCCAGAAATGGGACACCGACCACTGGGGGGAGATTCCAGCGGATTTTGGAAGGAAGTAAGTGATGAACACTACGGAATTGCGGTTTGCGTCGAATCGGGTGCGCGATATTGAGCGCTACTTTTTGGATACGCTGGAAGGCTTGTATCCAGAGGGAGAGGTGCGGATGTTCGTGCGGATGCTGTTCGAAGCGTTTTTAGGATGGAGCCATGCCGAGCTGCTGTCGCGACGAGACGAGACGATAAACCAGTCCGACCTGCTGCGCTTCCACTGGGCGGCAGAAGATCTGAAACGGTTCCGGCCCATCCAACATATCGTAGGGTCATGTGAATTCTGCGGCTGCCGCATTGAGGTGGACGAAACGACGCTCATCCCCCGTCCCGAGACCGAAGAGATGGTGACACGCATCATCGACCATTTTTCGAACAAGGCTCCGCGGCGGATCGTGGACTTATGCACCGGCAGTGGCTGTATTGCCATCGCGCTGGCAAAAAAATGGCCCGAAGCGGAGGTATGGGGCGTGGATGTATCCGAACCAGCGCTGCAGAAAGCACAGAAAAATGCAGCAGGGAACCACGTGAAGGTACAGTTCTTGCAAGCCGACATACTGAAAGAAGCCGCATGGAGGGAGAAACTCCCCTACCCTGTCGATCTTATTGTCAGCAACCCCCCTTATGTGATGGAACAAGAAAAGCGCGTAATGCAACGCAATGTGCTGGATTGGGAACCCGCAGAGGCGCTATTCGTGCCAGACAATGACGCACTGGTGTTCTACCATGCCATTGCCGATACCGCAGCGGCTTGCCTAAGCAAGGAGGGGAACGTCGTGGTAGAGATAAACGAACAGTTGGGGGATGAGACCCTAACGGTATTCCGTGACCTGCGTTTCACGGGAAACATCGAGAAAGATTTCAGAGGAAACGCCCGAATGGCGTGGATCAAACGATAACTGCCAACCGGTGTCGGTTGGCAGTTACTGTTTTCAGAGGTTTATTCCGAAGAGAGGAGCGGCAGAATGACTTCGATCCTCTTGTCATCGGATTTCTTGACTTTCTTATTGATTTTTTTCACATTGTCGCTACGAAGGGCAGCAATAAACTGCGACTGGATATCGATAATTTTCTGCATCTCGCTGATTTGGGAAGGGTTAGTGAAGTTGTGGTTCACACCCCTATTATAAAACTGATAGGCCTCGATGATATAGTCGCAATGTTTGATATCCATATTGATGATAATCCCATCGTTGGCGACGATGATGCGTTTGAGTTCCACCATACGAAGATACTTATCCTGCATTTCATTAATAGCTTCAAGATCGGCCTTTGCAGCGGTAGGGTTGTTGTTATTGATATTCTTGATATGGGATTCATAATAGCTCCTGTAGCCACTCTTGATATCGTCGAACGATGCGTTGGCAATTACACTTTCCGTAGAGCTGTGACGATTGGTAACCCTTGCGTAATAACTCTGCACGTCTTCCCACCCGTTGGGTATTTCTTTCCCATTGGTTATGGCCTCCTTCACCTGGGAAGCGGAAGGGAGATAATCGTTCAGATTCGTGATAACGCAGTGGGTCGTCTTATATCCCAGACCGTTTTTATAGTCAGTGTATACATCGAAGGCAATGGCATCCAGAAGGTCTTTGTCGGTGAAGGAGACCTCCAGATTGTCGAATCTCTTGCCAGAGATAGACGCTGCCAGTCTATCCGACACCCTCTGGCGTGTCGCATTACGGAGCTGTTCTCTTGCCTGCAGCCTGAGGGTAGGGATATCCCTCAGAATCATGCTGCGCGTTTGCGAGGTGATATAGTAATTCTGATAGGACTCCCCTTTTGTCAGGAGCTCCTGCAGATTGTCCAGCTGTTCAATTCCCATATCCTTGATCACAGCATAGAACTCGCTATAGGAAGTCAGCTTGATTTCCTTCAGGAGGAGATATTCCACATCGAACGAGCTGAAAGGCGTCTCGCCGCTGTTCCACCAATCGTATTTGGTGAAGCTGTCATCGTTGACCACACTCAGAAAGTTCTCGTTGACCTTGTAGATTGTCTGCGTAAGAAGCGCATAGCCCAAATCGCTAAGGGAGTCGGGAGAGAGGATTCCGTCGGCCAGTTTCTGAAGGATGTCGCGCTCCTCTTCACCCGGGGCATAGGTACTGCCTGAATAATCCATATAGCGGTCGGTGGCATAGCCATTCTTGAACTTGATATTATACTCCTCGTTGACAAACGAGCCGCTCACGGCGTCCTTATCGTCAAAAGTGAGGTGACACTCCATTTTTTTGTTACCCTCGAATAGTTCCACCTCGTCGAACTTGGTCACCCTTCCCTCTTTAAACATGAAATCGGAAGTGACTTTGGCCTTAGTACCCTGCGTCAGGACATCTGCAATCATTTTGCAAGCCCCGTTGAGAATTCCGTTCGAGTTGTTGGTTGTCAAAGAAATCGAAGCTTTGGTGTTGTACTCTGTATTGTACTTGAAAGTTATCGAGAAGTTGTTGTTGAGCGTAAAGAGGCCGTCGAGTTTGCCGTCCTTGTAGTTGGCGTTCACCTTGAGCGTACGGCTGTCGGTATAGGTGTCGACATAGTCGCCATAGATGTATACGTCATCCTTATAAGTCTTGGTCTGGTTGACCGTCGCTTTACCGTGCCAGAGCGTATTATCGTCTTCGTCGACATAATAATGGTAGGTACCCTCGAAAGTGGGCTCCCAGTCAGCCTGGTAGGTCACTTGGAATTTATCGGTACGGACTGTTTTCTTCTGCGCCTGGAGTGCCAACGGAAGCAGAAGGCAGAGAAAGAGGGCAATTCTTTTTGTCATGGGATTACGTTGATAAGGGTTACGTTGGGATGTTGATATGGGGATCGGAGGATTTATGTAGAAAGAGGGTGTTCCGAGGAACACCCTCAGTAGGGAAATCTATAAACATCCATCCACCTTATTTGGCCTCGCGACCGGCGCGGATGGCTTTGATATTGGTCTCAACCACAGCATCGCCCTTGCGTCCGAAGATAGCCTTGATAGCCTTTTCGAGTTCCTCGAAAGCGATCTCAAGGTAGGGAGCGGCAGCGCCGAGGAGCACCATGTTACCACGGGCGTTGAGTTCCTTGGCGATAGCGTTGGCGTTGAAGCTGACGCATTTGGGCAGCTTGGCCAGTTCAGCGTTGACCTTCTCCATATCAGGATAGTTGGTGATATTGATGAAGGGGTCGCTGTTGGTGATGACCACGCCGTCGGGGGCGAGGAAGGGCAGGTAACGGAGGGCTTCCATAGGCTCAGAGCTGAGGATGATGTCCGCCTTGCCTTCGGGGATGACGTCGGCGAAGATGGGGTCGCTGCTGACGCGAAGGTGGCTGAACACCGAGCCGCCGCGCTGCGACATACCGTGGATTTCACTCTGTTTGACGTTCAAGCCCAAATTGAGGGCTGCGTCGCTGATAATCTTGGCTACGGAGACGATACCATCGCCGCCTACGCCACAAAGTATGATGTCTTTTTTCATTTTCTTAATTATTTGGGTTAACTAGTAGTACTAGTCTTGCTAGTCGTACTAGATTATTTTATTTGTTTGCTGCGATACGTTTTTTGTTCTCGACGATGCAGACACGCTGCGGGATGATCACGCTGACGCCGTTATAGGCGATCTCCTCTTCAAGGATCTTGACGAATTCGTCGTGGTTTTTCTTGAGGGGGACGATGGTGCGGATGTGGTCGGGGTCGACACCGAGGCCCTTGCAGATATTGAAGAGCTTCTGGTTGGCGCTGGAGGGCTGACCGCCGGTCATAGCCGTGATGTCGTTGTCGAG
>CAMIVE010000014.1 GCA_946401725.1 uncultured Bacteroidales bacterium | reverse complement strand
TTCGGCACCAAGCACAGCCTCAACGTCAGCTGCGCCGCCGCCATCGTGATATGGGAAATGTTTAAAATGATGAAATGATATGACCAAAGAAGAAAGAATGGAAAAGGCGCGTGCGTTGCACAAAAAGGGATGCAACTGCTGCCAGTCGGTGGTGATGGCGTATGCCGACAAACTGCCTATTGATGCAGAAAACGCTATGAATATGGCCGCTCCCTTCGGTCGCGGCCTCGCCGGCACACGAGAGGTATGTGGCTGTGTCAGCGGCATGGCGATGGTGTGCGGACTGACGGGACATACGGCAGATGTCCGCACCTTGATTGAAAAATTCCGTACGGAAGAGGGCGATATCGTCTGTGGACGCCTCCTCCAACAGGGCAAGAAACCCTGTCCGGAGATGGTCGCCGACGCCGCTGGAATATTGTCCGAACTATTATCATAGACTTGAATATCATGAAATTCTTAACTGCCGATGAAGCGGTCCTGCCGGTCCGTCCGGGCGACCATCTGCACTGGCCTTGTGTCAGCGGGGCTCCGGAGTGTCTGATTGAGGCGTTGGTGTGTCGGGCCGACCGAGAGAACGGATGTGTTGCAGGCGGGGCGGCCTGCCTGCCAAATGAAGAGCGGCTGCATGATGTGACCATCAGCCACTTCTATACCGAAGGCTATGCCGACTACACCTTGCCGAAGTACAAGGGCGTTTTCCAACTGGACTCTTTCTTTGTGGGCGGCAATGTGCGTGAGGCGACCCAGTCGGGTAGGGCGGACTATATCCCCTGCTCGCTGAGCGAGACACCGCGGATGATTAAGAGCGGTGCGGTTAGATGCGATGTCGTCTTCCTGATGGTCAGCGAACCGGACAGCGAGGGTTTTGTCTCGCTGGGGACATCGGTCGACTACATGCCGGAGGCCATCGACAAGGCCCGCTATGTGGTGGCGCAGGTCAACAAATATGTGCCCTATACCTATGGCGATGCCCGTATTCCTGTCTCGAAAATCGATGCTTTCGTCCGCTGTGACGTGCCGTTGAAACCGGCAGCCCCTTCGCCGCTGAGCGAGACGGACATCGCCATAGGGAAGCACTGTGCCGCCCTGATCCCCGACGGTGCCACGCTGCAGATCGGCATCGGCAACATACCCACGGCGGTGCTTTCCCAGCTGGAAGGCCATAAAAACCTGGGTGTCCATTCTGAGATGTTCTCCGACAGCGTCATCCCCTTGGTGGAAAAGGGGGTGATCAACGGCAGTTGCAAGAAAACCGACCCGGGCAAACTGACGGCCATGTTCCTCAAAGGGTCGCAACAGCTCTACAATTTTGTCGACCACAATGACGCAGTGCTGATGAAAGATGTGGGCTATACCAACAATCCTGCCGTCATCGCCTCCAATCCACGCGTGGTGGCGCTCAATTCCGCCATCCAGATCGACCTCTCGGGGCAGGTCTGTTCCGACTCGATGGGGACAAGAATTTTCTCCGGCAGCGGCGGCCAGCTGGACTTCATTCTCGGCGCTACCTACAGCGACGGCGGTGTGCCGATTATCGCCATGCCGTCCATCACCTCCAAAGGGGTCAGCAAGATTGTGCCGACCCTCACACCCGGTGCTGGTGTGGTCACACCGCGCACCCTTACCCAGTGGGTGGTCACCGAGCAGGGGGCGGTCAACCTCTACGGTCTCAGCCTCCGCCAACGGGCCGAAGCACTTATCAGCATCGCTCATCCCTCGGCGAGGGAATCACTGAGGAGGAGTATTTGAATTTTGAATTTTGAATTATGAATTATGAATTATGAATTATGAATTTTGATTCTTGAGTTTTTAATTTTTAATTTTGAATTGTCTACTTTTACTTCCACTTTAACTCCCATATCATAGAACCTTAATATTTATTCATTTAAATCTTTAAACGTAAAAACATCCATTGATAAATGAACAAACATAAGATAATCAACGACCCGGTCTATGACGGTTTTCTGAGTGTGGACGATCCCGTGATTCTCCAAGTGATAGACCACCCCTTCTTCCAGCGTCAGCGCCGCATCAAACAGCTCGGACTGACCTATCTGGTCTATCCGGGTGCCATGCATACGCGTTTCAGCCATATGCTGGGTGCCCTCAATCTGATGGGGCGCGCATTGGAAGTGCTGAAGCAGAAAGAGGTGGAGATAACCGATGCGGAATGCCGCGGAGCCAAACTGGCTATATTGTTGCATGACATCGGTCACGGTCCCTTCTCGCACACCTCCGAACGGGTGCTGGTGGATGTGGAGCACGAAATCCTCACCGAGATGTTCATGGAACGCATGAACCGGGAGATGGATGGCGCCTTGACCACCGCCATCGCCATCTTCAAGAACGAGTACCCCAAGCATTTCCTGCACCAGCTGGTCAGCAGCCAGCTCGACATGGACCGTCTCGACTATCTGGGACGCGACAGCTTCTTCACCGGTGTCAGTGAAGGGATCGTCGGTACCGACCGCATCATCAGCATGCTCAATGTCCACGACGACGAGTTGGTGGTGGACGAGAAAGGCATCTACAGCATCGAGAAATTCATCATCTCCCGTCGTTTGATGTATTGGCAGGTCTATATGCACAAGACGGTCATTGCGGCCGACCAGGTGCTGCTGGCCATCCTGCGACGGGCAAGAGAACTGGATCCGACAACCTTCCGTTTCGACCCTGCGGCGCCCGATTTCCTGGACCGTTTCGCTGAGGTGGACGACGACGATATCATGGTGGCGGTCAAACACTGGCAGCATTCGGACGACGAGATACTGCGCACACTTTGTCGCAATCTGGTGAGCCGACGTCTTCCGGCCATCAAACTCAGCAACACGCCGTTCGAGAAACCGGAGGCTTCCTATTTCACCGGTACGGGTGCGCTGCACAACCGCTCCTACGACTTCAACGACCACGAGATAAAGGTCCTTTACAAAGACGGTCGTTGTGTCCCCATCAGTGATGCCAGTGATCAGCTGGATAGGCATTTCCTTGAGAAACAAGTGACTAAATACTATTTGTTCCGTCCCAAAGAATAGGTGGATGAATAAAAAAACGGCTACGCTGCAATTTGTCACCCGATTGTGCGTTATGGAGAGAAAATACGGATAAATAAGCATCAAATGGAAGATACATCTTTTAATAAGCAGCCTAACGAATCCAATAAGCAGCGGACCAACCATTCGCAAAAGCTTGAAGCGATTGACAGGGAGCAACGGCTCAGAGAATCACAGGAAGCACAGGAACACTCCCAAGAAAACCAGGGCGCATTCCGTCAACCGATGGTAGAGGCGTTGGATCACCAGATCCGCCCCAATTCGGTGCCGCTGTTGAGCCAGGAGGAACTGGACGACACGGAGAGTTCGCGAATCAACTGGACGGCAGTGGTCTGCACGGCCATCGTTGCCGCCACCGCCGCCATCGTCCTTTGTGTCGCCCAACCGTGGAAAAACACATCAAAGGCGGCTTCGGAACCGGTGGCTGTCAGTGTGCCGGCCACAACAGATACGGTGAATGTGCTGACTGCCGAAGTGCCGGACGAGAAGGTCCAGACAGTGGAAGCGGAGCCTGCTCAGGAGGTGAAAGTGGACACCGTGGCGGTGAAAAAGACCGAACCGGAAGAGAAGCCGCAGACCGTCAAACCGGCAGAGTCGACCCTTCCGGTGCAGCGTGTCTCCACGACCGGGACGAACAACCCCTATAATAATGTCCGACTGATCAATGCGTCGGAACGGCTGCTGACCAAGAACGAAGTGTCGCAGATGACGAAGACCGAGATGTTTCTTGCACGCAATGCCATCTATGCCCGTCATGGCTACCAGTTCAATAATGCCGAGTTGAAAGAGTTCTTCTCGCACCAGAAATGGTTTAAAGCCACGGATGTCACGATGGATAATATTCCGTTCACCAAGACCGAGTTGGCCAATATCAGCCTTATCAAAGCGCAGGAGCAGGCTAAGTAATGGGCCGTTTGATCCTTTTCCCCGTTCCCATCGGTGCCGACGACCTGAATGTCTCGTTGCCGGCCTACAATCTGACCTTGTTGGCGGGTTGCCGTACTTTCATTGTGGAGGAACTCCGCACTGCCCGTCGTTTTCTGAAACATGCTGGCTATCCCCATCCCATCGACGACACCACCTTCTTTCTTTTGAATGAGCACACCTCGCCCGAGGAGATCATCCATTATCTCGACGCGGTCGAAAGGGGAGAGGATGTCGGTCTGCTCAGCGAAGCGGGTCTCCCTTGTGTGGCCGATCCGGGCGCACTGGTCACCCGCATGGCGCAAAGCAAGGGGATGGAGGTTGTCCCGTTGATAGGTCCTTCGTCGCTGATGCTGGCCTTGATGGCATCGGGCCTCAACGGACAGCAGTTCGCCTTCAACGGTTACCTGCCCGTCGACAAAGCCCGCAGGGCTGCCGCCATCCGCAATCTGGAGGCTACGGCGCGCAAGAGCGGACAGACCCAGCTCTTCATCGAAGCCCCCTACCGCAATAATCAGATGCTGCAAAGCCTTGCCGAGACGTGCCATCCCGACACCCTGATCTGCGTGGCTTGCGACTTGACGCTCGCCACGCAGACTATTCGCACCCTGCCTGCCGGGAAGTGGCGCCATGAACGGGAGAAAATCAATCTCCACAAGCGCAATACCGTCTTTCTGATAGGCTGCTGAAAGAGGCTGCTGCAAAATAATTTTTGCCCGTTGAGTTTTTTTTCGTAAATTTGCATCCTGTTTCCTTTGGGGAACAATAGGACTATTAACGAATTATATTAATGTAAAATAAATGATTATGCAAAAATTTGATCCTGCAACAGCAATTCAGCGCATCGATGGACGCGATGCCAACCGTGGTGTGAACCCCGCAATCTGCGACAGCGCCACTTTTACCTTCCCTGAGGCTCATCTGATGACCGAGACGTTCCATGGCGAAACCGAGGGCTACTTCCTCTACAGCCGTCACTGGAATCCCTCCAACCTGGCGCTCTGCCAGCGTTTGGCTGCCATGGAAGGCACCGAGATGGCCTGGGTCACCGGTTCCGGTCTGGCTGCCATCACCAGCGCTCTGCTGCATGAGGTGAAAGCCGGCGACCATATCGTGGCCAGCATGACCACCTATGGCGGCACCTTCGCCTTCATGGCCAACTACCTGAAGAAATTCAACGTCAACTGCACCTTCGTCAACATGCAGAACCTCGACGCCGTGAAGAAAGCCCTCGCCGAGCATCCCAATACCAAGGTGGTCTACACCGAGACCATGAACAACCCGCTGCTCCGCATCGCCAATATCCCCGAACTGAGCAAGATGGCTCATGCTGCCGGTGCCAAACTCATCGTCGACAACACCTTCACCCCCATGATCTTCAGCCCCTGCCGTCTGGGCGCCGACGTCACCGTTTATTCGATGACCAAGTATATCAACGGTACCAACGACTGTGTGGCCGGTGCCATCTGCGGTAGCGCCGAGTATATCAACAGCCTGATTGATGTGAACGACGGTACCTGCATGCTGCTCGGCCCGGTGCTGGATCCCATGCGCAGCGCTTCCATCAACAAGAACCTGCACACCCTCCATATCCGCATGAAGAAACACGGCGAAAACGCCATGTATCTGGCCAAACGTTTCAAAGAAGTCGGCTTCAAATACAACTACCCCGGTCTGCCTGAACATCCCGACTACGAGTTGTTCTGCAGCATGATGAACGACGGCTACGGTTTCGGTGGCATGATCAGCATCGACATGGGCACCGCTGACGCAGCCAGCCGCATTATGGAGATTATGCAGCAGAAGGGTGTGGGTTACCTCGCCGTTTCGCTGGGTTACTTCAAGACCCTCTTCTCCAACTCCGGCAAGTCCACCTCCAGCGAGGTCCCCGAGGAGATCCAGAAGGAGATGGGCATGAGCGAAGGCTTGATCCGCTTCAGCATGGGTCTCGACAACGACATCGAGGCTACCTTCCAGCTCATCAAGGAGTCGGTCGACCAGTACAACGCCGGCAAATAATACAGATTGATTTATGAAACAGCGGCATGTTAGTCTTGATATGTCGCTGTTTCTTGTTTGAATAATTAAAAACAACGAAAAATGGGTATAATTATCAGTATTGTCATTGGAGTGCTGGCAGGATTTATTGCCGGTAAAGTCATGAAAGGCTCCGGATTCGGTTTTATTGTTAATTTGATTGTCGGTATCGTCGGTGGTTTCCTCGGAGGCAATGTGCTTTCGTGGGTAGGAATCGACTGGGGAGCAACCATCGTCGGACATCTTGTTACCGCAGTTGTCGGTGCTGTATTGCTGCTTTGGATTATTTCCCTTTTTTCGAAGAAAAGATAGTCTGTTGGTATAAGAAACAAAACTTTTTCCCATGAAGAAAGTAGCTGTTATTCTTTCTGGTTGTGGCAACCGCGATGGCAGCGAGCTGCAGGAGACGCTCAGTCTGCTGCTTGCCTTGGACCGTCAGGGTGCCCAATACCAGTGTTTTGCTCCGCAGGGGCGTTTCCGTGTGATTTCCTATCTGGACAATAACGGTGAGACCGGTGAAGAACGTGAAATCTTTGCTGAATCGGCCCGTATCGCCCGTGGCGACATACTGCCGTTGCAGGACTACCGTGCAGCCGATTATGATGCGCTGGCACTCCCCGGCGGTATGGGTGCTGCCCGCAACCTGTCGGATTACGCCTTTGCGGGTTCCGAGATGCAGGTGCTTCCCGAGGTGGAACGCGCCATCCTCGAAACCCATGCGGCCGGCAAGCCCGTGGTGGCCATGTGTATCGCTCCCATGGTGCTGGCCAAGGTGCTGGGACCGATGGGTGTCAAGTTGACTTTGGGCGATCCCTGTGCGGCCTCCAATATGGCTGTCCGGCTGGGCGCCAACCATGAGGTGTGTGGCCCCACCGATGTTTGTGTCGACGAACACAACAAGGTGTTGACCACCCCGGCCTACATGGTGGGTACGCATATCAGCCAGATTTTCGACGGTGCCGCCAACATGGTCAACAAACTGATGGAATGGCTTTGATGTTTAATTCCGTTCAAAAAAAAGAAAACTTGTCCGACATTTTCAAACGTATAACGTAAAACCTCATAACTATGGGTATTTTAGACAAACTGTTAAAAAACGACAGTATCAAGAAGAAAGTGGAGTCACTGACCGAGAACAAGGAGTTGATGTCCAAGTTGTCCTCTGTCAAGGATGACAAGGAGATGCAGAACCTTATCTCATCCGCCACCGACGCACTGAAAGACCGTAAGCTCTCCGACCAGGAGAAACAGGAACTGGGCAACCAACTGAAGTCCGTTGCCTCAGGTCTGATGGGAAAGAAATAGCGCGTTTTTCATCCGATACAAATAAAGGGGGCAAATGCCCCCTTTTTTATTGAACAGGTAATTGTTTTGAGTCAGAATGGCAGTGCTTGAACCACGTTGCGGTAACCTATTTCCTTCAGGAATTCGTAGGCTCCTTCAAACTGGTCGAGGTTCGACGGCTCATGGGCATCGGTGCCGACCAGCACAGGAATATGGAGACTGTTCATATATTGGATGGTCTCTTTTGCCGGGTAGAAATCGGTGTGGCGTCCTTTGTAGAGTCCGCGGGTGTTGATTTCGGCGATGCAGCCGCTTTCCCGTATCAGCTCCACCGTCTCGTAGAGCAGGTCGCGGAACCACTTCTCATCATATTGGAAGAAGCGGTTGTGGTTGTGCATCACGATTTTGTCGAAGTGACCCACCACGGTGGGACGGTTGCGCTCTATCATGGCGTTCTGCTGATGGAAGAAGGCCTTCACGCCGGCGCGGATATCGTCATGGAAGATATGGTGCAGCCCCTTGTCGTAGGTCTCCTGCTTGGGACCGTCGATGAACCAGATATGGTAGGGTATCTGCTGGCGTTCCTCCCCTTGGACGGTGGCGCAGAGATTGCGTAGCGTCTCCACGTCGTCGGGGTTGGGGATCAGATGCACGCTGCCGATGGTGTATTCCAGTCCCCCCTGTTCGATGAGGAGCGTAAAGTCCTCCAGCACCCCCGGGATATAGTCTATTTCCAGCCCCAGGCGGATGTCGATGCGGCCCGCGTATTCCGCCTTCAGCGCCCGCACCTCGTTGCAGTAGTCCAGGTAGTGCTCCTGACGGATGGAGAAATTGTTGGGGAAGGGCACCGGTGCGTGGCCCGAGAAGCCCAGAGCCGAGAAACCGTGGGCAATGGCGTAGTCGACATATTCGCGCAACTCGCCTTTGCCGTCGCAGTAGCGGGAGTGGGTATGGTAATTGGTTCTCAAGAACGTAATACTGTGTTAAAAGTTATACTGGAGAGTCAATGAGAGTCTAAGGTTGCCCACAGGGTCGGGACCGGAATTGGTGATGTAGTTGGCATAGGTGTATTCCGCTTCAGCGGTGCAGAACAAGGCTTCGCTCAGGTAGTAGGTCATTCTTGGCTGTATGCGCCAGAGGTACGACAGGTTGTCTCCGCGTCCGAATATTTCGATAGACAGCAAGTCCTCTGTGGGTTCGACGATTTTGCCGCGTTTGGCAAAGCCGGCGAAGATTCCGGGACGCAGGCGCCCACGGTTTCTCGAGATATCCATCCAGACTGTGTTGAAATGCCAGTCGCGCACAAAAGCGTGATTCATGCTGCTTCCGTAGATGAAAGCATAGCCGCCCAACGAGCAGCCTTCATAGAGGCTGTTGTTCAGCAGTGTCTGCGCCTTTAGGGTCAACGGACCGAGACTTATTTTGCCGAACAGCGTGTAGGAGAGTGAAGTGTGAAGGCGTTCGTCGAGGGTCGTCATGGGTATTTGAGGCTGAATGGTCTTTGCGTTAACTGCTGCTCCGAAGAAGAGTTTGTCGCCGTTGTAGCGCAACTGTGCTGTTAATTCGGGAATGAGGCTGTGGCGTGCGAATGCCGTCGAGCTGACATGCTGTCCGTTGAGTTCACCTTGACTCATATTGTCGAGTTGCCATGAGGCTGCGGCTACCGCCTCAATCCCGTGGAGATGGTATTCGTAGCGAACTTGCGGCTGACGGGCGTATAGTGCGAATGGCGCTCCCATATTTAGGGGGTTGGTGAGAGGCATCACTTCGTGAATCTGCATAGGATACCAGTACTGGCCTATCAACAGGCGATGACTGGAGATGAGGACATCATATTCGCGGGGGCCTTTTGAGATTTGGTGACGGTTTTCCCACAACATGTCAATGTAAGCGTGCCGCAGTCGCAGGTTGTTAATGGTGGCATTGGTGGCACCAGTGAAGTCTCCTTCGATGTATGCAGATGTTTTTGCCCCGAGAGCATCGGGACCGTTGATACGCAAACCGAGGCGTGTGGTGATAGCCATCATGTTGGCTTGCCAGCCGTCGTTGAGGTCGATGCCGTTGGCGTCGGGGTTGACGGGCTTGGGGAAGAAGAGCATCATGTCTTCGCGGCCGCCCACCACTTCGCGGCTGTCGGCATAGTAGTGGGGATTGACAAACCCATGGAGGTCGAAGCTCACCTTGCGCGACGCCGTGGTATCGGTCTGGGCATAGGCATTGCCGCTTAACCCTATAAGACTTATAAGCCCTATAAGTCCTATATGTTTCAGTGACCAGATTTTCATTTCTTGCTTCCTCCAGCTAATGCCAATATCAGGCCCAGGGCGATGCCCAGGAGGGCGGCGAAGAGCACTTGGAATGTTTGCGGCAGGATGAAGGTGATGGTGTGGGCCGGGAACCAGAACAGGGGGATAGTTTTCTTGATGACCACGTTCCACTGCACATCCCAGTTCACTTTTGTGGCGAAGATTTCGCGCATCTTCATCGGGCGCAGCAGCCCGCGCACCGTGCCGCCGTTGTCAAGAATATGGATGTCGGTGCATTTGTGAAATGTCATCATCACAGGGGCGAAGATACTGTTCATCAGTACACTGACGGCGAATGCCACGCCCAGTTTCGTCCAAGTGAAATCGCCGTTGAGCACCCCCGAAAGGTCGCAGCCGCAGATGCTTCCGAGGAACGCCGGCACGCCGGCTTTGAAGATGACCATCGACATGGCGATGCACATGCCCAGAAAGCCCCATACCATCATGCGCGGCAGGACGCCGAACCCTTTTTCGTTGTACACCCCTTTACGGATGCGCAATGCCAGCATCTCACCGAAGGTGGCGAGGATGGCGAACTTGAAGAAAGCCATGATGTAGGGATGGCTTGCCGTGGAGGCTTTGAACCACTCAAAGAAGCCCGTGGCGGGAATGAAGAAAGGCGCCAGGATGACGATGACGCAGAGAATAACAATCCAGTCTTGTTTTTTCATGGTGTTTTTTTGTTGATGTGTTGTTTCGTTGATAGGTTGAAAGAATCGCTGTTTATGAGGTTATTGCGATGAAACAGCATGCTGTATTTTTTTGCAAAAATAAGAAAAATGTATCATATATAGTTAATTTATCATAAAATAATCGTAAATTTGCAAATTGTTTGTTCAACAGCATGCTGTTGTATAAATTTCATTATGAATTTTTAACCCCTTAACCCCTCGAACCTCCCATGTCCTCATTGCCTCCGCTGTTTCTCGATTTGGCCATCATCCTGGTTACCGCCGGTATCATCACCGTGGTATTCAAATGGCTGAAGCAACCCCTTGTCCTTGGCTACATCGTCGCCGGTTTCTTTATCGGGCCCTATTTCCCCTGGTTCCCGGCGGTGAAGGATGCTGCCGACGTGCATGTGTGGAGCGAGATTGGTATAGTCTTCCTGATGTTCGCCTTGGGGTTGGAATTCAGCATCAAGAAACTGAAGAAGGTGGGCGCAACAGGCGCCATCACGGCACTGACCGAGCTGGCTATCATGTTTTTGATAGGCTCCAGTGTGGGACGGCTGCTGGGATGGGCCTCGATGGAGTGTATCTTCTTGGGCTGTATGCTCTCCATCTCCTCGACATCGATTATCATCAAGTCGTTCGAGGATTTGAAACTGAAGCAGCAGAAATTCACCTCGTCGGTCACCGCTGTGCTGGTGGTGGAAGATCTGATTGCGGTACTCCTTCTGGTGTTGCTCTCCACTATCTCGGTGAGCAAGAATTTCGACGGTGGCGAACTGGTGATGAGCCTTGTGAAACTGGTCTTTTTCCTGATCGTATGGTTCACTTTCGGCATCTTCCTGATACCGACGTTCCTTCGCTGGATGCGCCGCTATATGACCGAGGAGACGCTCTGTATCGTGGCCGTGGGTCTGTGTTTCGGCATGGTGGTGCTGGCCTCCTATGCCGGTTTTTCGACGGCACTGGGCGCCTTCGTTATGGGCGCCATCCTGTCAGAAACCATCGAGGCCGATGTCATCCACCGTATCATCACGCCGATCAAGAATCTGTTCTGCGCTGTCTTCTTCGTCTCGGTGGGTATGCTGGTCGATCCGAAGATATTGGTCAATTATATCGGTCCGATACTGATCATCGCGGGGACGGTGATCTTGTTCAAATCAAGTGCTGCAACGCTGGGTGTCATTCTCTCCGGTAAAAACCTGAAGACATCGGTCCAGTCGGGTTTCTGCTTCTGCCAGATTGGTGAGTTCTCGTTTATTATCGCCAGTCTGGGTCTTTCGTTCGGTGTCATCAACCCCGACATCTATCCCATCATTGTGTCGGTCTCTATTATCACCACGTTTGTGACCCCTTATATGATCAAGGCGGCCAACCCCTTCTACGAGCTGGTGGAGCCGCGCTTGCCGCAACGGCTGAAAGAGGCCTTGGAGCGTTACAGCAATTCGGCGAAGCAGACCAACCAGAAAAGTTCGGTACGGCAGTTCCTGAAGAAACAGTTCTCGTCGATTCTGCTGTATAGTGCCATCAATACGGCCATCAGCTTGCTTTCATTCACGCTGTTGAAGCCCTTCTTGAATGGGCTGTTTGTCACGGCCAGCGGCCATCCTTCGGTCTGGGGCAACCTGATCGGGATGGTGGTGACGCTGGTGGTGATGCTGCCCTTTGTGTGGGCGGTGGCGGTGCGTAATGTGAACCGCGAGCGTATCAAGGAGATGCTGGACTCACGGGACTACAGTCAGGCGGTGGTCATCCCCGTGCTGTTGCTCCGCAATTTCCTGGCGTTGTTTTTCATCGGTCTGGTTATTGGAAACTATATCCACCTGGCGGTGGGCTTCTTGGTGATCCTGGCGGTGTTTGTCGTGTTGGTGGTCCTCTTCTCGAAGCGCACCATCTCGTTCTATCAGCGCATCGAGAACCAATTTATCTCGAACTTCAATTCCCGACAGGCCCAGCAGTCGTTCAAGATTCCGACATTGCTGGAGAACAACTTCTATCTGGAACGAATCCCGGTAACCACCTATTCGCCTTTCTCCGGACGACAGCTGAAGCACACCAATTTCCGCGAGGACTACGGGATCAATGTGGTCTCCATTGAACGGGCGGGTACGGTATATGACCTGCCGGACAAGGAGATGCTTATTATGCCGGGCGACCGTCTCTCGGTGATGGGAAGCGAGGACCAGATTGCCCATCTGCGTTCGGTGCTCGATGTGGAACCCGACATGCTGATCCATGACCATAGCGACAACGAACTGAATATCTACCGACTGACGGTTACAGAGCAGAGTCCGTTTGTCGATCTGACCATTGCCGAGTCGAAGTTCAGCCAGCATTACAACGCCATGATTATCGCTATAGAGCGCGACGACCATCAAATACTCAATCCCCGTTCCACCACCAGATTCGAGCGCGACGACGTGGTGTGGTTTGTCTCTCCCGACGAACTGGATATTCATAAATTCACAAGGGATTAACGATTCGTGTTTCTTCTTTTTCGAAACTGTTTATAAATAAATAACGTGTGGCAATCATGTGCCGGAGGCACATCATCTCAATAACCCCAGACCACAAGTCTGGGGTACTTGCACGCAATAAAAAATTGGGTGTTGCGTTTCTGTTATTGTCTTTTTGAAAAGTTATAGATCATGTATAAAAAAATAACTGTTACGCTGTTGGTCTTGATGACGGTGGGTTTGATGCCGGTGAAGGGGCAGAATCCGTCGACCGACCGTTCCTTTGAACTCTCGAAGAATCTGGAGATATTCAGCCGTTTGTACCAAACTTTGTATTTCAACTACGTGGACGATGTGGATCCGGGTGCAACCATGAAAAAAGCCATCGACGCCATGCTCTCCTCGCTCGACCCCTACACGGTCTATTATCCCGAGTCGGATATGGAGGATGTCAAGCTGCAGCTGCTGGGTCAGTACGGTGGCATCGGTGCATTAATTCACCAGGAAGGTGACAAGATCTATGTCTCAGAGCCTTACAAAGACCTCCCGGCCGACAAGGCGGGCCTGCGCGCCGGCGACCGTATCCTTGCTGTCAACGGTGAAAGCACGGAAGGCAAAAGCAACGCCGATGTGAGCAGTGCCATGCGTGGACAGGCGGGTACAACGGTGACCCTCAAGCTGGAACGCGACGGCAAGTCTTTTGAGCGGACCATCACCAGGGCTGAGATCAAGCTGCCCAACGTCCCTTACAGCGGCATGCTGCCAGGGAATATTGGCTATGTGAAGCTGGACGAATTCACGCAGGATGCCGCCAAGAATGTGCGCGAAGCTTTTGTGAAGCTGAAACGCGATCATCCCGATATGGAGGGTTTTATCCTTGATTTGCGCAACAACGGCGGTGGACTGATGAACGAAGCGGTCGATTTGGTCAACCTCTTTGTCCGCAAGGGACAGCTGATAGTGGAGACTAAAGGGAAAGTTTCGGCCAAGAACACCAAGAATTATACGCATTTGAATCCGGAGGATACGGAAATCCCTGTCGCGGTGCTGATCAACGCCTACAGCGCGTCGGCTTCCGAGATCACCGCCGGAAGCCTGCAGGATCTGGACCGTGCCGTCATTGTCGGATCCCGCTCCTACGGCAAGGGCTTGGTGCAGAACGTGCTGCCCTTGGTCTATAACAGCCAGATGAAGATCACCGTGTCGAAGTACTATATTCCCAGTGGCCGCTGCATCCAGGCTATCGACTACAGCCACCGCGACGAGAACGGACGAGCCGTCAAGGTGCCCGACTCGCTCAAGACCGCCTTCCATACCGCCAACGGCCGTGTGGTGTACGACGGCTTCGGTATCGAACCTGATATCGAGGTGGAGCCGCAGTATATCTCCCCCCTGGCCGGTACGTTGATTAGCAAGTTCCATATCTTCAACTATGTGAACAAGTTCGTGAAGGAGCATCCCACTATTGACGCTCCCGACAAATTCCGCATCACCGACGCCATCTACAACGACTTTGTCCAATACCTTTCGGACAAGGACTACAGCTATCCTACCGAGACGGAAGAGATGCTCAAAGGCTTGCGTGACGCCGCCAAGGAAGAGAACTACCTTGAGGCGCTCTCCGCCGACCTCGACGCGCTGGAGGCCAAGCTGAAGAAAGACAAGAGCGACGACCTCAACAAATTCCGTTCGGAAATCAGCGACCTCCTCAAAGCCGAAATACTGGTGCGCTATTACTATGCCGCCGGCAGGCTTGAGGGCTCGCTTGTCACCGACCCCGAGGTGCTTAAGGCTGTGGAAGTCTTGAAAAACAAAGAACTCTATCAGAAAACATTGAAAAAGTGATAGTCTCTTTCATCCAATCGCTTTTTCCTCCGGTGAATGATGCGTCGGGTCGCTTCTCCTGGCGGCTTACCATCCATCATTCGCTCTATTACTTGTTGCTTGTAACGCTTGCAGGGGCGCAGTCGGTGAGCAACTATATGATGAGCGGCATGCAGATCCTGCTGGCCGTCAACTGGGCTTTGGAGTGGGACATGCGCCGCAAATTCGGTCGCGGAGGGCTGCATCCCCTTCTCGTCGCATTCCTTGTGCTGGCGGCAGTCCACTTGCTTTGGATGATACCCACGGCAAATATCGACAGCGGTCTTGCCGACCTGTTTGGAAAGCTGCCGCTTCTGGCCATTCCACTTATTGTGTTGACGTCGCGTCCGCTCAACAGAAACCAGTTCTTTTTCATCGCTTTCTTTTTTGTGGGAACGGTTTTTGTCGCTACCATAATCGGTCATGTGCGCTACGCCACCATGCCCGATTTGGCTTACCGCGAAATCATTCCCTTTATCTCGCATATCCGTTTTGCGCTCAATGTATGTTTGGCAATCCTTTTCTTGATTGCCTTTTTGACGGTACAGACACGCCGACGCGGGGAAATCAATCTGGTTGAGTTATTGTCTATCGGTGCACTGATAGTCTATTTCTTGCATTTCCTGCTCCTTATCCATTCCTATACCGCTTTCGTCATCCTATTTGTGGTGTCGATAGTGATGCTGATAGCCTTTGGTAAGCGTTGCCAAAAGAAATGGCGCATCACTCTGGTTACCCTGTTCTCAGTTGTAGTGATTGCCGTGGTGGCTGTGCTAGGAAGCCTGATTCGGGACTACTATCGTCCTGTGCCGTTGCTGAACCAGCCTTTGGCGACGCATACCGCTAACGGCAACCCTTACCTCCACAAGCAGGATGGCTTGATTGAAAACGGCAATCTGATTGACAACTATGTCTGCAATTCGGAGTTGACGACGGAATGGCGCAAACGCAGCCAGATGGAGCTCGATTCCGTGACATCGAACGGCTATGCCGTTTACCCCACGTTGCTGCGTTATCTGAATGCGCTTGGCACAACCAAGGACAGCGTAGGCATGCAGCTGTTGACGCCGGAGGATGTGCGTGCAATAGAGCAAGGCATCGCCAATCCCGTCTACCTCCATGGCTCCAAACTGCGGACGATGGTATACGTGATGCTGTATGAGTACGAGAGCGCCCGAGTGCTTGGCTCTGTCAAGAATTTCACCATGCTGCAGCGCTTCGAGTTGTGGGAGCATGCATGGGAAGTCTTTGTCAAGCATCCCCTTTTCGGGGTGGGGACAGGCGACGTGAAGGATGCTTGCATGGAGCAACTCAAGAGCTCGGATTCACCGTTGGCGGGCATTCAGCGTAATCCGCACAACCAGTACCTTTCCTTCCTTGTATCGTTTGGACTTATAGGAACTGTCGTGTTATTCGCTGCTTTCATTATCGCACTGCGCCGGTTGAAACTACGCGAGCGTCCGCTCCTTGTTGCCTATATCGTGGTGCTGCTGGTCTCGTTCATTACAGAAAACACCTTGTCCACCTTGGCCGGATGTGTCTTCTCCACCACATTCTTCTGTCTCCTTTCGCAAATACCGGACGGAGAAACAAGCCCAAACTATAACAATATACCAACCCTTTAAAACGCTAAAACTCTACCCCCTTGTACCAATATCATACCCTTCCCAACGGCATTCGCATCATCTTCCGGCAGAACGATTCTGTCGTCACCCATTCGGGTGTCTATATCAATATTGGCTCCCGCGACGAGGATATCTCTCGACAGGGAATAGCCCATTTCATCGAACATTCCGTGTTCAAAGGAACCAGCCACCGCCGGTCCTATCATATCCTCAACCGTATCGACGGTGTGGGAGGAGAACTCAATGCCTTTACCACGAAAGAGGAGACCTGCATCTATGCTTCGTCGCTCTCCATCCATCTACAGCGTTGCCTTGAACTTTTTGCCGATATTCTGTTCCACTCCACTTTCCCCGAAAGGGAGATAGAGAAGGAGAAGGAGGTGATTCTGGAGGAGATTAACTCCTACAAAGACAGTCCGGCAGACCTGATCTATGACGACTTCGAGGAATATATCTTCGGTGATCATCCCTTGGCGCATAATATACTGGGCAGCAAGCGGAATGTGAAACGCTTCACGTCCGACGACCTGCATGCCTTTATGCGAGATTACTATACCACAGACCGTATGGTGATCTCCATTGTCGGTAAGGCGGATTTCAAACGGGTGGTGCATCTTTGTGAACGCTATTTCGGCGACTACCCCCTGCGTGCCAGTGCCGCCGACCGTTCGGTGAAACCGGTCTGCAAGCCGTTCAATCTCACGGTGAACAGACATACCCATCAAATGCACGCCATGGTGGGATGTGCGGCGCCGTCCATATATGACGAGCGTAAGGTGGCTTTCTCTTTGCTCAACAATATCGTGGGAGGACCGGCGATGAACAGCCGTCTCAATGTCGCCATTCGCGAGAAGTACGGCTTCTGTTATACCATCGAATCACAGTTCACCCCATTCTCCGATGCGGGATTGTTTTATATCTATGCGGGAATCGACGCTGATGCCCGACAGCATTTCATCGAACTTGTCCGTCGGGAGTTGCATAGGCTCGCAGACCAGCGGCTGTCCACGATTCAGCTGCATGCCGCCAAACAGCAGTATGTGGGTCAGATGGCAATCAATAATGAGTTATCCCTGAATGAAATGCAGTCGATAGGGAAAAGCTGCTTGACTTTCGAGCATGTCGACACGCTGGAAGAGATGCAGCGTGACATCGAGGCAGTCACCGCCGCAGAGATATGCACCCTTGCAGGCGATCTGTTCAACGACGATGCAATGAGTGTGTTGGTTTACAAATGAGATAATCAGGGATGTGATTCCGTTTCCTTACTGTGAGGCTTTCAGTTTCTTTTTACACAGGGAAATGTATTTCGTCGGACGAGAATCATTAGGGTTGGAACGTTTCAGGCTCTCGAATTTATTAAGTGCTCCCAGGTAATCTCCATTTGCATACAGGGAAATAGCACTATTAAGTCGTGATTCGTATTCTCTGTCAATGTTTGGTGTTGTTGTTTGGGGTTTTGGTTGTTCGACAGTGGTTATTGTGGTGTTGACGTTTGTTTCGGTACTTGTCGGATCTTCTGGGCTTACAGTGTTGGTTGTGGATGTATTCCCGTTGATGTCGCTATTGGATGAGGTTGTGTTTCTGGGTAGGGTCCCGTTGAAACTATTGTTGTTTTGTCTTGTTTGGTTCGTCGACGAATGAAAAAGAGATCCTTCCGAGTTTGTAAAACCGCCCTCGGTCGATGTCTTTTCTTCTCCTGTCCAATTGCTGATGATATCCGAATCGCTCTCTTGGGATGTCTTTGATACAGAGAGGATGATAATCAGTACAGTCAGCAAAAGAACAACAGCACCAGTAATGATGATTGGCGGAGTTGTGCTTTTTTTGTTTTGGTTGTATTTGGCGTTGTTGATGGGAGTAATGGAATTGTAGGAGGTGTTATTTGAAGAGTTGATGTATGGCAGTTGGTTAAGTATCAGAGAAAATTTTTCACAGGGGTCGTTGACAGCATCGATAATTTGGACGTTGTTAAGCATGAAAAGAAAACCGCTGCTTATTTCAGATTTGTCAATCTTGAAAGGCAGCACTTTCTTGTTGAGTGACATGGCCGTAGAGAGTTCTTTTTTAGCCCATGTTGAGTCAAGTGAATTTTTCGAAATGAGAAATATTAATGTGTGACAATTTTCCAAAGCGCTGTTAATCACATCTGTGTAGTCCAATCCGATGGCAATGTCGCGTGGTGCTATCCAGCAACGGTGCCCATGGGACTCCAAATAGCCAGCCAAGGACTGTGCCAAGAGTGCGTCTTTCGACGAATGGCTTATGAAGATGTGATTCATTGCGGATTATTTAGAATAGGATGTGTCAGTTTTCAGGCCAGAGAATGATGTTTTGTTCTTGTAAAATAATAGAACCCTCTCGCTTCATTTTTTCACGTAGTTCTTTGGTGTAACGCATATTTCTCACACTGTTGGTGATTGCTTGGGATAAGTCTACAGTGTAAATGGTGATGGCAGCGGCGCCACAGAGACCACCTACCCAGTAGCCGAAATTCTTATATTCCCAAATGCTCTGTTGGTCGGCCTCGCCAAAGGTTGGACGGTCCGTGCTGGTGTTGCGACTTTCGTATATGAAACCCGCTGCAGAGAATCCGGCGAAAATAAAAAAAGGCAGAGCCCGTGCAGCCACGGAGTGATTGTCTCCCTGACGGTTTGTCGCAAGTCCAGGAATAAAGAGTGAGGGAATCCATGACAAGGGTCCGGGGGTATGGAAGTCGGTCAGTGCTATGTCGACGTATAGGTGGTCGTTATAAAACTTGTGGGTGACACCAAAAGTGTATTCCCGTCTTGAGGCCAGTTGCGTTTGGTTTATGGTGTCATAACCGTTGACATTCTTTTTGAAATGCTTTCTGGTGAAATAATCTTTCTCTATCTGTTTGATATAGGGTTTGAAATCTGCATCTTTTTCAGTGCCGCTATTGACTACGGGATGGGTGAAATAGGACCATTTCACCTCGGCTTCCAGAGGTTGGTTGGTGATTACGGTAATTCCGTGTTCTTTGACGGGCTCGATGCGCTCCGATTTGGCTAATTGGTTGATGCGAATCTGCATCATGTCCCTGCGGGCATTGATACCGTCCATGTTGCGAACCTTCTTTTGTTTGTCAGCAATTTCATACCACATTTTGACTTCTCCGTTTGAGAGATTGCTTTTCTCTGTGTGGAAGGTGAAGTTGATTTTGATATGTTGGGGTGTTTCTTCCAGGTTACTCTGGATTTCATTGTTTACAAGTAAGTCAATGCCATCGAGAATAAATCTGTAAGCTTGTGGATTGTAAAAAGAATAGGGGCGCATTTCTCCATGTAGACGTTCGCGAAGCACCTTCTGGAGATGTAATACAGAATCTTGGAGGTCAGTGATGAGGAGCAGTGTGTCACACAAATCCAACGCTTTTTTTACGTTGTTTTCTTTCTCGGCAGCGGTGTAGATTACAGGAAAATAGTACTGGTTCGCCTGTTTGATGATTTGTTGTCTTGTGGATGGGAGTGTGGTCTCGTCAGGCAAAAAAGCAGCGTCTATGGCATCTAATGTTTTAACTGCAGCGGTGAAAATATGACAGTCGGCCAATATCAAAGCGTTGTTGATGCTTGCCATGGCCTTATCCGTGTGCTCTTTGCGCCGTTGTTTGACCACAGCAAAGCGTTCCTCATCATTTCTGAGGAAAATGTCAAGCATTCCGTTGCTCTCAGCATAGTGAACAATGATGTTGGTCTCGTGGTAAATGTCTGTGCCGCGAAAAAGATGGCTCTCTCTGTTTTCCCGATAGTCGATGTGTCTACGAAATGTGCTGTCGAGTGAACAGGGACCTTCTGAAGGACGGATGTCCTCCACCATGTTGTTCATTTTTTGCTTGAAGGATCCGTTTGATTCTTTGGGAAAATAAACGCGGATAATTGCGTGTTGATTGGATACGTTGTTGAAATCCACTCTCATGTATCGCAGTTCGATACCATCAATAGTGTCGATGTAATCCTCTTTCTTCTGCAAATCAGAAAAGGCCATCTGGTAACCTAAAGTGTCAAGGAAAGAAACCATTTCTTCAAGGCCTTGATGCATCAATAGATGCAACTGGTCAACTTCCAAACAACTCTTTCTGTTACTGGGGAAGGGAATTTCTTCCTGTGATTTCAGTGTCAGAGGAGTCAGGGAGAATAATGCTAAAAAAGTGAAAATTAGAATGTATAATGTGTTATCCTTACGCATACTTTATGTCGGTTTTGAACTGCAAAATTACAAAAAAATATCTTAGTTGGTGGATTATTTTGAAGTAAAGTGGATGTTCCGTAATTTCAGTCGCAAAGTACATAAAGGTCTTCGCGAGGGTTGAGGAACAGGATGGGCATCTGTTCGCGGTTGACAATGGTGCGTTGTTCCTGTGTCCCGATAAAGAACTCCAACCCGTCTTTTTCTTTGGTGGTCACCGCGATGAGTAGACCGTAGCCTTGCGTGGCGGCATAGCGTAGTGCGTTGACGTCCAGAAAAGTGGATTTTGACGGCATGATATGCGGCGTGAAGGTCTGTCCTACGCTGTTGTACAGTTTGTGGAGTTGCGTCATGTTGGCGTACCACTTGTTGTGCAGGAAATCATCCTTGTAGTCGTAGTAGAGCACATGCATGCGGCTGCCTCCGAAACGGGGGAAATAGCTGGACCATATCATCTTGTCTTTGCTCTCTTTCTTGAAGTCGATGGCAACAGCCACATCCTTCATCCGGTCGGGATTTTCAAGCGGTTTCTGGGCTACAAGGAAGGCGGTCTTGCAGTCGGCAAAATTGCGTAGCAGCGACTTGCGACTCATAGGGTTGCGTCCATGCGCATGGCGGTCAACCTGAGCCACTACCGCCACGGCACCAAGCAAGGTGGGGAGGGCGGATATCAGTTTTCGGCTGTCGCCTTTCAAGGCAGCATAGGTTATGGGAATGTCTGGAACGGCAAACGGGACATGGGCGGAAACATTGGTTTGTAGCTGTTGCAGTCTCTCTTCAGCCGCTTCGGTGGAGAGTTTGCTGTGCCGTGTGTCGCTGATGTGAAGCAGAACGAGTCCTTTCTGCAACATCTGTGACAGAAACACCGCATAAGAAAGCACCGTTTCCGGATGGTCGAAATCGGTTATGTAGGCTATGATATATTGGTCTTTCTTCTCTTTCAATGTCGTTTTAGTGGGGTTAAGTTGATATGTTGATAGTTTTTTTCGTTACCGAATCAAGGTGATATCCCCTTTGAACTGTCCCACCTGTCCATCCTGGCATTTGATGCGGCAATGATAGACATATACGCCCGGCATGCACCAGTTGTTACGGAAACGTCCGTCCCAGCATTCGCTCATATTGTCGCTCTCATAGACCTTCTCGCCCCAGCGGGTGAAGATGACGATATGGAACTCGTCCACCCAATCGCCGCTGAAACAGAGCTGGTCGTTCTTGCCGTCGTTGTTAGGTGTGAAAGCATTGGGTATGAATATATTCGGCTTTCCGCATACCACGCTCACGCATTTTACGGTGACAGAGTCGGTGTAGGTGCACCCTATAGAATCGGTCACGGTGACCACAAAAGTAGTGGTGTCGTAGAGTGTTGCTTCCGGACTGGTGGAGGAGGCATTGTCCAGTTTGTCGGAGGGGATCCAGTAGTAAGTGCCTTGAGGAATCGGGGTGACATGGAGCGTGGTGGAGTGGCCGGAGAAGATGGTCTCATCGTCGGCCCATACGTCAATATGGTCAAACGAATGCTGCATTTCTATCAGGATGCTGTCACGCACCTCGCAACCAGTGGCGTCGGTGGCCACTATATAGTTCATCCCTTCGCAGAGGGCTTGTGCCGTGGCGGTCTGTTCGCCCGAACTCCAGGCAAAAGCGTAGGGTGGGGTGCCGCCGTTAACCGATGCCGTCGCTTTGCCGCTGCAGTCATCGGGACAGCTGTTTTGCGACTCGTCGATACTGAGGACGATATCGACATTCTCCAGAACGGTGAGGGTGTCGTAATACAGGCATCCGTTGTTATCGGTCACTTGAACGATATAGGTGCCTGCACAGAGGTCTGTCCTCGAAGCAGAGGTGCTGTTGTCGTCAAGCCACAAGAGGCTGTATGAGGAACTCCCGGTGATATTGAGCGTGATACTGCCTGTGCAGCTTTCTTGGCAGTGGATGTGTTCTATGGTGGCATTGATGACGGGGGGCTCGGGTGCGGTGATGGTGAACGGTGTGGCAACCTCACAGCCGTTCCCGTCACGGAAAAGGACAGTATAGCTGCCGGCACAGTAGCCGTTGAAGCTGTTTGAAGTGGTCCATCCACTGATCCAGTCGTATTGGTAGGGTGGTTGCGCCTCAGAGGTGAGTAGGAGGGTGGCAGTTCCGTTGCAGTCGTTGGGACAGGTGGGATCTGTAACGATGAGACTGTCCACGACGCGATAGAAACGCACATGGATGCTGTCCTCCTTGACACAACCCAGATCGTCTGTCACCCGCAGGTAAATCCATTGCAGGGAGTCGGGGGTGAAAACATACGTGCCATTGTTCATGTCAGCATTCAGCGTATCGCTGAAACTGCTGCTGCTCGACCATTGATAGCTGTTGCTGCTGCCCGCCGCTTGGACATTCAGCAGGGTCGGCACCGAGCAACTAACCGTGTCGCCGATAATGGAGGCGTTGGCTTCCCCCACTTTGACTATCTGAACGGCGGTGTCCACACACGTGCCATTCGAAATGATCAACTGATACTCTCCGCTTTGTGTTACGTAGGGGTTGGCTACTGTGGGGTCGCTGACCCCACCGGAAATCCAGTTGTAGGTGCATCCCGAAGAGGGAGGAAGACCTATCTGCAGTGCAATTCCGGGGCAAGTATACAGCGTGTCGAGATAGAACCGGTTGTGTCCAAGAACCATTACCTCTTTGCTTACGGTGTCGCTGTTAAGGCAGCCGCCGGGCATGTATGCCACCATCGTTACCGTATAATGACCTGGTGTCGTGTAACTGTGGTTCACCGACTGGTTTGTCATTGTGGTCATTGTCGTCCCGTCGCCAAAATCCCACCAAAAACTGTCTCCTCGACCCGTGTTGTCGAAGGTCAGCGGTATGCCGTTGTCGCATACCGTTGTCGGCACGGTGAATTCCGCCACAGGAAAGTCACTCGTGAGGTTCAGCCGGAAGATAGCGTTGTTGCAGTTGTTGCTGTTGTTATGCTGTCCATAGGCTCCTGTCGTCACCGGGAAGTCGTCACCTCCGCTGCAGCTGGCGCAGACCGACTGGTAAAGGGTTCCGTGACGGTCAAAGCGGCTGGTGCCACCATCCACATGATCGCCACCGCTGTAAAAACCGCCGCTGGAAGTATGCGGTTCTCCGAAGAAGGTGGCATAGACCAGCTGACTTGCATCCAGGTCGATGGACATGATATAGAAATCCTGTCCGTCGGTGGTGCTTTGGTACGCATCGGAAGTGACGGTCAGGTTGCTGGTCCCATGGGTGTTCCAAGCGTAGGAGACCCCGTTGAAAGTGCGTCCCAGGAAGATGCGTCCCCAGCCGCTCAGATAGATGCGGTTGCAGATATCCACCGCAAAGGCCGTCGGCGAGATATTCGGTTCTCCGCTCCCATCGCCGAAAACGGTGCTCCATACCAATGTGTCGAGTGTTGTTTTGAACCGCGCAAGGAACTGTCCGCTATTGGGAACACTGTAGTTGGCGTTGTGAATAAGCGTGCTGCCGAAAGCCTTGGTCTGCCCGAAGAGGAAGATGTCGTTCTGTTTGCCGCAGCGCACAAAATAGCTCTGGTCGTAGGCCGACGATCCGAAATAGCTGCTTCCCATCAGGCTGTTGCCGTAATAGGAGATTTTTGACACGAAACCGTCCGCGCTGCCTCCACCATAGCCTTGGTGGTAAGCCCCCACGGTGGTGGGGAAGTCGAGCGAATTGGTTCCTCCGCAGACAATGATATTGTAGCTCCTGTCGCAGTCCACCGAGTAGATGGCGTCGTCCTTTGATCCGCCCAGATAGGTCGACCAGATAAGGTTGGAGAGGTTGTAGTCTATCTTGAAGACCACGCCGTCTTGTCCGCCGCGGTACCACGGCTGGACACACCCTGTTGTGACGGGGAAATTGGTGGAGGTGGTCGTCGAGCCTACATAGATGTTGTTCATGTCGTCAGTGATGATCTCGCCTCGAGCCCCGTCGCCATAGTTGTAGTAGAGCGAGTCGTTGCCTATCATGATTGTCGAATAATCGAAACTGTTTCGGTAGTTCAATCCATCGTTGCCGTTGCCGCCCACATAGGTGGAGGCTTGCAGCTGGCTACCGTTGCTGTTGAACCGGCAGATGAAGATATCCGATCCGTTGGGGAAGTTGATGGTGCTGCTTCCCTCGTATTGAAGCGATGTTCCGCCGTTGAACGAGGTGTCGTAGGCTCCCGCCGTGACAGGGAAATCGGCTGACCCCGTGGTGCCGAAAAGTACCAGTTCGTCGAACGAGTTGACATACATGCTGTGGGGCATGTCGGCCAGGCTGCCTCCCAGATAGGTGGCATAGAGCCGCTGGCTTCCACTGCTGTCGAATTTGAAGATGCCGATGTCGCAGTTTCCGTTGTAGCTGCCGTCGTAGGCTCCTACTGTGACGGGATATCCCGATCCGAAAACCACGCCAGCGGTGTAGGTGTTTTTGCAAGCGTCGTAGCAGCCTGTCGTACCCCAGTTGTCGGCAGTCGAACCGGTGTAGGTGGAGAAGTGGAGATAGGGGTCGATAATCAGTATCTGGGTCGTGTCATAGCTGCCCAGTTCAAAAGTGACGCGGTCCCCCTTCAAACGATACCGTGAAGCCACTTCCACCTGTCGCCCGTCAATGATTTGGTAGGCGTAAGGCCGCAACTCCACCAGGTCGACTACTGAAGTGCGCACCACGATATTGCCCTCTTTGATGCTGAGACCTTCAACCCCTTCGTAGCGCATGGCAATCTCCTCGGGACGAGCGCCCGGATGGAGTATGAAGTCGTATTTCATCGAGTTGCTGGCTGTGTAGACCTTCAAATCGATCAGAGGGTACAGCCGGTGGTACAAGACTGTTTGGAACACACCCACATGTGAGACCCATCGGCTTCGGTCGCGACCAATGAAATAGTTCTCCCATCCTTTTGTCTGTTCCTGACCTTCCACCTGCTGTGTTGTAGCGCCCTCAAACCACAGCCGGTAGGCATGTTGTCTGTAGCGCCCGTCGGCGTTGGGTTTCGCGATAGGGTGACTCAAGTTGTCGTTGTCGGGGTGTTGTACCACGAAGGTGAAACAATCGCGTTCCACAAATAGTGTGGCTCCATGCATCTGCGATCGGAACAAGACACGCGAATCCCATTGTCCTGCATTCTCTGAAAAGAATATCCGCACGCCGTTACCCAAGGTGTCGCGGTCGTTACGACCGTGCATCAGATTGGGAAACAGCAGCGTGGCCATAAGGGTCACGACACATGTCAGACTATGGATCCTCCTATACACGACTGCAAAAATACGAATTTTTTTAATATTGCATGCAATAATTTTTTTTCAAGACATCCCCTGTCATGAAGATTGTCTTCTTTTTAAGCTTTTGCAAAGATTATTTGGATTTGTTAAATCATTGAAAAATAATATGATGTCATTTTGCTTGTTAAAAAATATGAGCCGAATGTTTGTTGATTGGAAAAAAAGTTGTAACTTTGCAAAAAATTATCAATAAGGGAGTTCGCCGAAAATCCAATAAAGAGTAGGCATTAATAAAACATACAACTATTATGAAGAAAGTTTTTTATGTTCTGACTACCGTTGCTTTGGTTGCCCTTTTTGCTTCCTGTGGCGGAGTTGAAAAGGATGCCAAAGACGCTGCCAAGAAAACTTGTGACTGCTTTAGATACATGCAGAACCAAGATGAGGAAAAATACAAGGCTTGCGAAAAGGATATGGAAGAACTTGGCAAGAAACTGGAAGCTAAATACACCGAAAAGAAAGATCAGGATGCTTTCCAGCAGGTTTTCCAGGAAGAGTTCAAGAATTGCGATGTTAAGCTCGACCTTGGTCTCTAATCTTGTTTGAAACACCATTTATAAAGCCGAACCGATGCGGTTGCATGTGTTCGGCTTTATGTTTTTAGGTAGGGTGTTAACATAAATTAGTCTAAATGAAGAAAATTTTTACTTTTTTTTCGTTGGTTGCCTCGGTGGCAGTTTTTACCGCTTGCGGTAACTCTATCCAGTCCGACGCTGGGAAAATGGCCGATAAGACATGTGAGTGTGCCGGTCTGGCTCAAGACTTGAGCGATATCGATCAAATCCAAGCCTGCGCCAACGAACTGATCCAGATGGGTAAAGATCTGGACAAGAAATATACAACCGAAGAGGATCAGAAGGCTTTCAAGGATGCCTATAGAGAAGCACTGAAAAGTTGCAATGTGCAGGGTGTGGATGAGTTGATTGGCGTGCTTGACAGTTTCGATGAAAATGTATCACCTGACGATCCTGATTCCGATTCGGATCTCTTCTTGGATGATTATGAAGACTACGACGATTTTGATTAATAAATCATCAACCTTCAATAATCCAACCCCTTAAACTTTATCCCTTTCAATCATGAAAAAAATTGTTTTTACAGTGACCGTTATTTCGCTTGCGTTGTTGTTCGCCTCCTGTGGCGGAGCCAAGAGCGATGCGAAGAAACTTGCCAAGAAAGCATGCCAATGCCAAGAATTGGAAGAGTCTGACAATCCGGATAAGGCTACGCTTGATTCCTGCTGGATGGAAGCAATGGGTATGGCCATGGAAATGCGTGAACAGTACAAGGACGACACGAATGCCCTTGCTGTTTTTGAAAAAGTGATGAATGAGGCTGAAAAGGAATGCGTGACCAAACAGCCGTCGTCGACTCCAGAGACGCCAACCGATCCTGCATCCGAAGCAACGCCTTCACAGCCACTGTAGGAAATGTATGTTTTGAAAAGAAACCAAGAGCCGGTCAAGTAATTCTTTTCCGGCCAAAGAGGTTTTGCCGATTAACGTGCCGCGCCACCGCGACACGTTTTTTTAATTATAAAAACTAATTCTGTAAGTCCTAAAATAAAAAAAAAATGTAATTTTGCAATTCCTTATGATAAATCAAGAAACCATACAACGCATTATGGATGCGACTCGTATAGAGGAGGTGATTGGTGAATTTGTGCAACTCAAAAAGCGCGGCGCCAATCATGTGGGCTGTTGCCCGTTCCATAACGAGAAGACTCCCTCTTTTTCCGTCTCGCCGTCCAAAGGTTTTTTCAAATGCTTTGGATGTGGCGAGAGCGGCAATGCGGTGGGTTTCTTGATGAAACATGAGCATTATACCTATCCCGAGGCGCTGCGTTGGCTGGCAAACAAATACCATATCGAGATAGAGGAGGAGAAGCTCACCGAGGAGCAGATAGAGCGTAACAACGAGCGTGACGCGCTTTTTCATGTGTCGGAGTTCGCTCAAAAATATTTTGCATCACTGCTCTATGACAACGAGATGGGACGTGCCATCGGTCTTGCCTACTTCCATAACCGGGGTTTGACAGACAAGGTGATCAAGGACTTTGGATTGGGTTATTGTCTCGACGAATGGGAGAATTTCACCCGTTATGCGCGTCAAAACGGCTATAGTGACAATGTGCTGCAAAAGACCGGTCTCACCATCTTCAAGGATGACGGCAAGAGCTATGATCGTTTCCGGGGTCGTGTCATGTTTCCCATCTTCAGCATTAG
Source organism: uncultured Bacteroidales bacterium (assembly GCA_946401725.1). Lineage (GTDB taxonomy): Bacteria > Bacteroidota > Bacteroidia > Bacteroidales > P3 > Colimorpha. The sequence continues at coordinate 8,751 of CAMIVE010000014.1, read as the reverse complement.
CGGACGGGTGCTGGGCTTCTCCGGGCGGGTGCTTTCCAAAGAAAAGCAGGCTGCCAAGTATGTCAATTCGCCCGATTCTGAAATCTACAACAAAAGCCATATCCTCTATGGCCTCTACCAAGCCAAGAATGCCATCACCCGTCAGGATAAATGCTATCTTGTGGAGGGCAATATCGACGTGATCTCCATGTACCAGTCGGGTGTGGAGAATACGGTGGCGTCCTGTGGCACCTCGCTTACCGTGGAACAGGTACGCCTGATGCGGCGTTACACCAAGAACATCACGGTGCTTTACGATGGTGACAGCGCAGGTATCAAGGCGGCTTTCCGTGCGGTCAACATGCTTTTCGAAGAGGGCATGCATGTCCGAGTGGTGCTCTTCCCCGATGGAGACGACCCCGACAGCTATGCGCAGAAATACGGTTCCTCCAAGCTTCAGGAGTACTTGAAAGAGAATGAGACAAACTTCATTGTGTTCAAGACAAAGGTGCTGGTTGACGAGGTGAAGGGAGACCCTATCCGTAAGGCGGAAGTGTTGAAGGATATCGTCCGAACAATCGCGTTGGTCCCCGACTTGATGGAACGCACCGAATATGTGTCGCTCTGTGCCTCTTTGCTCCGCATGCCGGAACAGACACTCCAGACCGAGTTGGCCAAGGAATTGAATCGGCGCCTGCGTCAGACGAATGACTATAAGCCTGATCCGAACGATAAAGACCTCTCGGACACTCCAGCCACTCCGGAGCAGTCGGAAACGCCTGCTGCCCCGCAGGTCGAAGCTTTCACCATAAACCCGGCAGCATATCAGGAACGCAAAATCATCAATCTGTTGCTCAATTACGGGAATAAGGTGCTTTCCAGAATGGAGGAGGACGAAAACGGTGAGAAAACCAAGGTGGACTATACCCTTATGCAGATTGTGGTTGGCGATATCCTCAACGACGGTCTGACTTTCGACGATCCTGTCTGCCAGCAGATCTTCAACGAATTTGCGACCCGTGTCACCAATGGCGACACTTTTGTCGATGAGCAGGTCTTTGTTCAGCATCCAAGTGAACAGGTCCGCAATATGGCCATCAATATGATGATGGAGGATTACCATATCAGCGACAACTGGTCCAAGAAGCAAATTAATGTTCCTCGTCCGGAAGAATGCATCGAAGCGGATATGCAGGAGTCCATCAACAGTTTCAAACTGAAAAAACTGGACAAGAAGATAGACGATCTTGATCGTCAGTTCCCCTATGCCGAGAGTGAAGAGGACCGCCTGATACTGGTCTCGCAGAAAATGCACCTCGTCAAACTGCGACAGCAGTTGGGCTCCCAACTCAACCGCATCATTGTGTGACCGGTGATCAGCGTCCCAAACATGTAGAACAAAAAACGACAAAACCTATCAACGTATCAACATCCTCTCTATGAACCTCCAAGCGATAAAAAACAGATATGATATCATTGGCAACGATTCCAAATTGATTTTTGCCATTCACAAAGCCATTCAAGTGGCACCTACCGACCTTAGTATTCTCGTTGTCGGCGAGAGTGGCGTCGGTAAAGAGGTTTTTGCACGGATGATACACGACAACAGCAGTCGGAAACACAAGAAGCTGGTGTCGGTAAACTGTGGCGCCATCCCCGAAGGGACCATCGAAAGTGAGCTCTTCGGCCACTTGAAAGGTTCGTTCACAGGTGCCGACAAGGATCGCAAAGGCTATTTTGAAGAGGCCGACGGAGGAACCATCTTCCTTGACGAGGTGGGCGAGTTGCCGCTCGCCATGCAGGTCAAGTTGCTCCGTGTGCTGGAAAACGGCGAAATCATTCCAGTGGGCTCCTCCAGCGCACGCAAAGTCAATGTCCGTATAGTGGCCGCCACCAATGTCGATCTCCTCTCGGCAATACGTAAAGGCCATTTCCGTGAAGATCTGTACTACCGTCTGAATCAGATATCCATCGCTATCCCGCCACTCAGGGAACGTGGTGATGATATCATCCTTCTTTTCCGCAAGTTCGCCTCCGATGTGGCCGAGAAATACCAGATGCCGCTGCTCCGCCTTTCTGACGATGCCCGTCAATACTTGTTGGATTATCCATGGTATGGCAATGTGCGTGAATTGAAGAATGTGACAGAGCAGATCGCTGTGGTCGAGACGGAACGGTTGATTACCAAGGAGATCCTTCAGAATTACATTCATTATGTTCCAGAAGGCAAATTGCCAGTGCTGTTCCGGCCTGAAGCAGCTGCAAATGAAACCATCTCGGATCGGGAACTGTTGCTGAAAGCACTCTCGATGGGTCAGATGATTAATGAAATGCGGTCCGAGATCAATAATCTGAAGCAGATGATTGCCACGCTGGCGCATCCGGGTATGCCGCTGCAGGGCTCGTTACAGGATCAGTCCGCCTATCTCGACAATGCACCCTATTACCATTTGGAGGCACAGAATCATACCACCCCCTACGATGTGGTTTCGCCTCATGTCGATGCCCGGGCAGGTGATGCGGAAGAGATGGAATTTCAAGACTCGGAAGTGGTGGAAAATGAACCGGTCTCGCTTTCCGAGCGGGAGAAAGCGGCTATCCTCAAGGCTTTGGAACGTCATCGCGGACGCCGTCGTCCCGCAGCACAAGAGCTGGGAATCTCCGAACGGACGCTGTATCGCAAAATCAAAGAATACAAGATTGAACTCTGAAGTGGAGGAAGCACCGTTTTTTTAGAAGCATCATGCAAACAGAGTGATTACATTTTTTTTAGAATTGATTACAAAAATCCCATTTTTTGGTAAAAAAAATGTAATTTTGCAGTCGGTTTCAATACTACGCTGTTAGGTGTAAATATTTATGATAGAATTTAATACTGATATTTAATGGAGCTAGAAACGATTCAGATTACATTGCCTTCCTCTAAGAGCCTTTCCAACAGGTGGCTTATGCTTGACTACATGTCGCGTACCGGCATAAAGATAAAAAACCTTTCTTCTTCTAATGACACACAGCAACTTGCCCGCCTTCTTCACCAATTGAAAGGAGGGCGTAGACACAATTTCGATTGCCGTGATGCTGCTACGGTAGCACGATTCCTTCTGGCTTTACTGTCATTCTCTCCCGGCAACCATACGCTTACGGGTTCTCCCCAACTGTGTAAACGTCCGATGAAGGCGCTGATTGATGCGCTCCGGGCGTTGGGTTGTGTCATCGAGTGTACGGGCGAGGAGGGCTATCTGCCGGTCAAAATAGAAGGGGTTACGCCTGCGACACCGAGAATTACCATCGATTGCAGCATCAGCAGCCAGTTTGCTTCGGCACTGCTCATTGCCTCGGCTTCTTTGCCGCAGGGTGGCGTGGTGGAATTGATAGGTGCACCGGTCTCGGAACCGTATATTGCCATGACGCTTAAAGTGATGGAACAGGCAAAGGTGAATTGGTGCCTGAAAGGGGTTCCTCCGGCCTACTATGTGGAGCATTCGATTCCTCAGTGCGACGTGGTATCTATAGAGAAGGACTGGTCTTCGGCCGCTTTCTTTTTCGAGGCAGTATCGTTCTTGCCCGGAGTCCCGGTACGTCTTCCGGGATTGGTACGTGAGAGTCTGCAGGGCGACAGAGTGGTGCGAGAAATCTTCACCACGTTGGGCCTTTCAGTCAATCAAGGAGAGCAGTCGGTGGAACTGAAATGCGAGAAAGCATTGACCGGTACTTTTGAGTGGAATTTTACCGAAACACCGGATATCGTCCCTCCTGTCGCGGTGACTTGTGCTGCATTGGGTATTGAGGCCCGTTTGGAAGGGGTTTCGGCATTGCGTTATAAGGAGAGTGACCGGTTGGAGAGTCTCCGTACGGAACTGAAGAAACTGGGTCGCGAAGTCCTTATTGACGATGATTGCATGACAATCCCTGCCGGCGATCCGTTCACCAAAGAGTCGCTCGCGAAAGCGGGTACCATTGATGCTCACGGAGATCATCGTATTGCAATGGCTTTCGGTGCCCTCAAGGTGATCAATCCCGATTTGCAGATCGATACACCGGATGTGGTGGCTAAGTCGTTCCCTGATTTCTGGAAGATGCTCGACCGTCTCACCGCTTTGGTATAACAGCTTTTTCCTGAAAACAATCAAATAAAATGCGGACCATGGGTCCGCATTTTTTTTGTCCTGACAAACAAAAAGGGGCTTCCGATGTGAGTCCTGATGGTGGCTTGAAAACCATTATAATCCATTAGTCATCACTTCGGAAGTCCCGGTCTATTCTTCAGATTTCACAATCTGAAGGGAACCGAGGTCCCCTTTTCGACAAAATAACAAACAACATATTAGTACAGATTTTAGCGAATAACTTGCATCAAATCCGATTTTTTTTCATTTTCCACCCATTTGATTTCCGGATAGCGGCTGAACCAGGTGATCTGTTTCTTCGCATATTGCCAGGTGTGATTCTTGATATCGGTAATGGCTTGCGCTAGCTGGGTGTTGCCGTCCAGATAGTTAAAGAGTTCTTTGTATCCGACGGTATTCAGCGTGTTGATGTTGCGATAGGGTGTCAGTGATTGTACTTCCTCCAGCAACCCTTGTTGCATCATTTGGTCGACTCGCCGGTCGATGCGGTCGCGCAAAGTCTCCCGAGGACACTGCAGTCCTATTTTGACGATGTCGAAGGTCCTTTCAGGTAAGGGCTTGTCGAGCAATTCGCTGTAAGGGTGTCCTGCGGTGAGGATGATCTCCAGTGCCCGTTGAATACGTATGGGGTTGCTGCGGTCAACGATGGCATAGTATTCGGGGTCAAGTTGTCTCAGCTCCTCCAGCATTTTAGGCAGTTCCCCGTTTGCAACACGTTGGTTCAAGGAGGCCCGCAGCTGGGGGCTGGGGTCAGGCAGTACATGGATCCCTTTGCAGAGCGCATCGATATAGAGTCCCGACCCTCCGACAGCGATGACCGTGTCGTGGGTTTGGAACAGATGGTCCAGCAAATCCAACGCCTCGTGTTCGTAGTCATAGACATTGTAGGGCTGTTGCACTGAGCGGTTGGCGATGAAATGGTGTGGAACGGTCTGCAGTTCGGTGGGGGAGGGGCGTGCCACACCGATCTCCAGTTCCCGATAGAACTGGCGTGAGTCACATGAAAGAATCTCGGTCTGCAGCTGCTGAGCCAGCGTGATGGCGGCAGCGGTCTTCCCAATGGCGGTGGGGCCTACGATGACGACTAGCCTTTTCATTGGTTTGCGGTTTTCAGTCCCAGTTTCTCTCCCAATTGCAGCATCATGCTCCATGCAGCTTCTCGCTCGTTGGGGATGGTGCCGTCAAGAATGGCGTCCTTGATGGTGTCTTTGATGACGCCTATTTCATGGCAGGGACCGATATGGAAAGTCTCCATGATGTCGTTGCCGCTCACCGGGGGTTGGAAATTGCGTATGCGGTCTTTTTCCTCAAGTTCCACCAACTTCTGTCGCACCAGTTTGTAGTTGTCGCGGAACCGTTGCTTTTTCTCCTCTTTCTTCGATGTGATGTCGGCTTCGCAGAGCAGCATAAGGTCGTCGATGTCGTCTCCGGCCTCGAAGAGCAGGCGTCGCACGGCAGAGTCGGTGACCACATCCTCGGAGATGACGATGGGACGCAGATGGAGCAATACCAGTTTCTCGACATATTTCATCTTGGCATCGAGCGGAAGCCGTAGTCGGCTGAAGATGCGTTTCACCATTTGGGCCCCTTTGGCCTCGTGACCGTGGAAGGTCCATCCACACCGCTCGTCATATCGCTTGGTGGCGGGTTTGCCGATATCGTGGAGCATGGCGGCCCAGCGTAGCCAGAGGTCGTCGCTTTTCAGCGCCACGTTGTCGACCACTTCAAGGGTGTGGTAGAAATTGTCTTTATGGCTGCGTCCGTTGACGGTCTCGACACCTTTCAGTCGTGAGAATTCGGGAAAGAAGAGTTGCAGTAGTCCTGCTTTTTGGAGCAGTTTGATACCCACCGACGGGCGAGGGGAGAGCAGTATCTTGTTTAACTCTGAGGTGATGCGTTCCTGTGAGATGATCTTCAGTCGTTCGGCGTTGTCGCAGATGGCTTGGAAACAATTTTCTTCAATGCTGAATCCCAACTGTGAGGCGAATCGGATGGCGCGCATCATGCGGAGCGGGTCGTCCGAGAATGTGACTCCAGGTTCGAGGGGGGTGCGCAGGATGCCCTCGTTGAGGTCGCGGATGCCGCCGAAAGGGTCCAACAGAGTGCCATAACGCTCTTTGTTGAGACACACGGCCATGGCGTTGATGGTGAAATCGCGACGGTTCTGGTCATCTTCGAGGGTACCGTCTTCCACGATGGGTTTGCGGCTGTCCCGGTGGTAAGATTCCCGACGGGCACCGACAAATTCCACCTCCCAGTCTATCTCGTCATAACGGTAGTGGATCTGGGCGGTTCCAAAGTTCCGGAAGATGTGGACTTCCATGTGGGGGTTGATGCGCCGTGCCACCTCTTCGGCAAGGGCAATGCCGCTGCCAACGCAGACAATGTCGATGTCAGAACATGGACGTTGCAGGAAGTAATCGCGCACCACACCGCCCACGGCGTAGGCTTCGACGTGCATTTCGTCGGCTACTTCACCGACCAAGGCGTAGATGGGATGGCTCAGAACGACGTCCACGGGTTGAATGGTACTTTAATGGGTGTCGAAATCCTGACGACCGGCCAGATTGCCGGCCTCGTCATAGAATTCCCATACGTTGGCACGCTTGCCGTTGATATAGAAACCTCTGAAATAGGGGATTCCGTTTTCGCGGTACGAGTTGTAGGCACCGTTCTCCACACCACCGTTGAACATCGCTTCCATGCGAATCTGTCCGTTGGCATAATAGAACTCCCAGCGACCCTCTTTGACGCCGTTTTTCACCAGTCCTTTGGCGTTGAGTGTGAAGTTGTCGTTGAACTGGTAACGCATTTCCTCGTCGCCCGAGAAGTAGGCCACGGACAATGGCCGGTGGTCCACCGTGAAATCAAGCACCTTCATGGAATCGTATGCTTCCCCGAAGTAATCGTTGCCTTTATCGTCGAAAAATTTCCAGTCGGAACCGATGGAGTCGTTCTTGTCGAAACTGCCTACGGCATGGACTTGGCCGTTCTCGTAGTAGAACTTCCAGTTGCCGGTGGGCTTGTTGTTCTTGTAGTGTTTCTCGTACATGAGTTTTCCGTTCTCATAGTACATCTTCTCAGCCAGACGTTCCTTGCTGCCGTCTTTTTTGTCAACCACGGTAAATACCATTTTTGGAGAACCGTCGGCATAGGTTGAAAAGACTTCATCATGGGAACGGTTGCTGCAAGCGTTGAACAGTAATGCTGCGGCGGTCAGCAGTATGGCAAAATAGGTCTTTTTTATCATTTCCAAATGAATTGATTGTTGTTGTATAAGGTTGGATGATAAGTTGTTCCGATAAAAATACTTATTCGTGAAACGCTGCAAAAGTACGAAAAAACAACGGACTGGGCAAATGCCTTTATTGGGCGATTGTTTCCGCTATGAGTTGTTCGGCGGCGGTATAGGCGCTGATTTTGTTTTGGAGGATCTCCTCGCGCATCTGAGCTATCCGTTCTTCCATGCCGGGCGTGGCGTAGAATTGTTCTTTAAGGGTGTTTTCAATGGTCTCGTCGAGGATGCGGAGATTCTGCTGTTGGCGTTTGTGGTAGAAATAACCGTTTGCCTTGGTGAAAGCGACATATTTCATCACGTTGTCCCAGATTTCCTGCAAACCCAGTTTGCTGTAGGCCGAGCAGAGGATGACGGGCACTGTCCATTGGGAGTCGGGCATGGGAAAGAGATGCAGGGCGTTGCGGAATTGCTGTGCCGACAGCTGTGCTTTCTCAGGATCGATGTCGCTCTTGTTGATGGCTATCATGTCGGCCATCTCCATGATACCGCGTTTGATGCCTTGGAGTTCGTCGCCGGTGTTGGCCAGTTGCAACAAGAGGAAAAAGTCTACCATGCCGTGTGCGGCCACCTCCGACTGACCCACACCGACGGTTTCTACGATGACGGTGTCGAATCCGGCGGCTTCGCACAGCAGGATGATTTCACGTGTTTTGCGGGCTACACCGCCCAACGAACCAGCCGACGGGGAAGGCCGGATGAAGGCATTGGGGTCGGTGGAGAGCTCTTCCATGCGGGTCTTGTCTCCCAAGATGCTGCCTTTGGAGCGTTCACTGCTGGGGTCGATGGCAAGTACGGCGATTTTATGGTTCAAGGCGGTGAGCATTTTCCCTAAGGCTTCGATGGTGGTACTTTTGCCTGCACCGGGTACACCTGTGATGCCCAGACGGATGGACTTCCCGGAGTGGGGGAGGCATTGCTCGATGACTTTCTGTGCTTTTTTCTGATGGTCGAAACGGGAACTCTCGACTAACGTGATGGCGCGGGACAGCATGACACGGTCACCGTGAAGGATGCCGTCGACCAGTTGTTCGACGGAGGGCTCCTGACGCTGTTTTTGGCGCATTTTTTCAAGGTAAAAATTGCTGATTTGCTCAGGCTGTTTTATCCCTTCCATCACGTTCAGCGCGCTGTCATAATCAAAATTTGAATATGTTTTTTTATCTTGTTCGTCCATCATAGCCATTTGTCTTTTAAATAATTGTGGCAATTTGTGCAGCAGTTATGCAACTACAAAGATAGGATTATTTTGAAAAAAATTTTGTCACATGTTAAAATTTGTGTACTTTTGCACCCGATTTCATGGCGGGGTAGCTCAGCTGGTTAGAGCGTCGGATTCATAACCCGGAG
>CAMIVE010000013.1 GCA_946401725.1 uncultured Bacteroidales bacterium | reverse complement strand
GCAGGACCTACTGCTTAGAAGGCAGTTGCTCTATCCAGCTGAGCTACGGGGCCATTGTTAATTTTGAATTTTGAAAATTGAATTTTGAAGGGCCTCTCAAATTTCAAAATTGATAATTCAAAATTATTCTGTCGGGATGGCCAGATTCGAACTGGCGATCTCCTGCTCCCAAAGCAGGCGCGATAACCGGACTACGCTACATCCCGAGGGACGGTCATTAAAAAAACGCCTTTTGGGGGGCGTTTTGCGGAGAAGGGGGGATTCGAACCCCCGGTACCCTAATCGAGTACGACAGTTTAGCAAACTGTTGGTTTCAGCCACTCACCCACCTCTCCGTAGCTGTATGATTCCTGTTGTCGCTGTCCTGATGACCGCGGGAGAATTCTCTCCGAAATCGGCTGCAAAAGTACTAACTTTTTGTAATCTGAACAAATTTTTTTTCTTTTTCGCAGTCTTTTTACAGAGAACTACTTCTTCTTTGCTTGATTAGCAACACTTTCCATTTTCTTGCGAATTTCCTCCTGGTCTCCCAAAAAGAAATCCTTTTGCAGCTTCATCTGACTGTCAAATTGGAAAATATAGGGTACCGCCGTCGGGATATTGAACTTGATAATCTCGTCGTTCGACATCCCTTTCAACTCCTTGACAATGCCTCGCAGGCTGTTGCCGTGAGCGACAACCATGACGGTGTCGTAACGGTCGAACGCCTTCATGATGACCTCCTTGTAGTAGGGCATCAGACGGGCGATGGTGTCCTTGAGCGATTCGGTCAGCGGGATTTCACTGTCGGAAAGCTCCGCATAGCGGGGATCCATGCGTGGACTACGCTCGTCATGAAGGTCGAGAGCCGGAGGCTGCACATCGAAACTGCGACGCCAGAGAAGCACCTGGTCGTCGCCATATTTCTTGGCGGTATCCGCTTTGTTGAGACCTTGAATGGCACCATAGCTTTTCTCGTTTAGGCGCCAGCTTTTCTCGACAGGGAGATAGTCCATATCCATGGCCTCAAGCACCTGGTTGAGGGTACGGACCGCACGTTTCAGATAAGAGGTGAAACAGATTTGCGGTTTGTAGCCTTCTGCCTTGAGGAGCTTGCCTGCCTCGAAAGCCTCTTTGCGACCGAACTCAGTCAAATCGACATCGGTCCATCCTGTAAAAAGATTCAATTTATTCCATTCACTTTCGCCGTGGCGAACCAGGATCAACTGTTTCATAGTTCAAGCATTGAATTGTTTGTAATAGTCTGATTATTTTCTTTTTACAAATATATTTTCGTCTTTTTTCAGAATCGGATGCGGATTGAAGGTGTCCCTGTAGGCCAGAATGCACATGACAATGCCAAGAAGGATAAAGGGAATGCTGAGCCACTGGCCCATGTCGAGGATCATACCCTTTTCGAAGTCCACCTGGTTCTCCTTGACGAACTCGACAAGGAGACGGACACCGAACAAAGCGATAAGCCACCAGCCGAACAGGGCACCCGGACGGAGTTTGCCGTCTTTCTTAAGGTAGACCACATAACAAACCACGAAGATAAGCAGGTAGCTCAGCGACTCGTAAAGCTGGGTGGGGTGCTTGGCCATTGTCTCGCCGTTGCGGTCAAAGACAAAACCCCACGGAAGGTCGGTGGCGACACCGTAGATTTCGGAATTGAAAAGATTCCCCAATCGGATAAAGGCACCACCCAGCGCAATGACGATAACCATACGGTCGACAATCCAGACGGGATTCATGCGATACTTGCGGAAGTATAGCCACATGGCGAGGAGGATACCGATGGCGGCCCCATGGCTGGCCAGACCCTCATAGCCGGTGAAATGCCACCCGTTGGCATCACGGCCAAAGGGAAGGATAATCTCAATCCAGTGGTTGCCGCTGAGGTAATAGTCGGGCTGGTAGAAGAGGCAATGTCCCAGACGGGCACCCGCAAGTACGGCGATAAACATATAGATAAGCAGCGATTCCAGATATTTGGAGTCGACCTGCTCCCGCTTGAACATACGGGCAACGATAAGATAGCCCAAAAGGAATGCAAACAGGAACCCCAACGAATACCACCTCACACCAAAAGATCCGATGTGAAAAATGACAGGATCGACATTCCAATGGATGAAATTCAGCATATGATTCTCGAGCGATATATGTTTGAAAAGGTATTACTTGGCATAGTTGACCGCACGGGTTTCGCGGATGACGGTGACCTTGATCTGGCCGGGGTAGGTCATCTCGCTCTGGATTTGACGCGACAGATCGTAGCTGAGCTTGTTGGCCTCGATGTCGTTGATCTTGTCGGCACCGACGATGACACGTAGTTCGCGGCCGGCCTGGATGGCGTAGGTCTTCACCACTCCCGGGTAGGTCATGGCCATCTCCTCCAGCTTGTTGAGGCGGTTGATGTAGGCCTCCACCACTTCACGGCGGGCTCCCGGACGGGCACCGCTGATGGCGTCACATACCTGAATAATGGGAGCGATAAGGCTGGTCATCTCCGTTTCGTCATGGTGGGCACCGATGGCGTTGCAGACATCTGGGTGCTCTTTGTATTTCTCCGCCAGCTTCATGCCGAGGATGGCGTGCGGCAGGTCAGGTTCGTTTTCGGGCACCTTGCCGATATCGTGGAGCAGGCCCGCACGTTTGGCCAGTTTGGGGTTGAGTCCCAATTCAGAGGCCATAGTGGCAGCCAGATTGGCCACCTCGCGACTGTGCTGCAACAGATTCTGTCCATAGGAGGAACGGTACTTCATACGACCGACCATACGCATCAACTCGTGATTCATATTGAGGATACCGAGGTCGATGCAGGTACGTTTGCCCACTTCGATAATTTCCTGTTCTATCTGTTTGCGGGTCTTCGCCACCACCTCTTCGATACGGGCGGGGTGTATACGGCCGTCGGTGACCAGTTTGTGGAGCGACAGACGGGCAATCTCGCGACGGATGGGATCGAAACCCGAGAGGATGATAGCATCGGGCGAATCGTCGATAATGACCTCTACACCGGTAAGAGACTCCAGCGTGCGGATATTGCGGCCTTCACGACCGATAATACGTCCTTTCACCTCTTCGTTTTCCAAGTTGAAAACACTCACTGTATTCTCAATGGCATTTTCCGTGGCGGTACGCTGTATGGACTGGATGACAATCTTCTTGGCCTGTTCGTTGGCGGTGATTTTCGCCTCTTCGACAATGTCCATAATGGCGTTCGATGCTTCGGCCTTGGCCTCGTCGGTCATCATGTCGACCAACTGCTGCTTGGCCTCGTCGGCGGTCATATTGGCTATGTGTTCCAGTTTCTCGACGCTCTGCTTGTAGATTTTCTCGGCCTCCGCCTTGCGTTTGTTGAGTACTTCTATCTGGCTGTTAAGGTTCTCACTGGCAGTTTTGAGTTCGTTGCTCTTTTTCTGGAGGTCCTCCACCTTCTGTGCCAGCGACTGTTCACGTTGTTTGAGTTTCTGTTCGGCAGCTTGGAGTTTATTGTTGCGTTCATTCACCTGCTTGTCGTATTCGCTCTTCATCTGAAGATATTTTTCCTTGGCTTGCAGGATTTTGTCTTTCTTGATGACTTCGCTTTTCTCCTCTGCGTCTTTGAGTACCTGCTGGCTCTTGCCCAGCAATTTGTTTCTCAGGATTGTCGTCGTGGCGGCGATACCTGCGCCTACACCCACAACCAATCCAATGACAATCATTAATATGTTCATTTGCTTTAAAAAATTTTGAGTAGGAAAGCTTGTCGGGATGTTCAGCAAAAAACCTGCACCGTCACCCTCCGAGAGTTATGGTAAACTCTGACAAGATAGGATTTGAGCGCCGGGTGTCTCAGCCGTACAACCTACCCACCCATGAGCAGACTCGGTTTGTAAATGGTGTTGAGTTTACAAACTGTTTCGGGTCGGGTGCAGGTTATGCTCCAGAAGAGAGTCAATCTCTGTCAGTTTCTCTATCAGCTCGGTGTCTTTGAATTTAAGACTATCTTGCAACTTCATCAGTTCTGTCACCTGGGCGAGCGCCACCATTGCCAGAAGGTCTTGGTTGTCACGGTGACCGTATTGTTTTTTGAAGATGCGAGCTTGGGCGTCGATAAGCGCTGCTGCATTGCGGAGGAATGTCTCCTCACTGGCAGCAATGGAGAGCCTGTAGTCTCGCTCCAATATTTTGACAGTTACTGATACGTTTTCCATCTGATTCGTTAGTCTACATGCGTCAATAGTAACAGACTTTTATCTATATTCCGGATCAACTGATTGATCTTGAGTTTTATTTCTGCTGAATCGCCCTTCTGCACAAGCGTATTCCTGAGTTTTATTATTTGGGTTTCTTCTGTTAAATTATTTATTGTATTTTTTTGACTGTTAATAATTTCTGTTAATTCTTCGATTTTTTCCGTCAATTCCAAGGCCTCCGTCTTCAGTCGACTGTTCTCGTCAATCAACTGTCTCACTTTGAACTCTATGCCGCTAAGCGTGGTCTCGAAATCGAACATGGTTTGCTGCTTCAAAGGTGTTGTTGCTTCAAAGATGTTCGGCCAACGGCCTCCCCTCTTTTTCTGCTTTAATATTTAACTTTTTAGCGGATGCAAAGTTACGAACTTTTTCAATTACGTAAAACAAATTTTTATCAAGTATTTAACTTGCATCTGTTAATTGGTTGATGATTAGTTTTTTAGTATGAATCTAAATAAATTGTAATAAGCGCATTATTGAATTACCTGTTTTTTCAGGAGCGACTTTTAAACTTTAAATCGTCATTTAATATTAAGTGTGTGACCCATTCTTTCCTGCTTCGTCTTCAGATATTTTTCGTTGTACTGGTTGGGTTCGACGACAATCGGGAGTGTCTCGACGATTTCCAGGCCATACCCTTCCAGACCGCTGCGTTTCACCGGGTTGTTGGTGATGAGGCGCATCTTCTTGACGCCGAGGTCGCGCAGAATCTGGGCACCGATGCCGTAGTCGCGCTCATCGGCTTTGAATCCCAACTTGAGGTTGGCATCGACGGTGTCGAATCCCTGTTCCTGCAGGTGATAGGCTTTGAGTTTATTGACCAGACCGATTCCGCGGCCCTCTTGGCTCATATAAAGAATCAGGCCTTTCCCTTCCTTCTCGACCATCTCCATGGCTCGGTGGAGCTGGTGACCGCAGTCGCATTTGCACGAGCCGAAAATATCGCCTGTGGCACAGCTGGAGTGGACCCTTACCATCAGCGGCTCTTCTTCGTTCCAGTCGCCTTTTTTGAGGGCGAGGTGCGTGGCACCGTTGTCCAACTGGGTATAGGCAATCAGCTTGAAGTTGCCCCATTCGGTGGGAAGGAACACCTCCTCCTCCTTACGAATCATCGTCTCATGAGCGATGCGGTAGGAAATCAAATCCTTGATGGTGACAATCTTCAGACCATATTTCTGTGCCACTTCCTGCAACTGGGGCATGCGGGCCATGGTGCCGTCGTCGTTGATGATTTCGATAAGGGCGGCGACGGGCTTCAGTCCCGCCAACCGGGCCAGGTCGACAGCCGCTTCGGTGTGGCCGGCACGGACCAGCACTCCGCCGTTGCGCGCCCGCAACGGATTGACATGACCTGGACGTCCCAAGTCGTTGGCGGTGGTGGCATCGTCGGCCAACGCCTTGATGGTCATGGCGCGGTCGTACATGCTGACACCCGTAGTGCATCCGTGACCCAGCAGGTCGACGGTCACCGTGAACGGGGTGCCAAGCAACGAGGTGTTGTCGTGCACCTGCATGTCGAGATTCAATTCATGGCAGCGGTCCTCCGTGACAGGGGTGCAGAGCACGCCGCGTCCGTTTTTCAGCATGAAATTCACCTTCTCCGGCGTGATTTTCTCGGCTGCAATGATGAAATCGCCCTCGTTCTCACGGTCCTCATCGTCTACGACAATGACGAATTTCCCTTCTTTGAAATCGGCTATAGCTTCTTCTATTGTGTTGAGTTTAAATTCCATAAACAAATATTGTCTTTCTCTTTGAAACAAATGAAATATGCAAAAATACAAAAAAAGTTGAAAAGGCGATTTTTGCCTCTTCAAAAGTGACAGCCCTATGAAGTCTTTCTGACGATTTGTCAGAATGTAAAAACAACCGGAATCACAAACGCCTTCGACGTCGGTGTCTCTGTTTTGGGCCACATACGTCGCGAAAGGTAGTGGGCCAGTAAAGCGGAGCCAACGCCTACCAAGGCGCCGGTCAAGACATCGGAGGGGTAATGGACGCCCAGATAAAGCCGCGAAAAGCCGACACCCGCAGCCCAAAGGAGCGAAGGGGCCACGACATACCATTTGGGGCAGCTGAGGCTGAGCGAGGTGGCAAGGGAAAAACTCAACGAGGTATGACCCGACGGGAACGAGTAGCCGAGAGTGGTCTTCACCGGCACCAAGTCGTCGGGATAGCCCAGATAGGGCCGTGGACGCCGGACAGAGAATTTCAACCCTTCGGTAAGCCCGCCTGCTATCAGGACCGAGAGACCCGCACTGCCTCCCATATGGAGCAGCGCGTCATTGTCGGCAGCCCACCCCGCGGTCATTATCGCGACCGGAACCGCCGGCACCAGCACCAGACTGTTGGAAGTCCACACCATCGCCTTGTCCATCACAGGCGTACGTTGCTGCTGCAACGAACAGAGAATGGAATAGTCCACCCCCTGCGCCGCGGCCTCACGCGGTACCATGCTCAAAACAGAGATACAAAGCGTTAGCAAAAAGAATCGTTTCATATTATTTTGCAAAGATACAAAGACTTTGCAAAACATAAATGATAAAGACGAAACGGAATCCAAAACATTTCCAAAAAAATTCCTATCTTTGCAAAAAAAACGAAGGAAATGACATCCTACATCCATGTCGTCGGCGCAACCGAGAACAATCTGAAAAACGTCACTTTGCAAATCCCGAAAGGCAAGATAACCGTCTTTACCGGAGTCTCCGGTTCAGGCAAATCGTCGCTCTGTCTCGACACCATCGCCGCCGAAAGCCGTCGTGAGCTGAACGAGACCTTCCCCAGTTTTGTGCAGCAGTACCTGCCCAAATACGGCCGTCCCCATGTGGAACATATCGAGAACCTGCCTGTCACTATCCTCATCGACCAGAAAAAACCCGCCAATAACGCCCGCTCGACGGTAGCCACCTATACTGACGTCTATGCGCTGCTGCGTCTGCTCTTCTCCCGTGTGGGTCAGCCCTTCGTAGGCTACAGCGACACCTTCTCGTTCAACCACCCTTCGGGCAGCTGCCCCCGTTGCCAAGGGCTCGGCGAGGTCACCGATCTCGACATCCATAAACTGGTCGACTTCGACAAATGTCTGAACGACCAGGATGTTATCCATTTCCCCACCTTCACCACCGGCGCTTGGCGCTGGAAACGCTATGCCTACAGCGGCCTCTTCGACCTCGACAAGAAAATTCGCGACTACACGAAAGAGGAACTCGACCTGTTCCTCTACTCGCCGCAGGTGCGACTCAAGAACCCACCCGCCAACTGGCCCAAAAGCGCCAAATTCGAAGGACTCTACCCCCGTATGTACCGAAGCATCATCACCACCAAAGAGGGCAAACGGCAGCAGAAAGTGCTCGACACGATGGTCTGCACCCAGGAGTGCCCCGAATGTCACGGTACACGGCTCAACGAGCGGGTGCGGAGCTGCCGAATCGCCGGTAAAAACCTGGCCGACGTGGTGGCGATGCCCATCAGCGAGGCACTGGCTTTCGTCCAGTCAATTGACCATCCCCTGGCTGTCGACATCCGCCGCGAACTGGGCAAGCGGCTACAGGCCCTTTGCGACATCGGACTGGGCTACCTGACCCTGAGCCGCGGGACTGGGACGTTGAGCGGCGGCGAAGCGCAACGTACAAAGATAGCCAAATACATCAACTCGGCGTTGACCGATATGGTCTATGTGCTCGACGAACCCAGTGTGGGACTGCATCCGCAGGACATCAGCCGGCTGAAAGAGTCACTGCGCCATTTGCGTGACCACGGCAATACGGTGCTCATCGTGGAACACCACCGCGAAATCATCGCCATGGCCGATCATATCGTCGACATGGGTCCCGGAGCCGGCAGCAAAGGCGGACAGATCACCTTCGAAGGGGGTTTCGACCAATTGGTGCGTTCCGACACCGTGACAGGACGCATGCTGCGTCAACACTCGGAATTCAAGTCCGCCACACGACAACCCAAAGGATGGTTCCATGTGGAACATGCCACACTCCACAATCTTAAAGATCTGTCTGTCGATATCCCCAAAGGGGTGATGACCGTTATCGCCGGTGTCGCCGGTTCGGGGAAGAGTTCGCTGATGGAACATTTCATGTCCCATTTCGAAGGAAAGACCACCTTCATCGGACAAAAAAACATCGGCGTCAACCTGCGTTCCACGCCGGCCACCTATCTTGACATCAGCGACACCATCCGTCGCCTCTTTGCCCGCGAAAACCGAGTCAGTGCCCAGCTTTTCTCCTTCAACAGCCAAGGAGCCTGCCCCGCATGCAAAGGCAAGGGTATCATTGTGAGCGACATGGCCTATATGGAAAGTATCGAGACCACCTGCGAACTCTGCCACGGAAAACGCTACAACGAGACCGCCCTACGCTACCGTTACCATGGCATGACCATCGCCGAGGTGCTGTCGCTCTCTGTCGACGAAGCTATCGACTTCTTTGCCGGACAGCCTTTCGAGCCGCAGTTGCAAGCGCTGTCGAAGGTAGGTCTCGGCTACCTGCATCTGGACCAGAGCATGTCGACCCTCAGTGGCGGCGAGCTGCAGCGGGTGAAGCTGGCCGACAACCTCTACCGGAAAGGCGAGATATACATCATTGATGAACCCACCGACGGACTCCATCTGGACGACATCCACCGGCTGATGCGACTGTTCGACGAGATGACCGATGCCGGCAACACGTTGATACTTATTGAGCACAGCACCGACGTGATGAAGCATGCCGACTGGCTGATAGAACTGGGTCCTGGAGGCGGAGAAGCCGGCGGACAACTGCTCTACGAAGGAGTCCCCCGCAAGATAACCACGGCAGCAACATCCGTCACCCGTGCCTATCTGACATGAAAGCAGCCCACCCGTGCAAACCAAAGTGGGTCTGGACGCCGCAAAACCGACGGAGCCATCATCATAAAAAACAGAAGGGGCCTCCTCAAAAAATCCTGTATGTCCGTTTGGGCTTCTGAGGGGGATTATCTTATTTGTGTGCCTTGTAGTATTTGAGTCCCAACCGCACGTTCTCTTTGACGGCGTTGGAGGAATAGGTGGCGCCTGCCACGACATCCACCTTGGCGGACAGCGCCTCGTCGACAGTCATACCGTTCCAGCGCTCCAACATACCGCCTTTCTTCATCCGTTCGAAGAACTTCGGTGTTTCACTGTTCTCCAGGGCTTCGACTTTCATCACTTTGTCCTTTTCGACGGTGATAAGCAGCGGCGTGGGACCTATGTAACCTTTGACATCCTGCGACAGGGTGGTGGTATTGATGGTGTAGACCCCTTTCTTCTTGGTCATGACATCGTCGCCCGTGGTGCAGCTGATAATGAAAATGGCGCCGGCCACCCATGCGGCACTCAAAATAAAACGGATTGCTTTTTTCATCATTAAATCTTTTACGGCTGATGAAGACAGCCTCTGGAGTGGAGTATACCGGAGTCGAACCGGTGACCTTTTGATTGCGAACCAAGCGCTCTACCAACTGAGCTAATACCCCTTTTTGCGGCTGCAAAAGTACACAAAAAATAAGAAACGGAAGCCACTTTTTTTACTTCGCATGGTAGTTGGCTGTGAAACAAAACATTGTTTCGTTTTTTTATTTGGCAGCATGGGTTTGGTAGACAAGTGCCACGCCTTGCCCTTCCACCGAAACGATGAATTTCTCGCCGATGGCTTCGTTGAGCGTCGCCTCCCACCAGTAGTGCAGCCGGCGCCGCTGCAAAGGGTAACGCAACCCTTCAGCGGTGAGGTACACTTCCGGCGACAAAGAGAAGATAGAGACCTGTTGGCGCTCAAAAGAAGCAAATGTCGTAGTCTCCGTTATCGGCGTGAAGTAACCGTAATCGGTGTACATGCGCACCTTGACGGGATTGCCCGATGCACTCTTCATTCCCGCATACTGGGCCAAAAGGCTGATATTACCCAGCGTGTGGTCCTCGCGCAAGCCAGTGGCACCCAAAATAACAACATGGGTAACGCCCAGCGTGAGGGCATACTTGACCGCCTTGGTGAGGTCGTTGGTCTCCTGGTCGTCATATCCCGAAACAAACTGCGTAGGGAACGGGGGATGCAGGCGCACCTCCGACTTCAGCGAATCGCCGTCGCCCACCACATGCACTTCGGGCAGCACCTGTGCATGGGAGAAGAGCTGGCTGGCCACAAGCTTGTTGTAGGCTCCGTCACAGCATATCAACAAGGGCGACTGCAGCAACGCCTGCAGTGCCTCCTCCCGTTTGGGAAACAATCCGTTGGCTAAAATAATCGCTTTATTCATCACATATCTCCTTTCTTTCATCGGCAAGGGCCTTGCGCCGCCACGAGAGGACACCTAAAATGCAGAACACCTCGAAAACGACATACAGCACCGCCGATGCATAGTTGCCGCTCATCCAGAACAGCACCATCATGATCGGATTCACCACCATCCAGCAAATCCACTGCTGCCACCATTTCTGGGAGAGCATCCACATGCCGACAATAGTCAGCGCCGACGAGATGCCGTCGAGCCATGCCGAGACATGGATGTCGACCCCTTCGTGGCCTTCGCCCAGCAACTGCAACAGCCACCACAGCACCACCGAAAGCACAGCGACAACCAGCACTATCCATGGCACATTGCGCAACGGACAGGAACCGAAAGGCCGTTCCGCCTTGTTACGGCTCTGCACTATGCCACGCCATACCAGGATGCCGTAAATGGACATGATGAAATTGTATACACAGATGGAGCCGTTAGCATAATACGCAGCACTGAAGTCAATAACGGCATAAAACGCCGACATCAGCAGCGACAACGGCCAGAACCACCGGCCTGCCCTATATTCGCTGACGACATAGAACAGGCCGATGATGGCACCGATGAGGTCGATAACTGATATCTGAAATCCGAAGATGGAAATCATATCAATGTCCTGCGGTTAAAACACAGTCGGTTAGAAGCGATAGATTACGCGGGCCATGAAGTTGATGCCCGGCTGCTGGAAGTAACCACGGTAGTTGTCGAACGTCTGTGCAACGGGGTCGTACACGCCATAGGCGTAGGCGCTCAGACGGTACTGGTGGTTCAATATGTTGTTGACGGCCAACTGGCATTCCAGTTCGTTGTGGTTCTTCATGTCGAAGGTGTACGAAGCGCGCAGGTTGAGCAGGAAATAATCTTCCACGAGCATGTCCTCGCGCGAGGTGTTGTCGGCATACTGCTCGCCCACATATTTGCCCACCAACTGAAGCTTGGCCTGTTCGACCGGACGATAGGTGAAGATGGCGGCGCCCACAACCGAAGGCGAGAAGGCCAGGTCGGTGGTGCCCATATTGAGTACGGTCTTGGAATACCAGTCGTCGAGGGTCACCTCATACTGGTAGTCGACAATCTTGTTGGTGCTGAGGGTGAGGTTGCCTTCCAACGAGAAGTGGCGGTCAAACTGATAGCCAGCCACGAGTTCGGCACCAATGCGGTAGCTCTTGTCCACATTCTCCATCAGGGCATAGCCGCTTTCGGTGACCACACCGGTGGCTGTCAGCTGGTTCTTGTAGAGCATGGCATAGAGGTTGCCCTCGAAGTGGAAACGGTTCTTTTTGATCTGATAGCCCAGTTCGATGTCGAGCATGGTCTCGGGGCTGATGGTGTCATTGTCGGCGCAGGCTTCCTTGATGTCGGTGCGGTTGGGTTCGCGGTTCGATATGCCGGCGACGAAGTAGAAGCGCTGGTTGTCGTCGATGCGATAGTTGAGACCCACTTTGGGGTTGAAGAAGAGGTGGGTGGTGTCGTAGTCAATCTGGCCGTAGTCGTCGTCGATGCCGTGCAAGCTGTAGGACACAAAGCGTGCCTGCAGGTCGGCATAGAGGTTGAAATGGCTGGAGAATTCATAGTTCAGTTTGGCAAAAAGGACCGCGTCGTTCTTCTCACCGGTGTTGTCGTCCCATCCGGTGACGGTGTTGTCCTCGCTGACCGTCGGCACCAGCTGCGACCAGATGACCTCGCCCAGATGGTCGCCGTTGTAGTGCTGGTAGCTGCCGCCGAACGAGGCCGTGAGCCCGTCCTTGTGGTAACCCAACGAGAGGTTGGCGGTAAGGGCCTTATTGTCCATATTCTTGCGGGTGATGAAGTCGCTCCTCACACCGGCGGCAATCATGTCGCCCATGGCGAAGTTGGTGGCTTTCTTGTTGTCCTTATAGCTTTCGGTGTAGCCCTTACCCAGCGTGTAGTCGACAGCGGCATTGAGGGTCAGGTTGTCGCTGAGCAGTCGGCTATAATACAGCTGATAGTGCTGCTGCAGGTAGTTGTCGGTCTCGTTGCCATAGTAATAGACATTGCCCAACGAGTCGGTATACGAGCCGCGACTATTGTAATGGGGGTCGTTGTCGAGTTCCTCTTCGGTGGCGCCGTTCCAGGTGATGCCTGTATGCTGGTCGCCGATAATGGCAATGAACTTCAACAAAGACTTCTCGCCGTACCATCCGGCATTGAGGAAGAGGCTCTGCTGCTTGGTCTGCCCGCCACGCTGCCAGCCGTCGCTCGTCAAGCCGTTGTAGGCTGCGTCGAAAGTGAAGCCGTGTTTGGTGAGGCCCGTACCGACCGTAAAGCCATACTGGCGGGTGTTGAACGAACCCCATCCCAAGTCGGCCGAACCGTAAGGTTGTGCGGCAGTGCTGAGGGTCTGTAGGTTCATTGCACCGCCAAAAGCGGCCGTACCGCCATTGCTGGCACCGACACCGCGCTGCAGCTGCACGCTCTGCGACATGCCGCCCAAATTGGGTATGTTGTACCAATAAACCGTCTGGCTCTCAGCATCGTTCAGCGAGATGCCGTTGATGTTGACATTGATGCGCGTGGCGTCCACACCACGAATACGCATGCTGGTGACACCCACTGCGCCATTCTCACTCGAGGTGACGACGCTGGGCTGGTTCTCCAACATGTAGGGCAGCGACAGAGAGATTTTCTCTTCGTCAAGCTGTTCACGGTTAAGGGTGGTGGTGGTGAGAGGTGCTTTGTTGCTCACACGCGAATCTGTGATGATGACCCGTTCCAATTGTTTGGTTCTCACAGTGTCGCGTTTGTCGGTTTGACCATAAGTGACATTGGTTGCGGCAAGCACTACTGCCGCGGTGCAAAGCATCTTGTGCAATGCACCCATTCTTAATTGTTGTTTTTTCATGTTTTTTCCTCCGCCGGTATTATCCGGATCAGGTTCCAAGGGTCTGTTCTCAGCCCTGCCGACGGGTGTCGGCTGGTTGGGCACCCCCTTTGAAAGTTAGTTAATAATTATGAATTGAATTTTGGGTTAATAATTGTTTGCTTTGGTCGTTGCATGACTGGTCATGCGGTCAAACGGCCGGGACGCATGGAGCACCGCAGCATTCCAAACGTCCCGACAGTATGAATTGGTTTAGCGTTTGTAGGACACGTAGAAACGGTCGGCAGTCGAGTAGAGCATCTTTTCCACTTTCTCGCCTTTCTCCTTGCCGCAGGCATCCTTCTCGCGCACCATCTCAAACATCGAGCCTTCGTTCACATTGATAATCTGCGACACATAGAACATATCATCCACATGTACCTTCTTGCCGTGCATGCCTACCTTGTAGGTGACATAGTTGCCGAAAACAACCGGCGAAGTCTCCTGAGTGAACGAAGCACCGGCCGATTTGCCCTTGCGCGGTGTGTCTTTCACCCCACAGAGTTCAATCATATTCGAGACGATATGGTATTCCGACACATATTTCGTTGCATGGGGCGGCACAATCACCACTCTGCGTTCCACCGACGAGGTAGCCTTGGTGGAAGTGGAACTGGCGCTGGACGAGATATCAGCTGTCTTGTTGCCTTTCTCCTTTTTGGAGTTGGAGACGGTCTGCGACTTGGTCTGGGTCCATTCGCGACCCTGATAGTAGTCGTAGGCATTGCCGTTCAGGTTGAAGAAGCACTCCGCCAGGTCGACATAGATAATCGAGTCGCTCTTGTTGGTGACCCAGAATCCGGCATCGCCTTCCTGGGCGAAGAAATTGTAACGCACAATGCAATAGGCATCTTCATGTGTCATATTGCCATCCTTCATCTGACATGTCTCGGCATTGGAGGGCAATGTCTGAAATACTTGGTAATAGACTTTCTTGGAACAAGAAGTCAAGAAGAATCCCATTATGGCCATAGCCATCAGAAAGGTACTGAATCTTTTCATAATCTGGTATTTAAAAGGGTTAGAAACTTTATTGGGTTTGGGGTTATTCTGTATCAATTCACGCGTTGGTAGTACTTCCACCACAATTCGGGCATTTCGTTACGCTGCGCCTGTTCGTAGTCGGCATAGGTGCAGGGCACCAACAGGTGACGTTTGTATTGTTCTTTCTGTTCGCCGTTGTAAGGCACTTCCATCCACCAGCGGTCGCTCTTCTTGCTTTTGTAGAAGGAGATCTCCATGTCTCCCTCGTTCAGTCCTACCATGAAGTGCTTGTAGTTCTGCTTGTCGCGGTGCGGGAAGTCAGACTGCCGCAGATAGAATCCCTCGATGAAGTACCATATCGCATGGGCGATCATGTGGGCGGTCTGGCCGCGCATGTCATAGAGCGGGTTGTACTCGTAGAAACCGATGGAGGTGAGTTTGTCGCTCATGCCTGCGAAGCGAGCCAGGCGACAGAGCTCTTCGCCGTAGAAGCCGTGGGGCGACCCGTGGACTTGTCCCGGGGCGTCGGAGAGGCGCACCGCGTTGATGTCGACCGACACCATGTCCGCCGAGCGAACCAGCGTCTCGGCACGTACCATGTCCGCCTGGATGGCACCCAGACGGTAGGCATCGAAATTCAGCTCGTCCATCAAGTCCACCATAGCCTTGCCGGTGAAGTAGGTCTGATAGCCGATATTGGCAAAGTTAAAGAGGTAGTTAGGCTGCTGGGCGATGATATGGCTCATCCAGTTGCGTGACGTCAGCCCCGTTGTGTCGTTGCCCAAGTCGAACATGGCGTCGACGCTGGCGATATTCACCACACGACCCAGCACTTCGTATGCTTTGTAATTGGCAAACGAGAGCTGTTGGCCGCCACCCAGGATAATGACCGTCATGTTGCGTTCCAGCAGTTTGTAGACCACCTCCGTGACCGCATACTGGGTATCTTCCTGCGTATCGCCCGCCTGAAGGTTGCCTAAGTCCACCATCTGCATGGAGGCCTCCGGCAATGCCAGACGGTAGAGGAAACGGCGGATCTCGTCGGGACCATCCTTGCATCCTGCATTGTCCACAGCTCCCCGGTCGTCGCATACCCCGAAAAGAGCCAGTTGCACGTTTTCCAAGCCTGGAAAATCGCCTTCCTGATGATAAATTCGGGTTGCCATTCCGACATTTGTGATGAATTCATCTTCGCGAAATGCAATTTTTTCTAAACTAACAGGCTGAAAATACGTACTCAACTCCATATTTAACACTTTTTTTGAAAATGTAAAGATACAGAAATATTTTTATTATGTGAGCTTTAAACATTATTTTTTTTTAATTCAATACTATCCTATACCTTAAGATAGCTGGCGTACAGGACTACAAACCCCACATCAGTTTGTCACGGATGGCGGAAAAGAAATTTTGGCGTTCGATACGCACCAGCTGGGTGCTATAAGGGGCTTTGCAGACCTCTACCACACTGGTGCCGTCGAGCGTACAGACATAGGAATCGACACCCAGCGTAAAACGGACGTCGGCCTCTTCGTCATGGAGTCGCAGACGTACATTGTCGCTGACAATAACAGGTCTTTGCGTAAGTGTATGGGCTGCTATGGGGGTCAGAACCAAGCATCCTGAATCGGGAGTCAAGATGGGACCGCCGCAACTGAGCGAATAGGCGGTGGAACCTGTCGGTGTCGCCACAATCAAGCCGTCAGCGGCATAAGTGGCCACCATGTCATCGTCGACTTCCACCTGCGTGTGAAGCAAGGGGGCATCCTCGCAACGGTGCAGATAGACTTCATTGAGTGCACTGAGATGCCGGCATTCTCCACCCGAATGCACGGTAACCTCGAGCATGGTACGCTTCTCTGTGCTGTAACGTCCCTCACGCAGACAATCAGCCAATTTATCGATATCGTCGCGTCCCGCTGTGGTCAAAAAACCCAAATGACCGAAATTGATACCCACCACAGGTATGCCACAATCGCCAATCTGGTGAACAGCACTCAGCAACGTACCATCGCCACCAATAGAGACCATCATATCAATCTGTATCTCATGATTCCACAATTCCACCACTTCGATGTCACGACGACGCAATGCTTCTATCAAAGCTTCTCTTCCAGCCTTATGCTCCGGTGTATTGTTCTTGGTAAATAATGCGACCCTCATTTTATTAATCTATTTATAATCAAATAATTTTATAGTATTCCTCCTTGACTTTGCAAAGACAAAGATACAAAAAAATGCGTTTTAATAAACCAACGTTACCGTCCCTTTACGATACTGGATGGTGCCGTCGCCTTTGCGATAACTGAGCCAATAGACATACGATCCTGCCGGCAACAGACGGCCCTCCTTGCGCCCATCCCACTGGACAGACGGATCGGTAGTTCGGAATATTTCAAGACCTTGCCGGTTGAAGATGACAAACTGGTAGTCGGCAGCATCCATATAAAGAAACTGTGGACCGAAATAATTGTTGGAAGTCTCCGTAGGCGTAAAGGCGTTGGGCAGCCACACCTGCGTCTCCTGTCGATGGTAGAAGATGGCACTTTGCAGCGTGTCGCCTAACTGGTGCTCGGAATTGTTCCCTTCGGCGGCAACAACCTTATAGCGACGGCCTCCGCCCTGCTGTCCGTCACTTGAAACCACCACATCTTGGGCGGTGGTGGCACCGACCGAGACCCACTGCTCCTCCTCTATCGGGCTTTCCAAAAGATCATAGGACGTAGTACCTGTCCATCCCTCATAGCCATTCCAGCTAGCCAACAACGCTGTTCCCTGCTCCTCAAGACGAAGCAGCAGGGTGGAGCCTGTGCGTGTTTTCATCTCGTTGCGTCCGCAGCCGTCAAGCACTCCGAGACAATAGCTATAGACTGCTTCGGTGGGTCGGGCCGACAAATCATGCCACACCAAGCTGCCGTCGCTCTGGGGCTGGCAATGGCCCACCACCGCAACAGGACCGCCGTCAACAGATCGGTAGACCTTATAATCGTCACCCGTAAACTGGGGGTCGGTCTGCGCCATCACCGTGACCACAGCACCATCGTCAGAGGTGGAGACTTTGCGCAGATAGAAATACGCGGGACGCTCGGCCGTAGAAAAAGCCACCGTATCGCGGTTGCTGAGCGACACGTACTGCCCGCCGACAGCCTTGACATAGGCCTGTACGGACATGGCCGCTTCCGAGACTTCGAAAAGGGACTGGGGCGTCTCTGTGGCTCCCACGGTGGCTACCCGACTGAAAGCACCGCCATCCTCGGAAACCCACAACTCATAATGGTCCACCCCACCCGGCATATTCTCATAGTGATTCCAACGAGCCGTCACCGAACGGCTGCAGGGCTGGCTCTCCAACTGCACAACGACATTGTTGCAGGGGTCTGTCAGTGCCGCCGCCAACAAACAGGAATCGAAAGCGCAGATGCGGAAATGGTAGACGGTATCGGTCGCGAAACGCGAAGCCGTATATTGTGTGTTGGTCCGTCCGAAAACCGTGTCGACCACCATACTGGGACTGCCCTCCATGACAAGGTAGCCCATAATGTCGCTGTCAGGACTGGCTTCCCATTGCAGAAGGATGGTCTGGCTGGCCTCATCGACCGTCACCAATCCCCACGTCGCCATGGCTGTAGGGTCCATATCGTTGACATTCACCGCAGCGGCCCCCCGATTGTCGACTCCAGCAATGGTCTGGCTGACGGAGTAATACACCGTATCGTCGCACACGGCACGACCATGGCGGTCAATATAGTGGTTGTCTGAGGTGACCGCTATCTGGCGTTCGGTGGTCTCGCCGGGATAACGACGGAAAACGGTGGTGGCGGTACCCGTACTTGCCGGGGTCCACTGTAGCTCAACGGTGCGGGTGGCGATCTGCAGCGCCTGAAGGGGAATGGTGTCGCCACAAGCCTTCATCGGCAGTGGCCCCACACAAAAAAAGACGCAGAGGGCAAAGAAAGGCATTATATGATGGAATACCTTCGTTTTCATGCTTCCGCCTTTCTGATGAATCGTTTCTCTTCCATGCTGAAGACCGCATCGCAGCGTGCTATGGTCGATGCTCGGTGGGCGATGATAACCATGGTACGGTCGCGCATGCTCTCACGCAGCGAATCGCTGAAATGCTGCTCGGTGGCTGCATCGAGCGCCGCCGTCGCCTCGTCCATGACGATAACGGCGGGATTGCCCACCAACGCCCGGGCGATATTGACACGCTGCCGTTCGCCGCCCGAAAGACGGCTGCCGCCGTCGCCGATAGAGGTCTGCAACCCGTTGGGAAGTTGCTTCAGAATCGGATCCACCTGCGCGATGCGGACCGCTTCATCGATCTGTTCGCGGGTGACCCAAGGGCGGCCGAATCGGATGTTTTCCTCGACTGTGTCGTTGAACAGCATCGGCTCCTGAGGGATATAGGCTATCCTCCCCGCCCGTTCGGCACCACTGCAGGGCGTCCCATTGATAAGTACAGCTCCCTCCTGCGGATCGAGCAGCCCGACAAGCATACGCCCCAGCGTGGTCTTGCCCGAACCGCTCTCACCGATGACGGCGGTATGGCGGTGGATGGGTATGTCGAGCGACAGATGGTCGAATACCTGCTCGCGGCCGTAGGCGAAACTGACATCGCGCAGCTGCAGGGATTGGATGGGAGCCTCAACGGGCGTCAACGGCTGCACGGCGGAGCCTGTGACGGACTGCCCGGACGGTGTCTCGACCACCTCGATGGCTTCGACCAACCGTTCCTCCACTCCCCTACCCTTCTTCAACTGCGCCATGGCATTGCTGAAATCCTTGATAGGGGTGAGCAACAACACATAAATCATGATATATGACACAAAAAGCGCCGGCGTAAGCGTGGCGGCATCGCCCAACACACGGTAGGCCCCCAGGATAAGGATAATCACCACGATGGTGTTGCCCACAAAATCGCTGATAGGCGATGCGGCATTGATGCGACGGTAGAGGGCGATGCGGCGGCGTGTGAAGAGACGGTTCTGCTCCCGCTGGCGTTCGTTGACATAGTCGATGGCTGTGGCGGCCTTGATTTCCTTAAGCGAGTCCATCGTTTCCTGCGTGGTGGACATCAACTCGCCATTCAACGCCTGCAACTGCTTGGACTGCCGTTTCAGCCGTCGGCTGACAGAAAGCAGCAGGGTGCCCACACCCATTACCGCAACGACAAGAAGTGTCATGCGCCAATCAAGGTAAAAAAGCATGAAGATATATATCACCATCGTCAGCACCGACTGGACCAGCAGCTGGATACTGTCGAGCACATTGGCTTCGTACTCCGCCATGTCGTTGCTCATGCGCGAAAGCCAGTGGCCTTGCTGCTGCTGCGACCAGCCGGCGAAGGGCTGTCGGAGAACGGCACGGTGGAGTTGGTCGCGGACATCACGCAACACACCCGTCTTGGTGGCTGCAAAGGTGACCAAAGCCAGATAGGAACAGACATTCTTCAACCCGTAAAGCACGAAAAGCAGCACGGCATAAAGCATCAAGGCACGCATAGGGCCTTGTGCCACCAACCAGTCGTAGACGACGGAGAGGAGCGACTCGACAGGATTGGCACTGCCTGCCGACAATGTCGCTGAAGCGCCCTCCGAAGGGAATATCAGCTGTAGGAAATCTGTCACACTCAAGGCGGTGGCCATCGTCAAAAAGGCAGCGAGAGCCGCCGTAACGATGAAAGCGGCCATCGAACTTCCGTGACGGAACAAACCCTTGCGTGTGATGGTGGAACGCATCGCTTGTCAGATTTCCTCAGCGTAACCCAGGTAGTTGTGCGGGGTGATGGCACGGAGCCGCTGCTTCACTTCGGGAGCGACCTCCAAACTGTCGATGAAGGCAGCCATGGTCTCCGCCGTCACCTTTTCGTTGGTGCGGGTCAGCTGTTTCAGCGCTTCGTAGGGGTTGGGGTAGTCGATGCTACGCAGCACGGTCTGGATGGCTTCTGCCGTCACCGCCCAGTTTTCCTCGAGATCCTCATGGAGCTTGGCCTCATTGAGCAGTATTTTGCCCAAGCCTTTCTGGAGCGACTGCAGCGCCACAAGGGTATGGGCCAGCGGCATGCCCAAATTGCGGATGACCGTGGAGTCGGTGAGGTCACGCTGCATGCGGGAGATGGGCAGCTTCATGGAGAAATGGGTGAAGAGGGCATCGGCTACGCCGAGATTGCCTTCGGCGTTCTCGAAGTCGATGGGATTCACTTTATGAGGCATGGCGGAACTTCCCACTTCGCCAGCCTTGATGCGCTGACGGAAATAATTCATGGAGATATAGGTCCAGATGTCGCGGCAAAGGTCGATAAGAATGGTGTTGAGGCGGCGCAGACCGTCCATATAGGCTGCCAGATGGTCGTAATTCTCAATCTGGGTGGTGAGCTGCTGGCGTTGGATGCCCAAGCGTTCTTCCAGAAAACGGTCGCCGAAACGGCGCCAGTCGATATGCGGATAGGCCACTCTGTGGGCGTTGTAGTTGCCCGTGGCGCCGCCGAACTTGCCCGTGAAAGGAACCTGTGCCAAGGCGGCGAGCTGCTGCTTCAGGCGGTAGACAAAGACCATGATCTCCTTGCCCAGCGCGGTGGGCGAGGCAGGTTGGCCGTGGGTGTGGGCCAGCATGGGGATGGTGCGCCATTCGCGGGCCAGCGACTCCAGCTTCTCGACCAAGGATTGGTAGGCGGGAAGGACGACTGACTCATGGGCCTCCTTCATCATCATGGGGAAAGCGGTGTTGTTGATGTCCTGCGAAGTAAGTCCGAAATGGACCAGCTCACGCGGCAGTTTGCTGCCCATGGCATCGAGACGTTCCTTGATAAAGTATTCCACCGCCTTCACATCGTGGTTGGTGGTTTTCTCTATCTCTTTGACTCGTGCTGCCGATTCGAGTGTCCAGTCACGGTAAAGGCTGCGCAGGGCTTCGCTGTCGATAGGTTCCTTGACCGTGCCCAGTTCTTGCATGAGCGCGATATAGTATTCAATCTCCACCTTCACACGGTAGCGTATCAGTGCCGATTCAGAGAAAAAAGCGGCCAACGGTTCTGTCTTGCCGCGGTAACGTCCGTCAACGGGCGATATAGCATCTAAAATATCCATGATAATTTTTTTTATTTTTCAACCAGATTTTTGTTTTCAAACTCCACTTTTTCGAGCAGGTGGATGATTTTCTTGTTCTCAGCCGCATGTCGCAACCCTTGGGCATACATCACATTGTGCATGTCGGTACCCAGGAACTCTATCCACCCGCTTTCGATGTATTCGAAGGCTTTCTTGCGGGATTCCTCACCATAGAAACCGTCGAGCGACAGGATATTGGCCTGGAAATAGACCCCCTGCTCTTTCATCTGTTCCAGCTTGCTGCTGTGGACGTTGAAATAGGGATACCTCTCCGGATGGGCCAGGATGATGTCGTACCCTTCCATCTGCCGTTCGAAGATAATCTCATCGAATCCCATCACCGGCTGGTGGAGAGAGAGCTCCAGCAGGAGCAAGCCCTTCTCGGATCCCTTGGCAGGATCGGCGAAATGGTAGGTGAGCAGATGTCCCCGATCCACACAGTCCTGGAAACCGTCGTCGATGCGGTACTCTCCGGTGACACTTTTCATCAGCGGGAGTTCCTTGTCGCCGCGGTTACGTTCCACCTCGTCACAGAAGTTCTTGTAACGTTCTTCTATATCCTCCTCGCGGTTCGGAAAACGCGGGTACTGGAAATGGGGAGTCAGACGGACCTCCTCGAAGCCAACCTCCTTCATGGTTTGCAGCACTTCGAGCGATTCTTCGAGCGACTTGCTGCCGTCGTCGACCAAAGGCAGCAAGTGGCAGTGCATATCTGTACGCAAGGGAGCGAATGTGGGCGGTGTATGCTTCTTCTTGAATAATCCGAACATGGTATGATAAGTGGGTTTAAAATGATTTGCTGTTTCAAAATAATTACTCTATTCTGGTGATGTGGGCACCGAGGGCGTTGAGGCGGGTATCGATATTCTGGTAGCCGCGGTCGATCTGCTCAATGTTGTCGATATGGCTGACACCCTGTGCCGCCATGGCGGCGATGAGCAACGCCACACCGGCACGGATATCGGGCGAAGTCATGTGCATGCCCCTCAGAGGATGTTCGCGTGCCAGTCCGATTACGGTGGCCCTGTGGGGGTCGCACAAGATAATCTGGGCACCCATCTCTATCAGTTTATCGACAAAGAAAAGGCGGCTCTCGAACATCTTCTGGTGGATGAGCACGCTGCCGCGTGCCTGAATGGCTGTCACCAGCGCAATACTGATAAGGTCGGGCGTGAATCCCGGCCATGGGGCGTCGGCGATGGTGAGGATGGAACCGTCCATGAAGCGGTCGATTTCGTATACCTCCTGCGCAGGGATGTATAGGTCGTCGCCTTTCTGCCATATCTCAATACCCAAACGACGGAACATCTGCGGGATAAGACCCAGGTGCTCCAATGCCACATGGCTAATGGTGATATCGCTCCGGGTCATGGCTGCCATACCGATGAAGCTGCCCACCTCAATCATGTCGGGGAGCAGGCAGTGGGTGGTGCCCTGCAGGGATTCCACCCCTTCGATGGTCAAGAGGTTGCTGCGTACACCCGAGATTCGCGCCCCCATACGATTCAGCATCTCACAAAGCTGGTAGACATAGGGTTCGCAAGCGGCATTCATGATGGTCGTCGTCCCTTTGGCCATGACGGCCGCCATGATGATATTGGCAGTACCGGTGACACTGGCTTCGTCAAGCAACATATAGACCCCCTCCATTTTACCAGGCACCGAGAGCTGGTAGCCGCCATAGCTGGACCCTTTACTGGTGGCGGTGGCGGGCAAACGTAACAGGAAGTCGTCGATGACTGCTCCGAGTCTTTCAAGACCGGTGAGGTGGGTGTCGATACGGCGTCGGCCTATCTTGTCGCCTCCCGGCTGGGGGATGACGGCTTTGCCAAAACGGGCCAGCAAGGGTCCGGCAAGCATGATGCTGCCCCTCAGACTGGAAGAAAGCGCGCAGTATTGTGCAGTTCCCAGCACATCGAGATCGACAGCATCTGCCTGGAAAGTGAAACTCCTTCCCACCCCTTCCCACGGATGCTCTTCCACTTTCACACCCAGCAGCTTCAGCAGCTTGATGAGATGGTTGACATCACGTATGTCAGGGATATTGTCAATCCTTACCTTCTCAGGAGTAAGCAATACGGCACAGAGCACTTGGAGCGCTTCGTTCTTGGCTCCTTGAGGGGTGATGGTTCCGTGCAGTCTGTGACCGCCTTCTATCTCAAACGTAGACATAATTCAATGGATTCTCAATAATAATCAAAAACTGTTGCCGTTTCTCAATCGTTTCTTTTTTTCTTTTTCTTTTTCTTTCCCGCAACAGGTTCAACCGGCAGGCTGGCGCTGTTGACATAGATCTCCTTGTCAGTAAGCCGCTCCGTCAACCGCTCGTCCCCACTGGTCTGCGCCATCTGGTTGACTATGATATTGTCGTCTGACAAGTCACCATTCCAAACCAGATAGGCACGTTTAGCCTGCTGGGCCACCAGAGAAGCCAACACATCGTACTCCTCACCATCGGGAGTCTGTTTCAACTGCCGCATCATAGATTCAAGATAGGCACCATAGTGACGACGGTTGATCTGGGTGTTCTTGTATGGCAGACGCTCCTGAGGAGCATTGGTTTCTTCACTGGCCCGCTGTCTCAATGACTCCAATTCCTCTTGAGAATAGGGCCATGCCGATGCCAGACGGAATTCAGAAAGAATCATCAAATGGTCCCAGAGTTTATGCAAGGAGACTTCATCGCGAAGTGACAATCCGCTCACTTGACCCATGACAGCCACCAAGGCGCGGGTCGCCTCGTTGCGTGGCTCCCCCTCCTCGACATCGCACACCTGGTCAATGATTTTTTTCACCATGCGGCCATATTCGCGATACTGCATGTCTCCTCTTTTTGTGTTGTATTCCATGTTTCGATTTTTGCTTAATCTTTTATTAACGTTATTTCACCGCTTTTTATTTTGTCTCCCCTTTTTTCTTTTCAAACAGACTGAGAAACTCGGCCGGGAATGGAGTTTCCAGTATGACATCCTTTCCTGTCACCGGATGATGGAAACAGAGTTTATAGGCGTGCAGTGCCAACCGCTTCAACGGAGAGTTGTCGTCGCGGTAACCATAGATAGGGTCTTTGAGCAACGGATGTTTCAAATCCCGCATGTGGACCCTGATTTGGTTGCGTCGACCTGTATCCAGCCGAAACTGCACCAATGCATATTTCCCGTTCGATTTCAATGTCTGGTAATGGGTGACCGATAGTTTCCCGCCGTTGTCGACAGGAGAAGACTCTACACAGTATTCACCGTCGGTGAGCCATGAACGCACCACTCCCTCGCGGGGTACAGGTGTTCCCCAGGTGACTCCCACATAGGCGCGGTCGTACACCTGTTCCTTCCAATCATGTTCCAATTGACGCGACACCTCTTTGGATTTCGAAACAATCAGCAGCCCTGAGGTATCTCTGTCCAAACGGTGTACCACATGGGCCCGCTGACGGGAACGGCGGCGAATCAGGTAATCGTTCAACTCCGTGATAACGGTCATGTCATTGGGATGCCCGCTGCTGCTGAGGAGTCCCACCGGCTTGTCGACCACTATCAGGTAACGGTCCTCATAGACGATGGGCATCTTGCCTTGCATCGGTTTATTTCTGTTCTCATCACCCAAGAAAGTAACCTTCATCCCTACCTCTAACGAAAAGTCGAATTGCGTCACCCGACGGGAATTGATGAGTACCCTGTGGGAAAGAATCTCCTTTTGTTTTGTACGGCTGTAATCAGGAAAAATATCCGTTATCAATTCCAGTAATGGCTTGGGCTCTTTGACTGTTATTTCAAAAGTTTTCATTGCTGTTTTTCCTTTTTTTCTCCACGCACTTTTGTTTCACGGGAAACAACTATATAATTTATTATGTATCAGCTGAATGATTAGTATGTTATCAACATTATTTTACTGGTTCTCAACAACGGGGTTGCCGTAGAGGGGAAGAATTTCGTAAGAGTTGCCGATGGAATGGATGAATTTCAACATGTCGTCACGGGTTATCACCAATGAAGCACGGTTGTCGTTGGGATGGAAACTCACCTTTTCAGCCTTCAACAATGATTCGTCGACAAACAATATCACTTCATGATTTGTGTCGTTAACCAAGTTCAGCAGACTGACCGACCCAGGCGTGACGCCCAAATATTTCATCATGCGCTCAGGCGACGCAAAAGAGAGCTTTCCTTGGTGGAGCAGTTTCTCGATGCTGTGGATATCCATCTCTTGTCTGCTGTCCATAATCACCAAGTAATGTTTGTTGCCTTTGTGATTGCGGAAGAAGAGGTTTTTACACAGCGTAGTTCCCTCTCCCCGATAAAAACGCGCCGCTATCTCGATGGTAGGTGCTTCCGGGTGCTCATAGTAATCAAACGGAATCCCCTGCAACGCAAGATAATCGTATACCGACTGCTGGCCTATCATTTGATGATTCCCAATTGCTTCGACATATCCAACATACGGACGATAGGTCTGCTTGCCCGTTCAATAAGATCCGCATCAAGCAATATCTCGGGCTGCTCGTCACGCATGCACAGATACAACTTCTCCAAAGTATTCATCTTCATATAGGCACAGTCTAGACAAGCACAGGATTCTTTGGATGAGACAGCAATAAACTCCTTGTCGGGATTGTTTTTGCGCATTTCATACAGAATACCCGACTCGGTAGCCACAATAAAACGTTTGTAAGGAGCCGTCTGGATATAGTTGAGCATCGCCTTGGTGGAACCGATAAAATCAGACACGGCCAATACAGCGGCATTGCATTCAGGATGGGCCACAACAGGCGCATCGGGATTCGACTGTTTCAATTTCAAAATGCCCTCAGCCTCGAGTGCGTCATGCACCGTGCAGACACCATCCCACAAAAGCATGTTTCTGCCGGTTTGCCGGTTGATATAAGAACCCAAGTTCTTGTCAGGTGCGAAAATGATCTTTTGGTCGACAGGCAATGCATTGATAAGTTTTTCCGCATTGCCGGAAGTGCAAATCAGATCGGACTCAGCCTTCACTTCGGCTGAACAATTGACATAAGAGACGACTATATGGTCGGGATGCTGTTGTTTGAACTTCCTTAGGTCGGGGCCACTGCAGGATTCCGCCAGCGAGCAGCTGGCATTCCTGTCGGGAAGAAGCACCTTGCGTGTAGGGTTTAATATCTTGGCAGTCTCAGCCATGAAATGGACACCGCAGAAGACAATAATCGGCGCATCGGTACGCTGTGCCTCTTGGGCCAGTGCCAAACTGTCGCCTACATAATCTGAAAGTTCCTGTATCTCATCAATCTGATAATAATGTCCTAGAATAACGATATCCTTTTCTTTCTTCAATCTTAAGATTTCGTTTTTCAACTCATTCTCTGTCATAGTTGGCTATTTAATTTCATAAAATTCATTTTTAATAGTTTACACTATTAAAAAAAAAGAGTTATATTTTGCAAAAGTACAGATTTTTAACGGAATGACCAAATTAATTTCAAACTTCAAAAAAGGAATCATGAAATCATTCAAAAAAAGAAAAAAGAGAAATGAAATTAAAAAGTTTTTTTTCTTTTCTTTTTTATGGCTGTTAGTTTGTTCATATCCTCTGTTTCGTTTACTCCAACTATTTGTTTATTCTTTTTTATTATCAGTTTTTTCACCTGCTTCAATATTCACTTTCATTGATTTGTATGTTTATTAACTTGCTGTTGAAAGATAGATCAACCGTTAAATGTTTATTCCTTTCAGCGTTGAATTCTTTATTCGAAAAAGGCTGAAAAATTCTGGAAAAACATACTTTTTCAACAAAACTGTAATACGTTTTAATTTATCAGATTTTATCGACAATGGTTTCCTCGGAAATTCAACGTGTAACTGTTTATTTTTTATAGTCTTCTCAAAAAAATTTACTGATGTAATCGAATAATGTGTTGATAAATAATTGGCATAACAATTGTTGAAAATAGGATTGTAACTGATTTTTTAGATTTGTGAAAATTTTTCACGAATGTAAAATTCACGCGGTTATTTTTGTAAATTTTTAAAATATAAATAATAATAAATCAATTTGTTATATAAAATGGTGATAAATTATTAAAAATATATTCTCAGCGCTTAAAATAGTACCGTTTTTTTATTGTAACTTTGCAAAATTGAAAAAATAATCAACAACTGAAATGATAAACAGTAAAAACATACCGCTTGCTTCAGACCATGCAGGTTTTGAACTGAAAGAAAAAGTCAAAGAGTATCTCGTTTCGAAGGGATATGAGGTCAAGGATTTCGGTACTTATTCATCGGAGAGTGTAGATTATCCTGACTATGCCCACCAAATAGGGTCTGCCATCAATAAGGGTCTTTTTCCACGCGGAATAGTGATGTGTGGGTCGGGGAACGGCGTACAGATGACAGTGAACAAATACCCCAACGTGCGTTGTGCGTTGTGCTGGAACGAAGAAATAGCCCAACTGGCACGTCAGCACAATGATGCCAATATGATGGCACTGCCTGCCCGATTTATTCCTGTAGAGAAAGCATTGGAGTTGGTGGATATTTTCCTTTCCACTCCTTTTGAAGGAGGCCGTCATCAGCGCAGAGTCGAGAAAATCAACAAATGTATGGATTGATGAACAACGAGTATTATACAAACTTCTTGGAAATCTCTGAAAAGGCCATCAAGAAAAACGAAGGGCCTGGATTGTTCAAGACAAGTCAGGGAAAACCGTCGCAGTTTCTTGACATGGAAGAGACAGCCGGTCGTTTCCGTACCATGCTGCAACGCACCATAGAAAACCTCGACGAGGAGCTGGCGCGGTTTGAGAAGAATTTCTCAAACAAGAACAACGCGGTCTTTTGGGCTTCGGATTACCAGGATGTGTTCGCCAGTCTGAAAAAGATATTCAAATCACAGAAAGTACGTTCGGTGAGATTGCCTAATGTCAATGCATCGACGATCTTTCGCGAGTTGGGTATCAAATATTTCCTTCGTGAAGAGAAAATAGAGTTGAGAGAGGATGGCGATGTACAGTTTTTCGTGGCGGATATGATGCTTGCCGATATAGGGGCGTTGCTGTTGCTTAACCAGAGCAACAACAGTTTTTCCCGGCTGACGAACGACAAGACAAACATCTTTTTCACCACGATAGACCGTATCATGTGCAACAGCAATTGGGCGGAGGTCTATCAGCAGCTGGCCACCTACCGTAGCGGTGGAAACCAGCAGGAGATGGTCTTTTTCAAGAGTGCTTCGAATTGTAACAACTACCTTTTCATCATCGACAACCAGCGCACGCAGCTGCTGAACAACAAAGAGCTCCGTCAGTCACTCACCTGTCTGCAGTGCGGTCGTTGCCAAGATGTCTGTCCTGTGCTGCAAACCATTGGAGAAGAACCGTACAACAATGTCTTTACAGGTCCTATCGCCCACATTACGCTTCCCTATCTCGAATCGATGGAGTCGTACAAACATATCATCTATGCCTGCTTGCTGTGTGGCCGTTGTGAAGAGGTATGCCCTATTTCGCTTCCCATACGCGACATGATAGTCGATTCACGTCATATCCTTTTTGTCAATGGCGAGGTCGAAAAGAAAGAGCGTCATTTGCTGGCCACTCAGCGGAAAGTCCTGCTGAGTCGTTCCAAAATGAATGCTTCCAAATTTGTGAAAAATGTCATGATGGGGAAGTACTTTACTTCGGAATTCAAGAAAACCCGCCGACTTCCGGCCTTCAACACCGACACCTTCAACAAAATGTACCAAAAATTCAAGAACAGCCAATGACCATTGAATTTGACTATTCTGACAGCTATTTTCAACAAATCATAGACGAAACGGAGCAAGTGCTTCGTAAGGAATCGCTCTCCCGAACAGCTGCATCCAGCCTGTTCGGTTGCTTGGACCATACCTCGCTGAACGGTTCCGACTCGCCGCAATCCATACGTCTTTTCTGCGAGAAGGTAAAGCAGATGCATGACAAATCGATACCCTCCGTGGCTGCGGTATGTGTCTATCCCTGTTTCGTCGAAGAGGCAAAAAAAGTGTTGGAAGGCAGCGGTATTCATGTGGCTGCTGTAGCGGGAGGATTTCCTGCAGGACAGCTGCCTCAG
This sequence comes from uncultured Bacteroidales bacterium, assembly GCA_946401725.1. GTDB lineage: Bacteria > Bacteroidota > Bacteroidia > Bacteroidales > P3 > Colimorpha. The sequence goes on along the minus strand of CAMIVE010000013.1, from coordinate 12,454 downwards.
CAGCTGAAAATGGAAGAGGTGCGCTGGCTTGTCGACTCGGGCGCCGACGAGGTGGACTATGTCATCAATAGGGGCATGTTCCTCCAAGGCGAGAGCCAGTATCTTTTCGATGAGGTGGCGGCAGCCAAATCCCTTTGTGGCAAGGTGCCGCTGAAGGTGATTCTGGAAACGGGCGAGTTGTCGACCACGGAAAATATCTACTGTGCTTCCATGCTGGCACTGCAGGCAGGAGCCGATTTCATCAAAACTTCTACAGGAAAGATTCCTGTGGGGGCCACACCTTTGTCGGCCACTGTCATGATGGTTGCCTTGCGTGATTTTTTGAAAAAAAACAATTCGACGGCAGGCTTCAAAGCCGCTGGAGGCATTTCAACTCCCTCTGAAGCATGGTGCTACGCATTGTTGATGGAAAAAATATTGGGTGTAAAAAATATTACTAATCAAATTTTTAGAATTGGAACGAGCCGCCTGACACCCCAATTGTTTAATTTTTTAACAAATCTATAGGGGTTTTTTTCGATTTTTTTTTGTTATTTTGCATTTTTAATAACCAATCTATAGATGAAACCACTCCAACAGAAACTCTCCAGGTACACGGCTCCGCAAGAAGCCAAAGCCAAGGGGGTTTATCCATATTTCAGGGAGATTTCCAGTGATCAGGACACCGAGGTTATGATGAATGGCAAGAAGGTCTTGATGCTGGGCTCCAATAGTTATCTTGGTCTCACAAACCACCCCAAAATCAAAGAGGCTGCCAAGGCGGCTATTGACAAATACGGTACAGGCTGTGCCGGTTCGCCATTCCTCAACGGAACGCTCGACATCCACAAGCAGCTGGAAGACATTCTGGCCGACTTCCTCCACAAGGACGGCGTGCTTCTTTTCTCAGCCGGTTTCCAAGCCAATTCCGGTGTCATTCCTTGTGTCACGGGTCGCAACGACTATGTGATTTTCGACGAGATGGACCATGCCTCGATCATCGAGGGCAAACGGCTCACTTTCGCCTCTACGTTGAAATACCGTCACAACGATATGAACGACCTCGAACGGGTGCTGCAACGCTGTCCGCTCGATGCCGCCAAACTGGTGGTCACCGACGGTGTGTTCAGCATGGAGGGCGATGTCGCCAAGCTCCCGGAAATACAGGCGTTGTGCGATAAATACCAAGCCACGCTGATGGTCGACGAAGCTCACGGTCTGGGTGTTTTCGGACGCGAAGGGCGCGGAGTCACCGACCATTTCAACCTGCTCGACAAGACGGAGCTGGTCATGGGTACTTTCTCCAAGTCGCTGGCCTCTATTGGCGGTTTCATTGCTGCCGACAAGGACACCGTCAACTGGATGCGCCACAACGTGCGTCCCTACATCTTCACCGCCAGCATTCCCCCTTCGGCGACGGCATCGGTCATCGCCGCCATCGAAATCATGCGCAGCGAACCCGAACGCCAGGAGAACTTGTGGAAGGTGGCCAACTACGCGCTCAAATCGTTCCGCGAGGCGGGTTTTGAGATTGGCAATACGGAGACTCCCATTCTGCCGCTTTACGTGCGGGACAACGACAAGACCTTCATGGTGACACGCATGCTCCTCGAAGAGGGCGTTTTTGTCAATCCGGTTATCTCGCCCGCCGTGCCGCCCGAGGATACGCTCATCCGTCTGGCTTGGATGGCGACACACACGCTGGAACATGTCGATTTCGCCGTCGAGAAATCTGTCAAGTGCTTCAAGAAACTTGGCCTTCTATAAAAATAATGAGACGTTGAAAGAACGTCTCTTTTCATTCTAATCCCTTTGTGCCATGAAAAATATCGTTATCAGCGAGGTGAAAAGCCGTCGCGACCTTAACAGATTCATCGCTTTCCCCAACCGCCTGTTCAAGGAGGTCCCCACCTATGTCCCTCCTTTGAACCGTGACGAGAAGGCGCTGCTGACCGACAAAAACCCGTCGCTGGAACACTGCGACCTGCAGATGTATCTGGCCACCGTCGACGGCAAAGTGGTGGGTCGTGTGGCCGCCATCATCAACCATTCGGTCAACACGCACTGGAACAAAAAGGCCGTCCGCTTCGGATGGTTCGATTTCATTGAGGATTTCGATGTCTGCCAGGCGCTGTTCGACAAGGTGGTGGCATACGGTCGCCAGAAAGGGATGACTTTCGTCGAAGGACCTTTCGGCTTCACCGACATGGACAAGGAATGTTGGGTGATTGAGGGTTTCGATGCCCGCCAGAACCTCAGCACGCTCTATAACCCGAAATACTATATCGACTTTATCGAGCGGCTGGACTGCAAAATCATCTGTCGCTGGCAGCAGTACAAGATGCATGCCAACCAGCCTATCCCCGACAAGGTGGCGCGTATCAACGGCCTGATCCTGGAACGCTACAATCTGAAACTGCTTCGTTTCAAGAAACGCAAAGAGGTCTACCCCTATGCCCGCAAGTTCTTCCACACGCTCAACGACGCGTTCAAGGACCTCTATGATTTCGTTCCCATGACGGAGAAGGAAATCGATGTCTATATCAAGGAATATTTCCCTTTCATCAACTTGGATTTCTGCAATTTCGTGGTCGACAAGGACGACAACCTCGTGGCGTTCGGTCTCAGCATCCCCAGCCTCACCGAGGCCTACCAGAAAGCCAACGGCCACCTCTTCCCCTTCGGCTGGTACCACCTGCTGCGGGCGCTGCATAAATACGACACCATCGACCTGCTGCTCAACGGTGTCCATCCCGACTGGCAGAAACGGGGCGTTCACTCCATCTATTATGCCGAGATGAACCGCAACGCCATCAAGAACAATGTGATATGGGCCTACTCCAACCCACAGATTATCGGCAACGAGGCTGAGAAAATCTGGGGTACCACCTACGAGACCGAGCCGCTGATGACCCGTGCCGTGTTCGGCAAGGAGATCTGATCAGAGTTCTTCTATAGTGATATTGAGCGCTTCGTCATCGTTCGAGGCGCTTTTGTTGTTTGGGCATTCGGTGGTGTCTTCTGGTGCGACGACATCGCCTTCCAAAGGATAGGGACTTTCGACATCGCCTTGTGTCGTGCACATGGAGGCGAGTCCCAGCGTCATACCTGCCACCAGGGCTGCTTTCCCCAGCAGGCCCCGACGCCCCATCTCCTTTTCCAGATACTGCAGCTCCGAGTCGCAACGGGGGCAGGTGCCTTGGCAGGGTCCCTCGTGATGGCATTCGTGCTGTTCCAGCGGAATGTCGTTCTCGTCGGCAATCTGGTGACGGATTTCCTTCAGCTGCTCGCAGATTTCTTTTCCTTGGTTTTTCATTATTATTAGGAATTAATGGGTTACACTTTATAGTAATTGCGCAAGATGCCTACCATGCAGTTGCCGGGCAGTATGCGTTTCAGCAATACGGAGAGTTTCTGTTCCAGGTTGGCCACCACGTAGCGCAGCCGTGGACGACGGCATTCGATGATTTTCACTATTTTTTGGGCCAGTTTTTCAGGTTTTAGACCGCCGTTCTCCTCTTTCTCGATAATGGACAGGGAGCGGGCGAAACTGGCGCTGTAGGCGTCGTTTTTGGCCGTCAGTTCGGAGTTTTTGCGTCGGGCGGTGAAGTTGGTGGCAAAGTCACCGGGTTCCACCATCGACACTTTGATGCCGAACCCTTTCACCTCGGCCGCCAAGGCTTCGGTGAAGCCTTCGATGGCGAATTTCGAGGCGGAATAGAACCCTTGGTAGGGAAGACCCATCACGCCGCCGATGGAGCTGAGGTTGATAATCTGTCCCCCACCCTGCTGGCGCATGACAGGCAGCACCTCCTGGCACACATTGACGCAGCCGCGGAAATTGGTACCCATCTGGATGGCGATTTCTTCGTCGGTGGCCAGTTCCAGCGCGCCGCCGATGCCCATGCCGGCGTTGTTGACCACCACGTCCAAGCGGCCGCTTTCGTCCAGCAGCTGCGCCACCGCTTTCCGCACCGAATCGCGGTCCCGGACATCCATGACGAGAAAACGGATTTGTTCATGCTGCACCTGGTTGCGGCTGGTGCCGTACACGGTATAGCCCCGCTTTGCCAGCAGTTCGGCAGTGGCTTTGCCAAAGCCCGACGAGGCGCCTGTTATCAAAACAACTTTACTCATTAGATTCGTTTTAAAGTGCAAAAATACACAAAAAAAATGGAGTTTTACAAATTATCATAGTTTTTATTATTTTAAGCGTCGCCATTTCATAATATTTTTCCGATTGTGACGTTGTTATATATCTTTTTGAGAATAACTATTTCCTGTGCAGACAGCCAACAACATCATAGACAAACTGGATCGGTTTATCCGAAAATACTATAAAAACCGGTTGCTGAAGGGTTTGCTTTACACTTTGGCTTCCGTTCTGATGTTGTTTATCTTGATGGTCGTGCTGGAGCATTTCGGCTATTTCGGCATCGCTGTACGGACGGTTCTTTTCTGGTCGTTCATCGTCGCCACGGCCGCCATAGTCGCTGTCTATATCGTCACGCCGCTTTTGAAGATGTTCAGGCTGGGTTCGTGCATCTCCTATGAGACGGCGGCAACCATCATCGGTGACCACTTCCCGGAAGTCAGCGACAAACTGCTGAACCTGCTGCAGCTGCAGAAAATGGGTGAGACAGCTGACAGCGAACTCCTTCGTGCCGCTATCGACCAGAAAACGGACCAGCTCTCCCCTATCCCGTTTCTGAACGCTATCGACCTGCGGAAAAACCTCAAATATGTCAAGTATGTCGCCGTACCGGCATTGTTTATCATCGTTGTGCTGATTGTGGCGCCATCGTTTATCACGGAGCCTTCCAAACGCATCATGAAGCATTCTACCTATTTCGAGCGTCCGGCTCCTTTTTCGTTTGTCTTGGGAAACAAGTCGCTGGAAGCCTCTCAACAGGAGGATTTCATGGTGGAGGTCGCCATTGAGGGCGACGAGATCCCCAGCGAGGTCTCCATACTGGTTGACGGTGTTGCCTATCGCATGCAGAAACGCGACAACCTGCACTACAGCTACCTCTTCAAGAACCTGCAACGATCGCACAACTTCCAGTTCACCGCAGTCGGCGTCACCTCCAAAGTCTATGAACTGGAGGTGATTCCCCGTCCGGCGATTGTCCATTTCCAGACCCTCCTCACCTACCCTGCCTATACGGGTAAGTTGCCGGAGATCCTCTCCAACGAGGGCGATATCACGATACCTAAAGGCAGTACGGTTGAATGGCTCTTTATGACCAAGGATTGCGACACACTTCATTTCTTTACGGATACCAGAGCATTCTCGCTGCTGCCTAACGAAAACGGGCGCAGCAAGACAGCCATCCGTGCAATGACCTCGTTCTCATACGGTTTCTATGCTGACAACTGGCATACGGTCTCCGACACGCTTGCCTATAATATCTCCGTCATCGACGATGCATATCCGATGATTGCGGTCATCCAGATGGGCGACTCGCTGATGCCCGACCGCTATTTCTTCCGAGGACATATCAAGGACGACTACGGCTTCTCGAAACTGGAATTCGTCGTAGAGAAAAGCAACGCCACCGACACCACGGTGAAAGAGACACAGCGTACGCCGGTCGTCATCACGCGCGACGCGTCGCAGGAGTTTGTCTATTCGACAGACTTGTCGCAGTTGACACTCAACCCGGGCGACCATGTCAAATACTATTTCGAGGTGTGGGACAACGACGGGGTGAACGGCTCGAAGTCAACGAAATCACAGACTTTCGAAGTGCAGATCCCTACCGACGAAGAGATAGACCAGTTGATTCGTGAGGGTTCGTCGGATGCGCAGCATCAGGCCGAGCTGTCGATATCGGAACTCCGCAAACTGCAGGAGGAAATCAACGAAATGATCCGCAAACTGGTCGACAAGAAAGAGCTGTCGTGGCAGGACAAGAAGCAGCTGGAGGAGTTGAAGAAGCGGCAGGAGGAGGTGAAAAAACAGATGCAGCAGATGCGCGAACAGATGAAGGACAACAACCGCCTGGAGGAGAAATACCGCGACCAGAGCGAAGAGATCATCCAGAAACAGAAGGAGTTGGACCGTCTGTTCGACGAGGTGATGAGTGACGAAATCAAGGAGATGATGAAGGAGATGGATCGTCTGATGAAAGAGATGGACAAGCAGAAAGTGCAGGATGAACTGGAACAGCTGAAACTGAAAAACGAAGACCTGGAGAAGCAGCTGGACCAGAATCTTGAGCTGATGAAACGCTTGGAACTCGAGAAGAAAGTGGAACAGGCGGTCAACAAAGCCGACGAGCTGGCAAAGAAACAGGAAGAGCTCTCCAACAAGCAGGACGACAGCCGGAAAAGCCTTCAGGAACAGCAACAGCTCTCGGAGCAATACAAGCAGCTGGAGAAAGAGATAGAACAGATACAGAAAGACTATAAGAACCTGGAACAACCGTCGGATTTCAAGTTGGACAAGGACTTGATGAACCGTATCGAACAACAGCAGCAAGAGGCGGAAAGCAAACTTTCGAAAGGCAAGAAAAAGGATGCTTCCAAATCCCAGAAATCGGCAGCCGACGACCTCCAAAAACTGTCGGAGGAGCTGGCCCGTGCACAGATGGATGTGGAGCAGGAGGACTTGGCTGAGGATGCAGAGCAGGTGCGCCAACTGCTGAAAAATCTAGTGCAACTCTCTTTCAACCAGGAGACGCTTATCAACGACCTCTCGCGGGTGAGTGTGCAGGATCCGAAATATCAGCAGTTAATCGCCAAACAGAATCTCCTGAAGGACGATTTCCGTAATGTGGAGGACTCGCTTCGTGCTATGGCCAAACGTCAGATGGCTATTGCCTCGGTGGTCAACAAAGAGCTTTCCGAGGTCAAATCCAATATCGCCAAGTCGCTCTCGGGACTGTTGCAATATAACCAGTCTATCTATGGTAATTACCGCAATACGCAGGCTTCCAAGCCGATGCAATATGCGATGACTTCGTTGAACAACCTCTCGCTGGTACTGGCCGAATCACTCGACCAGATGCAGAACCAGATGCGTCAGAACCAGCAGAAGCAAAAGAATGGCAATTGCAAACGGGAGGGGATGAAGATGAAGGGCAACTGCAGCAATCCGGGCAGCGGAAAACCATCGCCCAAGTCCATGCGACAGATGCAGGAAGAGCTGAACAAACAGATGGAATCGCTCAAGAAAGAGCTTGAAAAACAAGGCAACAAGCCGGGTAGCCGCACCAAGTTGGGCGAACACAACACGATGAGTTCGGAACTGGCCAAGATGGCAGCCCGACAGGAACAGATCCGTCGCATGATGCAGGAATACGGACAGCGGATGAAAGAAGAGAGTGGTGGCGATCCCCGCTTGGCACGTGAAATCGACGAGATGATCCGTCAGATGGAACAGACGGAGACCGACCTGGTCAATAAAACCATCACCCATCAGACCATCCAACGCCAACAACAGATTTTGACCCGTTTACTGCAACATGAAAAGGCTGATTTGCAGCGCGAAAAAGAAGACCGTAGAGAAAGCAAGGAGGCGCATGATATGTACCAGCCTTCGCAGGGCGATTTGGAACGTTACAAGAAACTGCAAGAAAAAAATATCGATCTTTTCCGCTCCAATCCGCCTTCCATGTCGAACTATTACAAGCAAAAAGTCAACGACTATTTCTTTAAGTTTTAGTCCGTACAACCCCTCCCCCACCCTATTGGGTTGCAAAAAAAATTGATTTCATTTTGTCTTTCCATTTTTTCTCCGTATCTTTGTACCAGAGATAGTATGAGGCATTATTTATGGAAAGAATTATTATTCAATCAGATATAGACAAATTGACTGAAGTGGAACGCTTCGTTGATGTCGTTTGTGATTCCTATAATATCAATAATTATGCAGGAACTATCTCCATGTCGCTGTTGCAGGCCGTGAAAAATGCCATTGTCCACGGCAACCACTCCGACCCTGAGAAAAAGGTAACCATAGAAAGTGACTATAATAGGGGAGGGGTCTACTTCAAAGTCTCAGATGAAGGTGACGGTTTCGATTACGCGTCTTACGGTTCCATCCCTGTCCACGAAGGGGAGGGGACGGGCATCTATTTGATGAAGACGCTCTCGGACAAGATGTCCTTCTCTGACCAAGGTCGAACGGTCTGTCTGGAATTTGTCATCAGTGGCATCGAACCCAGTCGCGCATTGGAACGTTTGGTGAAGCTTCGCCACTTTTATGCCCCCAAGACAGTAAATGCATAATTTGGTCATTTTTCTCAACTCGTTTTCTTTTTTTTCTGCTGACCCGTTATCCCGTCAGGCTTGTTTTGTGCGTTGGAAAACGATGAAAAAAAGCGCCAAACACTGCTTAATATATTGTTATTCAATAATATATTTTGTTTTCTTAAAGCACTGTCTTTGCTTGCCAAAAAAACTTTTTTAACGCTTTCTGCCATGGCTGTTCGATTTTTTACAGAATATGATGGTTTTGCTCTCGAGAATGAATCCATGATGAAAAAATGGATTTCGGAGGTGATAAAAAACCATGGGAAGAAGACGGGAAAGATATCCTATCTTTTTTGTTCGGACGACCGTATCCTAAAAGACAATATGGCTTTTCTGAACCATGATACCTATACAGACATTATCACCTTCGATTCAGTGGAGGGAGATTTGGTGTCGGGTGATATTCTGATTAGTCTGGATAGGGTAGGGGAGAACGCAAAACAATTCGGGGTCTCTTTCACACAAGAACTGCATCGGGTGATGATTCACGGCGTATTGCACCTTCTCGGTTTCAAAGACAAGTCGGCACAAGAAGCAGCTCAGATGCGAAGGAAGGAAGAGGAGTCTTTACAGCTTTTGGAAGCGCTTCAAAAGTAAATGTTTCACGCGGAACAGATGGTTTATTAGGTTGAATATTAGTTGTATGATGAAGTTCGAACAATACGATGTCGTTGTGGTGGGGGCAGGGCATGCGGGTGCTGAGGCTGCCGCCGCAGCGGCAGGGATGGGAGCTAAAACCCTTTTGGTGACACAGAATCTGGATACCATTTGTCAGATGTCGTGCAACCCTGCCATGGGTGGTGTCGCCAAGGGACAGATCGTACGTGAGATCGATGCCTTGGGCGGCTGGTCGGGAATTGTCACCGACCGCTCCATGATACAGTTCCGCATGTTGAACCTCTCCAAAGGTCCGGCCATGTGGAGTCCTCGTGCGCAATGCGATAAGGCGCTGTTCTCGTCCAACTGGCGACAGGTGCTCGAAAATATCCATGGTTTGACGTTGTGGCAGGATGAGGTGGTTGACCTTCTGACGGACCAGGGTATGGTGACGGGTGTCGTCACGCGCATGCAGATAGAGATCCCTGCACGAGCGGTCGTCCTGACTAATGGCACTTTCTTGAATGGTCGTATCTATATTGGCGAGACTGTTTTCTCGGGAGGCCGTATAGGTGAACTGCCGGCGAAGGGTCTCTCCGACCGGTTGCGCGAGCAGGGCTTCGAGGTGTCGAAACTGAAGACGGGAACGCCGGTGCGTATCGATGGCCGTTCGATACAGTTCGATGCACTTGTGGAACAACCCGGGGATAGCCATCCTCAGAAATTCTCTTACAGTCCTGATACCCATCCCCTCCGGGAGCAGAAGCCGTGCTATCTGGCTTATACCAACAGCGAAACGCACGATATTCTCCGCAAAGGATTCGACCGCTCGCCGTTATTTACAGGACGTATCCAGGGGGTGGGCCCCCGTTACTGTCCTTCCATCGAGGACAAGATTGAGCGTTTCTCCGGCAAGGATCGTCACCAACTGTTTGTGGAGCCGGAAGGCCTTCGCACGAATTCCTATTATCTGAACGGTTTTTCCTCCTCTTTGCCGCTGGAGGTGCAACTGGAGGCGCTGCATTCCATCCGTGGATTTGAGAAGGCCCGGATCTTCAAGCCTGGCTACGCCATCGAGTATGATTATTTCCCTCCTACCCAGTTGCGCTATACATTGGAGACGAAACAGGTGGAAAACCTCTATTTCGCCGGACAAATCAATGGCACTACAGGATATGAGGAGGCCGCCTGTCAAGGGTTGATGGCAGGTATCAATGCGGTGTTGAAACTGCAAGGGAAGGCGCCGTTTGTCCTGCGTCGTACACAGGCCTATATCGGTGTGTTGATCGATGATCTGGTCACTAAAGGGGTCGATGAACCCTATCGGATGTTTACTTCGCGTGCCGAATACCGGCTCCTGTTGCGACAGGATAACGCGGACTCGCGTTTGACACCGTTGTCCCATGCGTTGGGATTGGCTTCCGACGAACGCATGCGCAGGGTAGAGGAGAAGGACGCCGCTGTGGGTCGCCTGTCGGAGTTTATCGAAACGCAATCGGTTTTGCCGTCGGAGGTTAACGACTGTCTTGCCAGTCATGAGTCGGCTCCATTGCAGCAGCGGGTGAAGCTGTTCAGTCTGATAGCGCGTCCGGAGATTGACATGTCGTTACTAATGGAGTTGTCGCCTTCGCTGGCGACTTTTGTTGCATCGATACCAGAGTCTATCCGTTCGGAAGTTGTCCTGTCGACTGAAGTGTTGTTGAAGTATCGCCGCTATATCGAGAAAGAAAAGGATGTGGCGGACAAGATTCTTAAATACGAGGATTTTCCCATCAAAGAGGATCTCGACTTTAGGTCTATCTTGGCGCTTTCGTTCGAAGCCCGGGAGAAACTGTCGAAGATGCGCCCCCAGACAATCGGACAGGCGTCTCGAATCAGCGGTGTCTCACCGGCGGATATTTCCGTACTTTTGATTGTGATGGGCTGCTGAATCCTACCGGATGTTTCCCGTGGAACAAAAGCCGTAAACATCATGGACCATGGAGTTTACGGCTTTTTTATAAGTGATAGGGTTTCTGTAATCGTTTTCTTTTCGGAATTAGGATAAAATACATGGTCCATGTATCTTAGAGCCTTATCCCGCAGAGGTATTCTTTTGCTTCGGGACCTAAGTTGAAGAGGAGGTCCAGAACACTGACGTTGCTGTTGAAGGGCTGTCGGTCACCGAATACCTGTGTGTAGGAAGGGTACAGGATGTTGGTGTCGGGGTGTTTGTAGGAGAAGCGGTCACGGTAGTCGTGGAGGGGCGCTGTGTTGCGCTGGAACGTCTCAGTGTAGTGTATAGGGATCTCTTTTTTCAATTTCTTGAAAAGGAAGGCAAGCAGGCGTTCGTTGAATTCGACAAGGTATCGATAGCGTTGCATCAGCAGCTGTTCTATCTCGTCGCGGTAGTAGAGAAAGAAAGGGGAGGAGCTGTATGCCGATTCGATGGCGCGCCAGTGGATTACATTCCATCGTTCGGTATAGGCAATTTGGATATCCGATGTTCGGGTGTGTGTTCCGTCAGGTCGTAGTACAGGCACACTGAGTGTCATCGGTCCGTTGGCGGTAAGGATGACTGTCCGGTTGCGGTGGGTCTGTTTGGGGAATGTTTCGTGTAGCTCTATCAGCAGCTCGTCCGACTGTACCATTGCAGCCATCATCCCTATGGGCGGGAAGTAGGCGGTGGAGAACAGGGCTTTACAGCCGGTATGCAGGGGTTTATTTTCCATAGACGATGGCCAGCAATTCGTCGTCCTCGAGGAAGAAATCGATATTGCCTTCTCCAAACGAGATGCGTCGTTCGCCCCACGCCTCTTCCTCGGCATCCTGTTCGAAATATTTGTTTTTCACCATTAGCTGGACGATTTCCTTTTCATTGAAATCGAACACCTGTTCGCCGAACAGGGTACTGTCTTCAAGTGAAATATCTATGCATTGGAGTGTGGGGTTCTCCCCTTCGAAAAACAGGGTGATCCCGCCATCTTCGTAATGCAGTATGGTGGTGGTTTCGTCGGTGGCGTTGTCCATGGATTCCACCTCTTCGGCATCTCCCATAAGGGAAACCACCTCCTCCACCGGCATGTCAAAGCGGATGTCGCCAAGACCTTCTTTCAATTTGATCTCATATTTCATAGGGCTAGGTATTGTTTTTTGTTTTTCTTTGCATTCTTTTGAATGGACAAAGATACACAAACTTTTGCGGGTGGCAAAATTTTTTTTCAAAAAATAATTAAGGTGTTGATATTTATTTTATTATGTTATTTCCGCCGGTTTTGTCTGTAAAAGATGAAAAAAATCGAGTCGTTTTTCATTGAAAGTGGGGCTGTTGGTATGGAACCGAAGAAGGTCCAACATCAAATAAGTTGAGATTAGGCATGTTATAAATACATGATAATCAGTTGTATTATGAGTTGCAAGAAGGGCTATGTTAAAATAATTTTGTCAGTAATAAAAAATGTTGTACTTTTGCAAACTCAAATTGAGGGTGGAATGACTAAGTAGCTCAGCAGGTAGAGCACATCCCTTTTAAGGATGGGGTCCTGGGTTCGAGCCCCAGCTTAGTCACCAAAAAACAAGTCTTCTCGACTAAGTAGCTCAGCAGGTAGAGCACATCCCTTTTAAGGATGGGGTCCTGGGT
>CAMIVE010000012.1 GCA_946401725.1 uncultured Bacteroidales bacterium | reverse complement strand
TTTTTTGTCAAAAAACGCCATGTGCGGTTTTTTCCAAATCAGTTGATTTTACAGCCAGTTCCGAAGACTCTTTCCTCTTCTCCTTCACCGGCAAGGAGTTAGATGCGGAAACGGGGTATTCTTACTTTGGTGCAAGGTACCTCGATCACACCCTCACCACCGCCTGGTTGAGCGTGGATCCGATGGCGGACAAGTACCCGAGTATTAGCCCTTATGCCTACTGTGCATGGAATCCTGTGAAGCTGGTGGATCCGGAAGGAAGAGATGTTTGGAAACTGGACTATTTTGGAAATATTGTTGACTACACAGAATGCGATGATTACGATTGTATTCATATTGTAGATAATGACGGAAATATTGTAAGTAGCAGTAAGTATTATGTGTCAGGTACAATTACAGAGTTATGTTTGGATGGTATGAATAATACTTCTTTTTCAGTCTGTGGGTTTGATAACACTAAAGAGATTTTTGAATTTTTAGCTGACCACTATACGAAAAATAACAATATGCCCATTGAGTGGGCTCATGGTACCATTGTTGAAATGAATCCATTGAGATTGGGCATGGATAATAATACAAATGTAATCACTACAACCCATGAAAAAGATGCTGTTAATCTCGAAATCTGGTTGGATAATGGCTATACCATATCACGTCAAGCTCATAATCATCCCTCTGGTACAAAAAAACCTTCCAATATAATAAATAGTGATGGGAGTAGGAGTGGTGATGTGCCGACAGCTTTGGTTTTTGAAAAAAAATATCTAGGAGTAAAAAATTACTTTTATATTCCATCGTGGGGATATAGTGAATATGATTCTATGGGTTCACTTGATCCAAGGATTCTTAATCCCCACAATATTAAAGGTGCAATTGTTATTGGAAAAAAATACAACAGATGAAAAAAATATTGATTGTCATATTAGTTATTCTATTCAACACAAATACAAAAGCACAGACAATAAACATGATGTCATTCCCCATATATGAAGTATCTTCGAATGAACTGAAAGGGGTTTTTGATAATTGCATTGACATGAATTGCTTTCAAAGGGATAGTGGATTGGTAGGAGTATATTTATTAAATGTTTTGGATACAGCGGGAAATGTTTTCACAATAAGCGAGTGTTATATTTTACAAAACATTCCTCTTCAAATTCCAAGCACCTTGTCTTTACATTTTGTTATTCAATATAATAATATGTTATTTCTCGTTTCAGGCAGATCTATACCGACGAATGGCATTATTAATACTGGAGAGATAATAAATGTAATAATTAAAGACACCTATGATGACGCTATTATCGACGACAGTTTTTTTCCATGCGCTATTATTGTGAATAATATTGATGGTGAGTATTATATCCGAAAATATTAATATGCCTCCGTCGCGGCGGATGTTACAGTTGCGTGTAGTTGCGTCTGATTTGAAATCTGAAGCAAGATATTATAAGGATTTGTAATCCGTAGTTGAGTCTACAGAGTCTATATGATTTTCTAATCCTTGACAACGCAATATAATAGTCCATCAAACGTTATATCAATAAAATCAGTGTTTTGAGGACATCTGAAAATATATTAAATCGTCAAAACTTCGCTTTCGGAAATACCGAAAATGGTTATTTTTGGCGTTATCAAAACACTGATAATCAATATAGATACAACTATAAAACCACCCCGAATTCCACCGGCAAGGAGTTAGATGCGGAAACAGGGTATTCCTACTTCGGTGCAAGATACCTCGATCACGCCCTCACCACCGTCTGGCTGAGCGTGGATCCGATGGCGGATAAATACCCTAGTATAAGTCCTTATGCCTACTGCGCGTGGAATCCATTGAAACTGGTGGATCCAAAGGGAAGGGAGATGTGGAAACCTGAGATATTATTTGATGGAACGTTAAACTATGTGGCAGAAAAAGGGGATAATGCTAAAACTTTACGAGAGCAATATGGATTATCCAAAACAGAAGCTGAAGCATTATTCAAGACAATGTCTTCAGATGGTCGGATTTCTGGAAAGAATGTGGCGTCAATCACAAAGACACATAGTGAAATACTTAAATATGACGTGAACTACAAGTCTGGTAATAATATGAAAGACATTCAACGACGTGTTTACCATGTAGGGTTTGCTTGTCTATATAATAAAACAAAACAGAATGGTAGAGCTTTCAAATTGAATGAGTTCTTTTCCGGATTACTTCCTAACTATAGTGGAATTAAAACTCGTGATGGATGGGGAAGAAGGCCATCCTTCTTGAGCATTCCGGCTTTTGGTGGAGGAGAGATTCCTATTAGGGATCTGTCTTGTCAGTCAGGAGGAGATGTATTCATATATCAGGATGGAGGTTTAAAACAGACTGCAGATTATAATGGATATATTATGTTTTATAATCAGATGCAAGGCTCTCCAAAACTATACGATTCACGAGCTTTATCGATCACTTTCCTTGAAGAATATGAAGAGCTAATAAACAAGTCATATCGGTTTTAATAATGAAAAGAGTATTGATTCATTTATTTTTATTGATTACGATGTCTTCATACGGGCAAGAGGAATGCTTCTTTCTGTCGGATTTGAGTTCTAATACTGTTTTTATAATAGGCAAATACTCGGATCTTATAGAAAAAATGGGACAACCGGACACAACATTCAGTACAAATATAGGTGTTTCCGATTACATACTATCAGACTCGCTTGGTTTTATAATCGAAAGGAAAACAAGACAAATCAATGCCGTTTGTTTGATTTATGGAGATTCTTTACAATATTTAAAGATTGGTGATAGCGTTCAATTATCATATGCTTTTGTAAATCATTCGAATGGTTGTTTTTGGTATAAGGAGAATAAACTTGATCGCAAATTCAGTTTTAGAAAAGCCTCAAAAGTTTTTCATCTGAATAGAAAATCCCACGAATATGATTTCGAAGAATATTATTATGGGAAAAACATTAAAGTTAAAACCTTCGGAATAAGAACTGAGAATTCAAAATCTGCTGACCATTTTTGGTTTGTTTTTTTCCGAAATACAGGAAAGTTGTGGTATCTTAATCTCCCTCTACAATGCAAGGAGTGCTTAATCAGATAAAAAAAGGTTGTCCCGTTGCGGTGCACGTACAACCCGATCTCCGATTGTGTTAGATTTGCAATTTGAGCAATTAATTATAAGTTTTTCCTAATCCGAAAAACCAACAAAAGAAGCAATAGTACAATACAATAACCAATTTGACGTTTTATCAACAAATTCAGCGTTTTGCAAACTATTGAATACACCGTAGGCTATCAATACATTACTTTCGGAAACACCGAAAATGGTTATTTTTGGCGTTATCAAAACACTGATAATCAATATAGATACAACTATAAAACCACCCCGAATTCCACCGGCAAGGAGTTAGATGCGGAAACAGGGTATTCATACTTCGGTGCGAGGTACCTCGATCACACCCTCACCACCGCCTGGTTGAGCGTGGACCCGATGAGCGACAAGTACCCGAGTATAAGTCCTTATGCCTATTGTGCTTGGAATCCATTGAAACTGGTGGATCCCCAAGGCATGGATATATGGGAATTAGACAAAAAAGGGAATGTTGTTACTCATACTGAGAACGAAAATGCTGATGTGTTTTATATTGTAGATGATAATGGATGTAGAATCGATGATATCGAATTGTCCTTAGATTACGGAAGTGTTGTCTTCTTTGAATCAAAATATGATGATTCTTATAAAGATCAAATTGATGTATATGAATTGCTTGGCGATGAAAATGGAACAAGGCTATTTGAATTTTTAGCAGACAACACGGACGTTGAATGGAGTCATTATCAATTAGGAGAAGCGGGCGAAGACGGTTTTAATGTATTGTCAACAACACATTTAAAAGATTGTGATAAAACACCTTTCCGTAAAATAAAAGAATTCAAAGAAAATGGATGCACTTTTAGAGTTTATAATCACAGCCATCCAAATGGTAATCCTAGACCGTCAGGGACAGGAGGAGAGCAAGGTGACTTACCTTTAATTAGATGGATATACAATAATTATACTACAGAATTTGAATCTAACATTTATACTCCTCGATTACTGACAGACAAATATCATCCTTATGATATCAATTATAAAAGAATTCTTAACACTCAAACCGTATCTGCAACAAAACTAAGATAATATGTCCTTGATAAAAAAAACAATAATATTTCTGTCTTTTTTTCTCGTGAATGAAATATATTCACAAGAACGCGAAGCTACAGTATTTACAACATGGCAGTACGGTGTGGCTGTGGATACAATGGCGATGCCAGAATTAAAAATAGTCAACGACGAATTATTGATCATTTTAGATTCCTTGGCGTTGAAAATTCATCAGTGTGAAGCATTGCCAAAACCCTATCGTTTTGTCATAACCCATTGGTGGGAACAGGACTCCTCCATAGGCAATTTTGAATTATTTGGATTTCAACAAGCTTTTTTTATGGATGCGGAACCCAAAGGGGTTGGTTATTTCTATCACAAGGATGTTTTATATGTGGTAAAAGACGATACCCAATCTTTACCAGATTGTTTTGAAAAAACCACACGCGAAAAATATTTCACCACCTATTCTGAAATACCGCCTATGCAATGGGAACCAGTTGAATGGGTTTATTCTAAATGGAATGGAAATTTTTATTTTTTGTATTATGGATGGGGATTATGCCATTAACGTCCGTTTCGATGGATGTATCAGTTGTGTATAGTTGTGTCAGATTTGTAACCCGTTGCGGCGGATGTTCCAGTCGCGTATTGTTGCGGCAGATTTGAAATCTGACGCACTAAATTATAAGGATTTGCAATCCGTAATACAATATCCCGTTACGCTAGATTTGCCTGACTGACTGAAGGGAAAGACCTTAATCATTTCTAAATAAATTAAATACTGCAATAATCTGAAGCTTTTAAACATTTCCAGACCCGCAAAAACACAATATAATAGTCCATCTTACGTTATGTCAATAAAATCAGTGTTTTGCAATCATTAGCTAACATATCAGACCGTCAAAGAATAGTTTTCGGAAACACCGAAAATGGTTATTTTTGGCGTTATCAAAACACTGATAATCAATATAGATACAACTATAAAACCACCCCGAATTCCACCGGCAAGGAGTTAGATGCGGAAACAGGGTATTCCTACTTCGGTGCAAGATACCTCGATCACGCCCTCACCACCGTCTGGCTGAGCGTGGATCCGATGGCGGATAAATACCCTAGTATAAGTCCTTATGCCTACTGCGCGTGGAATCCGGTGAGATTGGTGGATCCGGATGGGAGAGAGCTTATTGATCCTCCGATTGAAAACCACAAAAAAAATGACCCTGTTATTTATATAGATGGACATAATGCTGTTATAAAACAGGCAGATGGAACATCTAGGGCATATAATTTAAGCAACCACAAACAAATGAAAGAGTTTGTTTCGGAGGTGAATGACTTACTAACAAAAATAGGTTCAATTACTGGTACTGTGGGGTTAGCTGGAGGGAAGAGCAAGTCGACATTTAGACTTACTAATAGTAAAGGTAAACTGGACTTTAAAATATACAGTCAAGGATGGGGAGGAAATCAGTATGTTACACCGAAAGCAGTATCAAAACTTGCAAAAGGTTTTACTTTCGCAGGAAACACTTTAGGCGCTTTGACAGCATTATGTTCATTTTGGGAAGCGGGTATGGCAAACACATCTTCTGAAAAAACAGAAAAAGTCATTGATGGATTTGCAGGTTTGGCAGCTCTAACCCATCCATATGGTTTTTTTGCAAGTATGTATTACTTTATTGTAATAAAAAACTCAGGTGCGATGTTTGAAAATGTTAAAAATGATGCGATTGACCATGCAAACATGATGCAGAAAGGCTGCCCAACACTGCGATATGGAATGAGATAAAAATACAAAAAAGAATGGTAATGATTCGTTTTTTTGATTATTTGTTTTATCGTATTGCGACATCTAACTATTTTAAAAAAACCGCACATCAATATGCCTATATCTATGCATATGGTCTAGTGACTCTACTAGAAGGATTTAATATTTTGACTATAATTAAACTGTTTACTTTTATTTTGAATATAGAAATTAGAACAACATTCATTCTATTATTCTGTTGCATCCCTTTAGTAATTATTAATATGTGTAGACTTAATGAAATAAAAATAACCCAATTGAAGGAAATATATAAAGAAGAAAGAAACCGGCGGAGAAATGGATATATAATTATCATATATTCGTTAGTAACATTTGTTCTTTTTTTTCGTATTGTAGTATTTTGAATATATGTCTTATACTAAAATAGGTTGATACATTTAGGAACAAAATAAATGTGTTAAAAGTATGAGAATTTTAAGAGAACAAACTCTGATGCTAGAAATTATTTGAAATATGAAGCCGCGGCTAAACAAGATTCTGTCGAAGCTATATTCAACTTTAGAACAATAATTGGTACAAATATCATTGAATGCTATTATTATTCGCTTGATTCATATGAGAATTTCTCTTATGAAAAATACATGAAGATTTTGGAATCAATAACTGTGTACGATTAATCCGTCTCCCGTTGCGGTGGATGTTCCCGTTGCGAATTGTTGTGGCAGATTTAAAATCTGACGCAAAATATTATAAGGATTTGCAATCTGTAATACAATAACCCGTTACGCTAATTTGCCTGCCTAACCTAATGGAACGGTCATGAACCGAAGGTCGTGAATCAAAGTTAACGCAAACGAGTCAGCGCTGCTAAATTGGTAACTTGACAATCCAGAGGGCCTCACTGTTCCTTGTGAGGTGTATCTTCATCGTTATTCTCTTTCTTCCCTGATAAATCTGCTGATACGCTCTTTTACGATTCTCAAATAGTTGCGCTGAAGTTTCTCTGTCAACAGGCTTCCCGTCACCATTTCCGTCACAGAATCGGGCAGCACGCTGTATTTGTCCAATATGCGACTGACACGGCTGCCAACCATACCGGCCTCCTTCCCGAACCACTCAAAATCCTGACGGCAGGGATGGCCCGTGTGGGAATAGGTGTCGCTTTTCGGAAGGGATGGAGACAAACCGTCCGACAATGCGAAATCTCCATCGCGGACATGCAATGCGGTATTCATCAGGTCGTATGCCGGAGACAGACGATAATCGCCATTATCATTGATTAAGGAGAAATTTTTCAGGTGGGCGTCGCCGTTTGCATATATGTAGTTGAAAACCACAAGCTCAAAGAAACGCTCCATGTTGACCATCCAAGCCGGTATGTATCTACGGATAGCTTGTGCCACTTCCATATACGAACCTCTGTATTTGAACACTGTCCCCTCGCTGGCTTCGCTCCGTCCGATTAGTGAAGCCATATCCTCCATCGGGTATTTAGTTCCGTCGGGGCTGATGTCAAAACGACGGGTGATATAGACTGGTTGTCCGCTTGGAGTGGAGCAGAGGCCG
Source organism: uncultured Bacteroidales bacterium (assembly GCA_946401725.1). Taxonomy (GTDB): domain Bacteria; phylum Bacteroidota; class Bacteroidia; order Bacteroidales; family P3; genus Colimorpha. The sequence continues at coordinate 34,799 of CAMIVE010000012.1, read as the reverse complement.
TTGGCGGCGGTCTCTATCCCATATACCTTGGCGGCAATCTGCATGGTCAGATGTTCATTGACAGGTATGTACCATCGCTCGTTAATTGTGGCATCCCACGGCGCGGGTTTGAGTATGTGCGTGGAACGCTCACCGGCTTTGGCAAGACGAATCTTCCCTTTCTCCACCACTGCGGGGTACTTCTCCTGTACTCCTGAAACGGACAGGAGCTGCATGACACGTGTCATCTCCTCGGTGTGGTGCTTCTCATCCAGATTGAAACCGAGCTCCAGAGATACCCTCCGGCTGTCAAACAATACATTATTCCCCCTCATCACTCACCTCCTTTATATTTACCGCCCCTATGGAGTCCGCACCGTCCATCGCGCACAAGATACCGAAAAGGTCGTTCTCATCCACATGGTGCTGGCGGCATACGACACGGCGCAAGGCTCCTTCCGGCAGGAGGTTGGCGAAGAACGGGAACAAGATGTCACTTGTATATGGTGCCTCTTTCTTGGGCAGTGTCACGGAAATGTGGGGGTTGTCTCCTCTCAAGTATTCGGGATCATAAATGAATGTATAACCCTTCCCGGGAAACTGCTCTCTCAATACGCCAGCCTTACGGTCGTTGCACATTATATCCAACTGTCTCATAGTCTAATCACTTATACGGTTTGTCTCAATTGATATTTTATCTCCATTCCAAGCACGGAAAGTATCTTCTCCACCGTCTGGATGGATGGGTTCCCTTTGCCGCGTTCTATATCCTTCACGGTGGCAAGACTCACGTCCGCCATCTCAGCAAGGTCGGATTGTGATATTTTCAACTGCGCCCTGCGTTCTTTAAATGTATCTTTTAATGTCATTTATGGTTTATTATAATATACTTTTGTGATGCAAAGATACAACTATTTTTTGAAAATAAAACAAAAAGTTTAATAAATTATACTTTTTTTATTTGTTTTCATGATTAAACAATAAAGATGGGGCATTGTGCGTTATCAATCAAAATCACATCTGTAAGTATGCACCTGAAAAAATATATCTTGCCTCTTTTGCTGGTGATTGCCGTAGCGCTTTCGGTACCAGCAATGGCTCAGTCGAAATCGAAGAAACAACTGGAGAAGGAGAAAACCCAGCTGGAAAACGAAATCAAACGTCTTAACGCTGATTTGGCTAAAGCCAAGAAAAACACGAAACTCAACTCCAGCCAACTGGCGTCACTCAACAAGAAAATACAAGAACGCAATAAGTTGATAGATAACATCAACGGGCAGCTGTCGCAACTGGATAACCAGATTTCGCAGATGAACGACAGCATCACGCATATCAAATCGCGCCGCAAACAGCTGCAGGAAAGCTATGCCGCGACGGTGCGCTCGCTCTATCGCGAATACAACAACGTCGACAAATGGGTGCTGCTGTTTGACACGCCATCATACAACAAAGCGTTGCTGCGTACCAAGTATTTCAAGAAATACAATGCTTTGCGTCTGCAACAAGCCAGAGCCATCCGCCAGTGCGAGAAGGAACTGCAGGACGCAAACGATGAACTGCAACGGCAAAAGGAGGCTCAGAACTCGCTGCTGAGCCAGGAAACCCGCCACCGCGAACAGTTGGCCAAGGAACAGCGGCAGAAAGAGGCTTCGGTGAAGGCTTCGAAGGACAACGAGAAGAAGCTCTCTAAACAGTTGAGCAACAAGGAGGCGCAGAAACGCAAACTGCAACAGCAAATCCAGCGCCTTATCGACGAGGAGGTGCGTAAAGCCAACGAACAGAAAAAGAGTGCCGCAAACAAAGCTACTGCCAATAAGTCGACCGCCAACAAAGGTACCGCTAACAAAGGTACCGCCACGAACAAATCGAACACTTCGACGAGTAACACGGTGACGGACAAGACTACGGCGGAGGAATCGGCTTTGTCGAACGATTTCGCCTCCAACAAGGGCAAGCTGGCCTGGCCGGTGGCTTATACCTCCATTACGCGCAACTATGGTATCTACACGCACGAGTCGGGTGGACAGAACATGAACAACGGTATCGACCTCCTCACGGTTCAGGGGACCAACGTCTATGCGGTGTTCAAAGGCACGGTGTCGCGTACCTTCACCTGTCCTAACGGCACGTTGGGTGTCATTATCCGTCATGGCGACTATATGACGGTCTATTGCAACTTGGCATCGGTCTCGGTGAAATCGGGTCAGCATGTCGCTACCCGTGCTGTCATCGGTACGGTGGCTTCCGACGGCAACGGACACGGTGAATTCAGCTTCCAGCTCTGGAAGGGTCGCGAAAGCCAAAACCCCCGCGGCTGGCTGCGATAGTCGAAACGGTTTCTAATACGTTTTTCTCGAGAATTATCGGTTTAACTCTCAGAAGTGGTTTTTGAGGTAAACGACAGGAGCTTTGTCTCCAGGCCGTCGAAGACGGCGTAGTCGCGGTTCTCAATCCAGTTGCCGACATTGATATACAAGGCATCGCCGATAGGACGGCATACAGGTGTGTGCCGGTGACCGAACAGGCAGAAGTCGTAAGGCTTGCGGCCTGATGCGATTCGCTCCAACTGCCGTTTGGCACAGTATTGGTAGATGGCTTCCTTGTTGTCGCCCATATATCCGTTGGCCGCCAGACTGTGTTTCCTTCGGCTGCTGTTAGACCACCGTTGGGCGATGGGAAAACCGATGTTGGGATGCACCCCGGCAAAAAGCCACTGGTTGAAACGACTCCGGAACACATGCTTGAGGAAATTGTAGCTATGGTCCTGCTTGTCCATGCCGTCGCCATGCCCCAGAAGAAAAAGTTTGCCGTCAATGGTCATCTCTTCGGGTTCGTTGTGCATCACCACACCGACCTCTTTCTCCAAATAGTCGAACAGCCACATGTCGTGGTTGCCGATAAAGAAGTGGAACTCCACACCGTCGTCGGCCATCTGCGCCATCTTGCCCAGCAGGCGGACATATCCCCGGGGAACGGCATGTCTGTAGGTGAACCAAAAGTCGAAGATGTCGCCCAGCATGATGACTCGGCAGGCATCACCCTCGATGGTTCCCAGCCACCGCACCATGTCGGTCTCCCGCTGGCGGCTGTCGCTCCCGCTGCCCAGGTGGGCGTCGGTGATAAAGTAGGTCTTGTCGCGCATGGAAGGCTAGTTGATGATGATTTCCTGTCCGGGTTGTTGCTGTTGTTGGGCCATGGCGCGGGCGCTGCGGATGCGCTCTACGCGGGTCTTGAAATACTGGGTGTGCGGATTGTTGGGGACGGAGTCGAGCAATCCCTCAAGGGCGGCCTCAAAGACTTCGTAGTCCGATTCGGCGTAGAAGACTCGCATCTGGTGGTTGTAGGGGGCGTCGATGGCGTAGAGGGTGCTGAGCGAACCGCGGTTGTCTTCGATGAAATGGTACAATGTGACATAGACCAGCTGTCGATTGGCAACGAAGATAGAGTCGGTTGTTTTGTGCGCTTCTTCGTATTGCTGTTTGTCCATTGTGGCCTTGTTCTGCTGGTCCTGATGGGCGATGTCGGCGATGACGAGGTTGGATTCGTTGATGTGGTTCTGGATTTCCCACATACGCTGTGACTCGGGCGAGCCTTCCACACGGTAGGTGCTGCCTAACCGGGTGGCGTCGCCGTGAAGGACGATATGCTCTTTGTCGCGTGGCAGCAGCACCACATAGTCGACGGGCGAGACATGGATATTGAAGAAGGTCTGATAAGGCATGCTGCCTTTGTATTCAAAATGACCTTTGGCATCACAACGGATGGAATCGATGAAATTGGCCCCGTTGTCGGGCGTCATCTCCTCGATATAGAGTGTTTTGTTGGCCGCGTTCTCGAAAGTGCCTTCAATGGTGAAGGTGGCGGTTCCGTTGCTTTTTTCGTTGTGGCATGCAGCGCAGAGGGTCAGCAGCAGGGCGGCAAGCCATATCGTTGTTTTTCTGTGTGTCATATTGGATGTTTTTCTTTAGAAACGGGAGCGGTTGGTTTTTATTGTAAGGGGGTGCCGATGTTGTGTTGTGTCGTTTTCGGACTTTGTACAAGAAAATCGGCAAGGGTGAGCGCTGTCATGGCCTCCACGACAACCGCCGTACGGGGCAGGTGACAGCGGTCGTGTCTCCCCTTGGGAGTGAGGGTGACGAGCGCTCCGTTGTTGTCGATGCAGGTGGTGGGTTGCGGAATCGTCACCACGGGATGGAAAGCGGTGCGGAAAGTGACGGGCATGCCGTTACTGATGCCTCCCTGCACCCCGCCGCAGTGGTTGGTGCGGGTGGTGAAATCGCTGTTCCATTCGTCGCGGAACTCGCTGCCTTTCATGCTTGCTGCACGGAAACCGCTGCCCATCTCGAAGCCGATGGCCGACGGGATGCTCATCATGGCAGCCGCCAATCGGGCGTTGAGTTTGTCGAATAGGGGGTTGCCTATTCCGGCTGGCAGATGCGCTACGGTGCATTCAATCACTCCGCCGCTGCTGTCGTCGGCATCGGGTGTGGGGTTCTCGGTAAGTACGGTCTGGATGGTGAAGCCCCACTGTCGTAACAGCATCTTGGCGACGGCACCGCCTGCCACCCTGACGGCGGTCTCCCTCCCCGAAGCGCGTCCGCCGCCACGGGGGTCACGGATGCCGTATCGTTGCATGCAGGTGTAGTCGGCATGCCCGGGTCGGTAGAGCGTGCGCAGCGTGTCGTAGTCTTCGCTGCGTGCCTCTTTGTTGCGGATGATAAAGGCGATGGGGGTCCCCAGTGTGACGCTGTTGAGGATTCCGGACAGGATCTCCACCTCGTCGGGTTCTCGGCGGGAGGTGGCATCGGAGCCGATATGTCGCCGGTCCATTTCTGCGGTCAGCAACTGGCTGTCGAAAGGAACTCCCGCAGGGCATCCGTCGACAACGCCTCCGATGGCGGCGCCGTGCGACTCTCCGAAGGATGTGAGTCGGAATAGTGTACCGATAGTGTTTGACACGATGGGAAGTGTTTGGCGTAATGAGCAAGAGCCGTGCAGAGGCACGGCTCTCTTATTTCGGGTTATTTTATGATATCCAGAAGTTCCACTTCGAAGATAAGGGTCGATCCGGGAGGGATGTCACCCGTGGGTCTGTCACCGTAAGCGAGATTGGAGGGGATGTAAAAGATATACTTTGATCCCACAGGCATCAGCTGCAATCCCTCGATCCATCCGGGAATGACCTGTCCGACCGGGAATTCAATGGGTTCTCCGCGATCGTAGCTGCTGTCGAACTTCTTGCCGTCGATAAGGGTGCCAGTATAGTGTACCCTTACTACGTCATTTGGACCGGGTTTCTTTCCTTTGCCTTTCGTGACGATTTTATATTGCAGGCCGCTGGGTGTGGTGTAGACGGACTTGTTGTTGGCGTTTTCTTTGAGGAATTTCTCCCCGGCTTTTTTGTTGTCATCCAACGAAGCCATCATTTCTTCCTGTTTTTTGCGCTGACGCTCCTCAAACTGCTGTTGGAAGCGTTTCAGCAGCGACTGGGTGATGTTCGGACTCCAGTTGTTGACGCCGTGGGACATATCGGTCAGCGACTGGGCAACAATGCCGAGGTCGATACCCAGCTGTTGCTGATTCCAGCTGTTGGCAATATCACGTGCGATGGCGTAAGATGCCGAGTCGTTGAAGGTGATGAGGGGACGGGATGCTTTCTGTTTGATCTCTTTGTTTGCATTGTCCAATTCCTTTTTTGTCTTTTCCAGGTCATTGTTGAGCTGCTCGTAAGCGTCAGCTTTCTGTTTCAATTGATAGTAGTAAGCTTCACTCATGGTCGCTTTGCCTCTCTTGATGACGACATCGTTAGACTGTGCCATCGCAGAGACCATAAGGCAGAGTGCGCTTAGAAACAATGTTGTTTTTTTCATTTTCGATTATTTTAAATAACCGCATTGGGAGCGTGTCCCAATGCGGAAAAATAGGTTCTTTGGAAAAACGGATGGCAATTATTTGTATATTTTTGCCTTTGTGCCGTCCAGGATTTCTTTGCCGCACATGGCCAGTGCCAGCATCTCGTTCTCGCCTTTGTATATTTTGACGGGGGCAATCCATTCGATGCGTTTGGTGATTTCGGCCATCCAGGGCTTGCTGTAGGCGATGCCGCCGGTGAGGAGGATGGCGTCGACCTTGCCGCAGACAACGGCTGCCAGACGGCTGATCTCCATGGCTACTTGGTAGCAGAAAGCGTCGACCAGCAGTTTGCATTTCTCGTCGCCGGCGAGGGCTTTCTTCTCAACTTCGTAAGCGTCGTTTGTGCCCAGATAGGCTACGAAGCCGCCTTCAGCGGTGACCATCTTCTTGAGCTGGGCTTCGGTGTATTTGCCACTGCAGGCCACCTCGATGAGTTTGGAGGCGTTGATGCTGCCGCAACGGGTGGGGGAGAAGGCTCCGAGTCCGCAGAGGGCACGGTTCACTTCCACCACTCTGCCGTGGTTGTGGATGCCCACGCTGACACCGCCGCCCATGTGGGCGATGATGAGGTTGAGATCCTCGTAGTGTTTGCCCAGTTCACGTGCATAGAGCTTGGCGGTCATCTTCTGGTTCAGGCAGTGCCAGATGACACCTTCGCGCGAAGGATCGAGGTCGAAGACAGGGTGGCCGGAGATCTTGGCGTATTCGGGACGCTCGTCAACGATACCGGGGTCGGAGATATAGGCATGGGCCAGGCCGATCTCGCGTGAGATACTGTCGGCAATAAGGGCACCCAGGTTGCAGGCATGCTTGCCCTGGATACCGTCATGGCACTCCTGCTTCATCAAGTCGTTGACTTCGTAGGTGCCCGACTCGCAAGGACGGGTCAGACCGCCGCGACCCATGACGATGGCTATTTCGTCGGTGCCGACATTGTGTCGTTTCAACATATCCAGAATGGCTCCTTTGCGGTAGTCGAACTGATCTGCTACCTCTTTGAATTTCTGGATTTCTTCGATGGGGTGGCTCAGGTTTTCGGTGAAAACTTCAGTTTCTCCTTCGTAAATAGCTGCTTTGGTGGATGTTGCACCAGGGTTGATAACCAACGTGTATTTTTTTGTACTCATATGATTTGATGTTTTTATTCCTTATAATTGGTTGCAAAATTAAGAAAAAAATCGCAATTGCAGAATGAGAAAAAAGGCTTTCTGTTTTTTTATTCATATAAAAATGTTAACATTTTTTTACTTTTTATTTATAATCAACAGAATAGAAAGTGATATTTTTTTGCTTTTTTTTATCGAAAATCTATTTTTTTACGAAGTTTTTGCCATTTCACATACTAAAACAGATGCATTTGAGTTAATAAATCAAATTATATGCCATGAGAGAACTCTTCAAATCCTATATCGCTTTCCTTTTTTTATTGACTGCAACTGTTTGCTGTCCTGTCGACATGCAGGCTCAGCGTCCGGATAACAGCATAGATACTGCATTTTTCCTTGCGGTGGATGCTGCCAACTACGACAGTCTGTTGCATAATTTCTATATGCAGCAGTATGCGCAGTCGGCCAATAACCATCGTAACCGCAAGGCTTCTCAGGCCTATGCCGAATTCGACAATATCCCCGACTCGGTCTTCATCCATCGGCTTCAGCAGCTCCACATGGTGGTTCCGATGACGTACAACTCTGATGTGCGCGCCTATATCAAACTGTATGTCCGCGTTATGAGTCACCGTCTTGACGCCATGCTGTCGCTGTCGGAATACTATTTCCCGTTGTTTGAGGAGACGCTTGACCGTTACAAGGTGCCGGAAGAACTGAAATACCTCACTATTGTCGAATCTGCCCTCAATCCGCAGGCCACCTCACGTGCCGGTGCCGCCGGTCTGTGGCAGTTCATCTATTCTACCGGTAAATACTATAATCTGGAGATTAACTCATTGGTGGACGAACGTCGCGACCCTTACAAGTCGACGGTGGCGGCTGCCCGTCTGCTGCGCTCGCTTTACGATATCTACCACGACTGGCATCTGGTAATGGCTGCCTACAACTGCGGACCAGGCAATGTCAATAAGGCCATCGCCCGGTCGGGCAAGCACAGCTTCTGGGAGATATATCCCTATCTTCCTCGCGAAACCCGTTCGTATGTCCCTGCCTTCATCGGTGCCACCTATGTGATGAACTACTATCAGGAACATGGCATGACCGCCGGCCGTTACGAACTTCCCTTGCGCACCGACACCATCCATTTGCATAAGGATGTGCATTTCGCTGTGGTCCATAAATTCACCGGCATCCCGATGGTGCAGCTGCGTCAGCTGAATCCCCAGTTCCGAGCCGATATCGTGCCTGCTTCGTCGCGTGACTATGCCATTTGTCTGCCGTCCAACCGCTCCAGTCTTTTCCTGAAATACGAGGACACCATCTATAAGGTGTCGAAAGACACCATTGCGAAACGCAGCGCCTATGTGCCTGCTGCAACCAGTAGCGCGGGTACTATCGTCTATCACAAGGTGAAGAAGGGCGAGACGTGGAACTCCATCGCGGCCAAGTACGGCGTTTCGGTCAACAGCCTGCGCCGTTGGAACGGCAAAAGCCGCAAGAGCACCCTTAAAGTGGGCACCCGGCTAAAGGTTTACCTCCACAACAAGGAGGACAAGAGCAGCGCTTCGGCATCTGACAACAAACGTTCGGCGAATGAATCGACGAATGTGGCGACGAACACCAACAAGACGACTACTACCAAACCAACCACCACCAAGACGACCACCAAGACGACGCAGAAGACCACCAAACAACAGACAAACAAGGCATCCTATTACAAGGTGAAGAAGGGTGACACGCTGGGCAAGATTGCCGCCAAGAACAATACGACGGTTGCCCAAATCAAAAAACTCAACAACATGAAGTCTGATGTTATCCGTGAAGGTCAGCAGCTCCGGGTTAAATAATATCGAAAACAGGTAGGCACCATGCGTTTTAAGGATACCAAATTCTGGAAAATCATCAAAAACAAGTATGTCATTACATGCATTGTCTTTCTGCTGATCATCCTTTTTCTCGATGAAAACAACCTTTTCGTGACGCGCTCGTTGCGACGTGATGTCTCGGAACTGGAATATACCATCGATACCCTCAAACGGGGTATCGTGGTTGACAGTGTGAAAGCGGAACGGCTGAAGTATGACCTCGATTCGATTGAACGTTATGGACGTGAGACCTACTTCATGAAGCGTCAGAACGAGGATGTCTTTGTGGTGAACCGTGTGACGGAGTCGGATTGACCCTTCTTGAACTGAACCAGAAAAGACCGGACCTATGAAACTGGCAAGAAAAATAACCGTTTTGTCGTTGGCTGCGATGCTCTCTGTGGTGTCGTTCAGTTCCTGTAAGCTCCTCAATAAAATATTCAGCTCCAATCTCGAGGATGAGGATTTCATTGTGGAACAACTCTATGCTGACGAGTATGTCAAGGAGGAAACGGTACGTCGTCCCAAAACACCTGACAATAAAGCGAACAATGGTAGTGCCGGATCCAAATGCGGCATGGAACTCAACGACAAGGACAATCCCAAACTCTATGAGGCCATTGACAGCTGGTACGGGACTCCCTATCTCTACGGCGGATGTAGCACCAGTGGTGTGGACTGCTCCTGCTTTGTGGGACATATCTTTAAAACGGTCTACGGTGTCTCGCTGCACCGTGTCGCCAGCGACATCCAGAAAGATGTGTACAAGGATGTGAAACGAAACGATCTGCGTGAAGGCGATATTGTCTTCTTCACCAATTCAAAAGGCAAAGTGGGACATGTGGGAATCTATCTCAAAGAGGATATGTTTGTCCATTCGTCCACTTCCAAAGGTGTAATCATCAGTTCGCTGGAAAATTCCTACTGGAAAAACCATTTCTACAAAGGTGGTCGCCACAAGGCGGTGAAGACGAAGTATTAGCTGTTTTTGCCTAGTTGCATTATTTCTGTCCGAGCATAGAGGTTATGCTACAGGCTATTCGCAACGACTGCTTCATATATTCGAGGCAGGCCCATTCGCCAAGAGTGCCAGGGTCCTTTATGCCGCAGTATATGCTGATTGTTGGTGGATAGCTCTCATCAACATTCTCAGTCGTTTCTAATGCCCGTTGTGTCACAATTCTGCCGTTGGTTCTGTATGATTTGTCGACAATGTCTTTTATCATTTTGGGGGTATTGTCGGTTATTTCATAGTCTTGGCTGTTGCTATAGTCCAATAATACCATTAGACCATCGTTGTTGGATCCCATTATGTTGTATAAGCTCCTGAGCCCTTTGGCTGTCCTGATGGCTTTCTTGTTCTGTGTTATGCAGAAATATACATCACCGTGGCGTAGGGTGTCATTAAAGGCGATTTGTGCACACAGCGTTACAAGCATAGTACTGCTGGCAACGGCATCTAGCCCGATAGGCGTTTCGCCGTTGGTGGTAATGATGGTTCTGGCTTCTACGTCGGTGAACGGCTGATTTATCTGGTTGTCTATGTTCTTTTCCAGGGGTGAAACCACAATGCTGTTGTTGCCGATGTTGATACTGCCACCGTCATAGTTGTAGTGTATTGGTAGACCAGCATTGTAGCATTCTCTTTGGGCGTTGCTGCCGTTGTCGGTATGCGCCACGAACATTATTGGCGGAATGCCTTTTGTGTTGGCGGGAATCTTAATAATGCTGTAGTCTTTCTCTATTTTTACGAATTGCGTAGCGGATCTGTTTGCATCTTTGCAAAAATAGGCTTTGTCTTTATTTATTATATCTGTCATCATAAACTGTACCCATCGGCGTATACTCGATTTTGACTTTGAACCGAAGTCGTCCATAAGTCTCAGAATAGTATACGATCTGGTGGAGTCTGGGTCTTCATTATTAATGTTGTAGTTCCGTTTTATCCCAAAATGCTTCGGTCGCCATCCGGCGCTGAGCTGGTCTTTTATTTTTTGTCGCCGCTCGTTTGTTGACATGATTAGATCATCATATTTTCCTTCTCTTGTGTCATACCTGTTCAATATTGAGTCAGTGTCAATACTGATATTATTATTTATCTGATCTAATGATGTTTGCATTTTGGATATTTCTTCTGTAGCCTGATGTAAAGCATTTTCCTGCGCTTTTTCTATGTTCTGTACAGCTTCCAACGCTATTTTTGTGCCCTGAATGATTATGTTTTGACTGTGGCAGAAGCCGGTGTATAGCATAAGTAATGCTAATAATGTTATTTTTTTCATCATCGGTTTTATTTTAATTGTTTGACTATTTCTTCGGGTAATTCTGGCATTGCACCATTTTGCGTGCAGACGTAGGCGCTGACTTCTACGGCTAGCTGGCGAACTTCTGCAAGAGGACGTCCTTTTAGTATGGCAGCACAGAAGGCCGCTGTGAAAGAATCACCTGCACCGACAGAGCTGACTACATTAACTTTTTTTGATTTTTTGTACGAGGTCTCGTTGTGCGAGAATATGTACGACCCTTCTGCACCGCAGGTGAATATTGTTGTGTCGATGCCCCATAGCGACATTATCCTGCGGCAGCATACCTCGGGTTCGTTATCATTGATGCCAAACATCTGACATACGACAGGAAGTTCGTCGTTGTTCAGCTTGAGGATGTTGCATCGTTTAAATGAGTCTTCAATAATCTCTCTAACAAAATAGTTTTGTCGCAGGTTTATGTCGAATATTTTAAGGCAATTCTTGGGTGTGGCGTCAAGAAAACGCTGTATAGTACTTTTTGACATGCTGCAACGTTGGGCAAGCGTTCCAAAACATACAGCAGTTGCTTCGGTGGCCACAGCTTCCATTTCTTTTGTGAATGGAATATGATCGTAGGCTACATCCTCTTTTATTAGGTATTGCGGTCCATTATCAGTTTGTGAGACGATTACTGTCCCCGTGCAATAGTCGGCAACCGAAGGTATTATTCTCTGTATGCCACGGCGGTCTAATTCGGTGTCCAGCAGCATCCCTTCATAGTCTTTATCGTTACGGGCACTGATTACAAATGCATTCTTCTTACCAAGAAGTTGCCCTGCGTGATAGGCAAAATTGGCAGGTGCGCCTCCAAGTTCGTAACCTGTCATTATTCCTGAATGCAGGATGTATCCAGAATGATTACCAGCACTATTAGGGAAAAGATCGAAAAGACATTCCCCTATACCAACAATGATATTTTTATTTTTTTCCATAACTTTATTGTTGTTAGTTTTTGGGTGACTGTTCTTTTCGTTTTGCTGCATTTGTAGTGTCTTCGCCTATGTGATTTATAACGCTTTTGTGATCAAAATATTTTATCACACAGCGTCTCCATCCAGGCTGGTTGTATATCTTTTGCCAAATATCATAAGGAATGCCTTGTTCTATTAAAAGGCAGCGTGCGGGTTTTTCTTTGGATCGTTCGGATATGATGATGTCATAATAATACGCTGTACTTTTATCAGGATTGGCCTTGTTCAGCAGGGCGCAGACTGTGTCCAGATAGCAGTATAAATCACTGTCGACAATCACATATGTACCGTTTGAGTCAAATCCTAAATCCAAGTACAGGTCGCAAATTGTATTTGCTGTATCTACGTCGTTACGGTCATCCGAATCCCTGTTCCCGCAACTCGTAGCCCATACAAACAAAACAGCAAATGTTAATAATAAAATTATTTTCTTCATTATTATGTGTATTATGTTAATGGAATAATGATATTAAGATGTGTACAATTGTTGCTATGCATAGAATGGCCGTGAAAATTGCTGATGATAACATTAAACGCCACAGGTCGCCTTTTTCTTTAATGATTTTGGCAATAATATATGGGTAGTGGCATAATATAATCGTGAATGTAATTAAGCAAATAATACTCGATGTGGTATCTTTCATTTTAAAAAAGCCTTTCTAAACAATGCAAAAAAAACATTCTTCGGCTGATTTCCGTCATCGTCCATTGCAATCCTGAATCCGAGACCGGGTACTCCTGATGTCTGATAATAGTTGTTACGGCTCGTCACACGGCATAACAATTTTGCTTCATTGGTGAAGCATCCTCCGCGAGTGACACGTAGATCACCCTCCTCTGGTCCGGTAGGATTGACCTGATCGTCCCAGCTGTATTCGCCGTAACGGTCGGCTACCCATTGCCAGACGCATCCATTCATATCGAATAGTCCCAATTCGTTAGGTGCGTGTTTTTTTACCTCAGTCATATTTTTTGACATAATGTCGTCGGCGTTGTTGCTTCCACTGAACAAATACCCTTTGCTGAAGTTGCCCCCTCGGGCCGCGAATTCCCATTCCGCTTCAGTGGGTAGACGGAATGACCTTCCTGTCTTTGCGCTGAGCTTCTGTGTGAATTCCTGCGCCTCGTCCCAGGAAATTAAATCGATGGGATAATTGTCGTTCTCATTGTTTGAACGGTTAAATCCCATAATCATTTTCCACAATGCCTGTGTCACTACTGTTTCCCCGATAAAATACGAGTCGATTGTTACAGTATGGTATGGGTACTCGTTGTCGTAGTAATAGTCTGCTTGTTCGCGAGTGACACCCATCTTAAAGGTGCCGCCTTCCACATATACCATTTTAAACTGAATGCCGTCGATGTTGATTGTTTCTTTTCTTGTTTTCATATTGATATTGATTAAATGATTTGACTTTGCTATCTTGCTATCTTAATTACACCTTCGCTTACTGCTTCATAGTTCAACTTGTTCTCGCATCCGACTAATAGCATCCACTGTACTTCAATCGCACTCTCCAATATGGAGGCTGACAGTGAAAAAAAGTTTATGTCGCTACAGTCGGTATAATTCCTCTTGATCCATTGCAGGTTGTTATCCGTTCTGTACCATAACTGTTGAAATGGAGCATCGCTCCACCAAATTATTTTCAGTGTATCGCTTTCATTCACATACCACATTTCTGGTACTTCAAGTCGGACATCATAATAGTCGCTAGGAACTGTGCAGGGACCTTTAAAATGTGTGTTCTGGGCAAAGATGCATTGTGTTGTCATTGACAACAAAAATGTGGAAGCGAAAAATAAATGATTGATTTTTCTTTTTTTCATTTTGATTGTTTTTTTTGTTTTTCCGTTTTTTTTGTTTTTCTACACTCATATAAACGTAAAACAATCAAAATTTCCCACCAAAAAAAAGAAATTTTTTCTCTATGTTTTTTGTAATGTGCTGATTTTCGTTTGATAAGATGATTTAAAAAATGCTTTTATCTATACAGTGCTAGTATAAAATCAGATAAAAAGGTATACGCTGCCACAGCCAAAAGGATTAACCATAATACAATCTTTTCGAAGGAGACTTTTGAATGTTTATTGTGTGATTCTTTCAATTCTTCAAACACTTGTATATCGTCTAGATCAAGCAAGATATCTGCAATCTCCCTCATTTCTGCATCATTGTCAATTAATGCCATAACATCGTGCTCCGCAACCTCAGGCAGCTGCCCGTTCAGGAATTCTTCTAATTCCCTGTATTTATTGTCCTCTTCGTATTGATGAGCCTCGTTTTTATTCGAAGTTTTATTTGAGTAAGGGCATTTGTCTTTGTTCATAACCTAATAGTTTTGATTTTTTTGTTTTTCCTTCTAAGAGGTTTTCCGCATTGGCAAAAAAAACTGTTTTCAATTGCTCCACCGCTTTGTAGCGTGTCTGTCTGCACAGCGACTCCGATTCGCCCATTTGGGCTGCCACTTCACTGTATTTGAGGTTTTCCAGGTAACGATAGGTGAGCAACTTGCGGTAACGCTCGTTAGGAATCTGTGCTATCAATTGTAGCCATTCTTTTTTGCTCAATCCTGTCTCAATATAATAACTTTTGTCTTTGACTTTTTCACCCGACAATGTCATCCTATCGATATCCGACCGTCTTGAATCATCGTAGCCTGCAATATTTTCGTCCAGTGTAACAAAGACCACGTTTCTGTGTTTCCTGTGTTCGTCTATACAGCGGTTAAGAGCTGTTTTGAACAACCAGTGTACCAGTTTTTTCCCTTTTTTGGGCAAATAAGTTTCTAATAATACAGGCGGTGTTTTACTTTCACGGGGTTCGATGATATATATGTATGTGTCGTTGGCGTACTCCTCTGTTGTTTCGCAGTCGGTATAGAAATAATGCCATAGTTTGTTGAATACGGGCCAAGCCATTCCGTACAGAAATTGTTGCGTGTGGATCTCGCTCCTGATTAGTAACTTATGTTTGAGAGTCGCTTGACTCAAATGCTTGATTTTATTGAAAGGGATGGGGTAAGTGGACTTCATAACTTTACGGCATATTATTTTAAAAACAAAACAGTTCCTTATTTTACCTTATACCCTTCGGCAGTCAGTAATGCCTGCACCTTTTCGCGGTGGTCGCCTTGGATGAGGATTTCGCCGTCTTTGACATTGCCGCCGACGCCGCATTTGGTCTTCAGCATCTTGCCCAAAGCATTCAGATCCGCATCGGTACCGACAAAGCCTGTTACCAGCGTCACCTGCTTGCCGCCACGCTGTTTGCGGTCGAGGCATACGTGCAGCTTCTGCTGCTGGGGGGGCAGGGTTGTCTGTTCTGTCTCGTCGTCTTCGTACTGGTATTTGAAGTTTGGGTCGGTGGAGTAGACTACTCCGATTTGGTTCTTTTTGGACATGGGGGATGGGGGTTGATGGTTTTTGTACCCCAGACAAACGAAGTGCAGTCTGGGGTTATTGAAATTATGTACCTTCGGCACATTATCGTTACATGTTATTTTTTTATCGTTACTAAAGTGCTTACGGCCTTCGGCAGAGAAAGTGGCTCCGTTCATTTTTTAGGGAACGAGAACCTTGAGTGATTTGCGCATGTTGTAGAAGTGGAGCTCTTTGCCGATACGCTCTCCTTCACCGTCGACATTGACCCAGCGCTCTTCGTTGTTGTAGACGGTCACTTCGCGTGCTTTGAAGTATTCCACATGCTGCGAGAGCTCGAAATGGTTGAGATAAAGCAACGGCGCGGTGAGGGGCAGATGGAGCAGCGGGATACGGTCGACGATGCAGACATCAATCAGTCCGTCGTCGAGTTTGGCCATCGGAGCAACAGCGGTATTGTAGCCGAACTGGTTGGAATTGGCGAAACTGATAAACCATGCTTTCCGTTCAATTTCGTTTCCGTCGATATTGAGTTTGAAAGTGTGCTCTTTGTAAGTGGGGTAGTCGGTGAGGATGATTTTGGCGTAAGCCTGCAGCCCACGGGCTTTGGCCTGTTTCATACGTCGTGCCACACGGGCGTCGAATCCAATGCCGGCAATGCTGGTCACCACGCGGTCGTTCAGGTAGATGGTGTCGATTTCTGCCACTTTGTAGTGGTTAAGCATTTCGATGGCATGTGCCGGTGTGAGCGGTATCTTCAGGTTTCTGGCCAGTCCGTTGCCACTGCCGCAGGGGATGATGCCCAAGGTGAGGTCGGAACCCACCATGCCGGAGACGATATCGTTGACGCTGCCGTCACCGCCTACGGCGACAATGGCGTCGAAACACCCTTGCTCCACAGCTTCGCGTGCCAGTTCGGTCCCGTGATGGATGCGCTCGGTGTAGCGGACAGTGTAGTCTATCAGCGTATGGTCGATATGCTGCTGCAGCAAATCCTCGATTTTCTTTTGTTTGCCGATACCCGAGATAGGGTTGACGATAAAGAGCAGATGGCGGTTCATAGGGCTATCGTTTCAATTGGTTATGTATCATTCGATGGTTGTATTGTTGCAGGATGGCTTTGAGGAAGGAGAGTTTGCCGTTGCCGTCCTCTTCGAAGACCCGGCTGCGGGTCTCTTCGTACAAGGCGACACCGTCGTTGGTCACCAGCTGGTGGTAGCCGCATCCATAAGCTATCTGCCATCCCTCGCTTTGTTGCAGCGCGCTGGTGCCGAAGCAGATGCAGGGTTCGTCATAGCCCAGATAGTCGATGAAGGTGGGCATCACGTCGCTCTGCTGCATGATCCGGTCACTCCGTTGACCCACAGGATGCTGGGGGTCGAAGATAATCATCGGGATACGGTACCAGGCGTTATAGTTGTTGAACTGGGGGGAGAGCGCCTGTGCCGGATGGTCGGCCATGATGACGAAGATGGTGTTCTCGAACCATGGCTGCTGGGCTGCAGTCGCAAAGAATTTGCGCAGCGCCATATCGCTGTAGCTTATGCACTCCAGAATGGGATGGATGCCTTTCTTGAAGGTGCCCTTGTATTCTTTGGGGATGGTATAAGGATGATGTGACGAGATGGTGAACACGCCGGCAAAGAACGGTTCGGGTGTACGGGTCAGCTGCATCGCCATATACTGGAGGAAATGCTCGTCAAAGATGCCCCAGGTGCCATCATGGCAGGCGTCGTTGCCAAACTCGTTGCGGCCATAGTAGGCGTCGAATCCGATTTTCTTGCAGAAGACGTCGAAACCCATCGATCCGTTATAGGCTCCGTGGAAGAAGGCGGTGTTGTAACCGTGCTTTTTCAGCAGCATGGGCAAGCCAACCAAATCGTTGTTCTTGAACGACGACATCAGTACGGGACGGTCCATCAGCGTAGGCAGCGATGTCATCACTGCGGGAATCGACTCGATGGATTTCTTGCCGTTGGAACGCCCTTGGAAGAGCAGGCTGTGTTCGGCCAGCGAGTCGAGGAAGGGGGTGAAACTCTCCATGATGCCGTCGTTGTAACAGCCCATGTATTCCTGTGAGAAGCTTTCCAGAATGATAAACACCACGTTTTTACCTCTTTTGTGCAGGGTGCTGTCGTTGCCCATGAAAGCTATCTGTCCGCCGCCGGCGCAGAAGTCGCCGTAGGCTATCGGCTGCACTTTGCTGTTGGCATTGGCCAAGGGGGTGAATTCCGGGTTGAATAGTGCCGATGCTTCCTCGTCACTCATGTAACGCACCTCTTTCAGGTCGTCGACCCCGAGGGTGCGGATGATGTTGTAGGGCGAGTTGAGGATGAGCGGGGTATTCTTCATCTGGCAGTAGCGTGCCGAGTCGTTCAGTTCGATGAAATGGCGTTGCAGCCCCCCGCGTACCAGAATGAAAGAGAACAGCAGTCCCACCGCCAGGCCTATATAGTCGTTGCGGCGGTTGATGCCATATTCGTTGAAAGCGGGGAACAGTGTCCGATGGGAGAAAACGAGAAAAAGGATGATGATGGCGACGCCGCTGACGCTCACCGGCCAGTAATCGACCAGGAACTTGGGTATCAGGTTGCCCATATCGCCACCTACACCCATATAGGCGAACATCTCGCTGCTCATGCGGCGGTAGGTGAACTGGAAGTAGGCGACGTCGATCTGATTGACTATAATGACCACGAGGGAGGGAATCAGGTAAAGGCAGTCGCTCAGGCGGCGGAACCATCGAGACCAGCGGAAGTTGAACGGCAGCAGGTTGATCACGATAAAGGGCAGCAGCACCAACGTCAGGGTAGCGAAACCAAAGCGTATGAACCCCCATACCACACCAATCCATTCACCGAATCCGTCGACGGGGAAGTGACCCGTATTGAGTAGATAGAAGGCCGCCTGGGTTAAGAATAGGAAGACGAAAGCGATAAGCAGTTTGGTGATGAGGTAGCCGTATATGCTGCGTGGGTGAAACCATCCTTTTGTGTATGCCATTTTTTTTGAGTTTAAAGTTTTTGTTGATAGATTTGAAAGGTTTGTTATCTTCTTTCTCACGGTTTGTATTTCGAAGCCTGCAGGATGGCTTGCGAGTTGGTGTTCTCAAACAGTTCCTTCATTGAACATTTGTTGTTCTTCATGTAGTTGCGTACAATCTGCCATCCGATATAGTCTGTGGTACGTGGTGCCGAGTCCTTGAAGGCGTTGGTTTTGGGCGCTTCGTCGACGAAATTGTGGTATCGGCTGAAATCTTTTTCGTAAAGCAGGTTGTGCTGTATGAAGTAGGCCCATATCATGGGTTCGTTCTTCTGGCACCACTCCAGTTGTTCAGGGGTGTAGCGTATTTTCAGGAAATCTGCTTTCTTGGGCATTACCTGATCGAGGAAGTAAAGCACTTTCCCTTCCATCACCATCCGGTCAAGCATGGTGACCTGCTTTTCATCCGGCGAAGCGATATATTGGCGGGCAATTTCAGCCATGATGTCCGATGCCAGATAGGCGCTGTCGCTAAGGGTGACGATAAACATCGGTAGACCGAAATAGGCGAAAGGCTCCGTGTATTTGAGGGTGTATTGATCGATGCTGACAAGGAGGCTCTTGCTGTCGCGGTCGGTGAGGATGCGTTGGTTGTAGTCGAAGAAGCCCGACACAAAGGTGGCGAAGTGCGTGATGTCGATATCGGGATCCTCTTTCGCGGCTTTCTTCAGTGCTTGGGTGAGCTCTTTCTCTAACCAGGCCAGGTCGCCGTAGTGCTGGTGGGTGATGCCGTAGATGCTGCGCATGGCGCTATCGGCGATAAACCCTTGAAGCTGTGCCATAAAGTTGGCGTCGTCAGGGTAGATATTCAGCAAGGGACTCGGGTATTTTGTATGGAATTCAGTGAGTCGTTCCCGTAGTTGGTCGACAGGTGTGTCGAAAAGCACCTCTTCGAAGCGGGCGATTTCAATATCGCCTTCACGGTGTTGTCTGGGTTGCTGATTTCCACCTTTGCAGGCTATCAGTATGGAAAGGCACAAGAAACTAAATATAAATAGGTTCCGATATATTTTTCTCATGGTCAATGCATGTTTTTACAAGTGCAAAAATACAAAAAAGTTTGGACCGCTTGAGGGGATGTATTTATTATTTTTGCGATTCGACGACTAGTGGTGAAAACAGCGGGAGGCGACAGTACTGCCGCCTCCCGCTGGAATCGTTGTTATGGAATGAGGAGTTATGCTTCCGGAGCCGGTTCGTTTTCGGCAGCGGGAGTCTCCTTCTTGGTGGTCTCTTCCTGCGAAGCTTCGTCGAGGATTTTCAGTTTGGCCTCGAGCAGGGCAATCTGTTGACGGGCGCTTTGCATCTTCTTCTCGAATTCCTCCTTCAGCAGGTCGGCCTGTTTGGAGTTGGCCAGGAATCCCAGATTGTTCTCCCAGAGGTTGATGTCGTTGCGCAGTTTGGTGATCTGGTCAAGCAGGTTGTCACGTTCGCTGTTGGTTGCCTGACGGTTGCCCACCACATTGCGGATGCGCTCACGATAGGCGTTGGCTTGTGCTTCGCGTGCACTGATCTTGAGCTGTTCAAAGAGGTTGTTGATCGTGTCGCGGAAATCTTTCTGTAACCGTTGTTTCTCGGCGATGGGCACAAATCCCACCTCCATCCAGCGGCGCTGAAAATCCTTGATGGCGTTCAGGTTCTCCTCTTTGTCGTCTCCGAAGCTGTAAGCTTTCAGTTCGGCAAGGATGGCCTCTTTCTTCTGCAGGTTTTCCTGTTCGGAACCGCGGAGGTTGTTGAAGTATTCCGACTTCTTGGAGAAGAACTCGTCGCAGGCGCCTCTGAACCGTTGCCAGATTTTTTCGGAGACTTTCTTGTTGACAGGTCCGATATGCTTCCACTCGTCCTGCAGTTTGAGCAACTCTTCGGTGGCTTTCTTCCAGTCTTCGCGTTTGGCGATGGCTTCGGCTTGCAGACAGAGGTCTATCTTCTTGTTGTAGTTCTCGGTCTGTTCGTCTTTGAGGGTCTCAAAATGCTGCTTTTTCTGTTCGTAGAAGCGGTCGATACCTCCTTTGAAGGTGTTCCAGATTTCTTCGTTCTGTTCCTTGGGGACGGGGCCGATGCTCTTCCACACTTTCAGCAGTTCGTCGAGTGAGGCCGAGGTGTCGTTCCACCCTTTGGTTCCGGTAGGCATCTCTGCGGTCAGTTCCTGCATCTTTTCTACGAGGGCCTGTTTGGCAAGGAGATTCTTCTCCTGTTCTTCGCGGCGTTGTTCGTAGAACTCCTTGCGACGTTCGTCGATCTGGTTGGCGGCGTTGCGGAAACGTGCCCATATCTCGTCGTTCTGTTCCACGGGGACGGGACCGATCTCGCGCCATTGTTCGCGCAGGTTCTGCAACTCTTTGAATGCTTTGGTGATGGAGGTCTCCACAATCAGTTCCTCGGCTTTCTCGCAGAGAAGGGTCTTGCTTTCGAGATTCTTCTTCTGGTCGAGAAGCATCAGCTCTTTGTTCATCTTCACTTTATTGAAGAACTGCTCCACCAGGAAGTGATAGTTCTGCCAGAGACCGTTGATCTCGGCACGCGGTACGTCGCCGATAGCTTTCCAGCGTTCCTGGATGGTGTTGAACTGGTCGTATGTCTGTTTCAGGCTTTCGGAGTCGCTGTCGATGAGCTGGCGCAGTTCCTCAAGGATTTGTTGTTTCTGCTCCAGATTCTTCTGTTTGCGGGCTTCGAGCTCGTCAATATGTTTTTGTCTGCGTTCGCGGTAGATGGCATACTCTTTGCGGAAAGTCTCGGCTACAGTGTCGTCGCCGCCTTCGTATTCATCCTTGTTGCCGCCTTCTTCGATAAACTTGTCGAAGGCTGCCTTCTTGGCCTCTTTGTCTGCATTGGTGAAGCAGATCTTGAGGGCCGCCACGCGGTTCTTGATTTTCGTGATGTCGTCGGTCTGCAGCAGTTCTCTGAGGTCTTCAATCAGCTCTTCGCGGCTGCGGCTGCTGTAGTCGACAGTGGGCTCCTCTTCGACAGGGACTTCTTCTGCCTGAGGCTCTTCGTTCTGCACCTCTTCGGCTGCATGAGCTTCGGGCTCGGGAGCCGTCTCAGGTTCGGTTGTTGCTTCTGTCTCGGGAGCAGTCTCCTCTGAAGGTTTCGTTTCCTCTTCGGGAGTTTGGGGATTCGTTTCAACCTGTTCGGTTGTTGTTTCGGTCTGGTTTTCAGCCGTTGTGTTGTCGTCGACAGGGTCGTTGGCGGGTTCTTGAACAGGGTTTTCGGTAGCGTTTTCAGTAACGGGACACTCGTTGACGGTTGCAGCGGGTTCCATTGCTTCGGGTTGCATCTCTTTTGGCTCTTCCATTTTGGTGTTGATTTGGGTTACAAATTAATTGTATTTAAGTAGTTTAACGTTGATTGCCGTTGAAACTTGCAACGGAATCAAGGTGCAAAGGTACAAAAAAAAAATGATGGAGAAAGAAAATACATGTTTTTTATCCAAAAAACCGTATTCCCTACCGCCGATTTGGACAGGGGTTGCCGTGCTGATGTTATTCGTCGTAGTCGGTTAAGAGATCGTCGATTTCGATGAAAATACCTTGGATGTAGTCTTTCTGGAAATCAATGAATTTCTTTTGTCTTTTGTTGAGCGGAACATTGTCGGCGATCAGTGAAGAGGAAGGGTTGTCGGGATCTGAGAAGTCGAACCAGATACTCTCGACAATGCCGGAGTCGATAAACGAGCGGCGCATCTCCTCTCGTTGCATGCCGATGATATCGTCGGATTGGTGGAAAGGTTCTTTCAGCTCCGCATAGATTTCCTGTGCGCGTTCAAAGGCTTCCGCCCCTTGGATGAGGAGCGTCTTGTCGAAATAGGAGAGCTCCTGTATGCGCTGTCGACTGGCTAGCTCGTTTTCAATCAGGAAGTAAGACTGATGGCTGATGGTGTCGGTGTAGGCATACACAGAACACTGGATGTCTTCTTTCATGGAGGAAAGCCGTATGTCGTTGCGACGCAGCAGCTGTAAGTGGAATAGTTCGTTGAGGTAAAAGGCAAAGGTGAAAGCTGAATAACTTGTGTTCCAAGCGAGTATGGCGGTGCTTTCGAGCATCTCTTCATAAGGGCTCATCACCTCTTCGTCGGTCAACGTATATAAGTTTTTCTTTGCCATTATCTGAATGATGTTTTGTCGGTGAAATGGGGTTGGTAGCAGTCGGCGGCATCCAGTTCTTGCACCCATCCTTTGTGGAATCCCAGGTCGTAGAAGGCGTCGACTACCTGTTGATACTCATCGGGCGAAACGCGTCTGTTCAGTTCGTCGGGCAGTTCCATCCCTTGGGGCGGGAAGTACTGAGCCATCAGGGAGACATGGATATTGGGCGATATCTCCTCGGCCAGCCGGCGCAGGCAGGCGATGGAGTTGTCCACCTGGCCTGGCAGCACAAGATGTCGGACAATCATGCCGCGGAAAGCCAGCCCTGTGTCGTCGGTGGGCAATGCGGCGCCTTTCTGGTTGTACATCTCCTTGAGTGCGCGAAAGGCTGTCTCCGGGTAGTCGGCAGCGTTGGAATAGCGTTGTGCCAGCTGCTTATCGGCGTATTTGTAGTCGGGCAGGTAGATGTCTATGTAGGGCGCCAGTTGCTGCAATACCTCGACTCGCTCATATCCGTTGGTGTTGTATACGATGGTAGGGGTGAGACCGCGGTTGTGCAGCCCTTCCACGAGGGCTGGGACGATGTCGGCGTACTGTGTGGCGCTGACAAGTCCGACAATATTCTCCGTCTGCTGCAGGCTCCGCTCCACTGCGTCGACGATCTGGTCGATGCTGCGAAGCGTGATGGCGCTTTCGGCAACTGTAGCGCGGGAAATCTCATGATTCTGGCAGAAGCAGCACTGCAGGTTGCAGTGGGCAAAGAAGATATTGCTGATGCCCTTTTGTCCCGAAAGGGGCGGCTCTTCGCCTGTGTGGGCGTAGACGGCAGCCACCTCCGGCCGCGTTGAATCGGCACGGCAGAAGCCCGGACGGGCAGCACATTTTCGAGGACAATTGGAACAGGACATCTGGTGAGAGTTTGAAGGGTTTGAAAGGTTTTAAGGGTTTAAAAGGTTTGAAGGGTTTGAAAGGTTTGAAGGGTTTGAAGGGTTTTAAGGGTTTAAAAGGTTTAAAAGGTTTAAAGGGTTTGAAGGGTACTCGTACTTTTTCAGCGCAGCGGCCCTTTTCAACCTTTACAACCTTTTCAGCGCAGCGGCCCTTTTCATCCTTTACAACCTTTTCAGCGTAGCGGCCCTTTTCAACCTTTTTATCTTTTTTAAAAAACGACTTTTTTTTTGAAAAATTTTGTGGGTTCAAGAAAAAATCGTACTTTTGTACCCGCTTTCACGAAAAAGAATAACATTTAAAAAACATATCATTATGACAATCAAAGATCTCGAACCTAAAGCATTGTGGAGCAATTTCTACTCCCTTACCCGTTGTCCGCGTCCTTCGAAGCACGAAGAGGCTGTGCGTGATTTCCTTGTAAAATGGGCTAAAACCAAGAAAATTGCCTGCCGCGTGGATAAAGTGGGCAATGTGATTATGAGCAAACCCGCCACCAAAGGCATGGAAAAACGCTGCCCTGTTGTCCTGCAGGCCCACATGGACATGGTGCCCCAGGCACGTGCCGGCAAGGTTCACGATTTCTTGAAAGACCCCATCCAGACAAAGATTGTTGAGGACTGGGTATACGCTTGCGACACTACCCTCGGTGCCGACGATGGTCTCGGTGTGGCTGCCATCATGGCTGTCTTCGAGTCGAAGACCATCAAGCACGGCCCCCTCGAGGCACTCATCACCACCGATGAAGAGACCGGTATGACCGGAGCTTTCGGTCTGAAAGCCAAAGAGCTGAAGGGTGAGTTCCTGCTCAACCTCGACTCCGAAACCGAAGGCGAACTCTACGTGGGTTGCGCCGGCGGTGTCGACGCCACGCTGAACATTCCTTATAAGACGGAGAAGGCTCCCAAAGACTATTGCGCCTACAAAGTGACTTTCGGCGGTCTGAAGGGTGGCCACTCGGGTATGGAAATCAACACGGGTCGTGCCAACGTCAACAAACTGATGTTCCGTCATCTGCGCTGGGTCGCCGAGTGCGGTCTGCGTATCGTCAGCATCAGTGGCGGCAATATGCGCAACGCTATCCCGCGTGATGCAGAGGCTGTCATCGCCTTCCCGAAGAAAAACACGGAATGCATCCTTGCTGAGCTCGACAAGGTGGCTGGTTGGGTGAAGAAGGAAATTGGTGCTGTCGAGCCTGATTTCTTCATGAAATATGAGAAGGTACGCTTGAGCCAGAACGTCATCTGCGATGCCGACACTCAGAAGATTATCAACCTCATGATGGTGGCTCCCAACGGTGTCATCCGTATGAGCAAGGATATGGAAGGCCTTGTCGAGACCTCTCTCAACCTGGCTATCGTCAAGACCACTGGCAAGAACTTCACCGTACAGGCATTGCTGCGCTCTTCGGTCGATACCGCCAAGGATGCGCTGGCCGAGCGTTTGGTCTGCCTGGCTGAACTGTCGGGCGGCACCTGCAAGCTGAGCGGCGCCTATCCGGGATGGAAACCCAATATGAAGAGCCCGCTGCTGAAGAGCATGAAGCAGACCTACAAGAAACTCTACAAGAAAGAACCCGCGGTGGTGGCTATCCACGCTGGTCTGGAATGTGGTTTGCTGGGTGGCAAATATCCTGATATGGACATGATCAGCTTCGGACCCACGCTGCAGAGCCCCCACAGCCCCGACGAGCGTGCCAACATCCCGAGCTGCAAGAAGTTCTTCGACTATCTTGTCGCCGCTCTCGAAGCCATCCCTGAGAAGAAGAAATAATTATTCTTGTTTTCATAATTATTGGGTTGCGGTCTGCGACCGCAACCCATTTTTTATTAGCTGTCGGTTGTGCTTTTATCCGTCATCATACCTGTCTACAACAACCCGTTGGCACTGGAGCAGTGTCTGGCTTCCTTTTATGTCCGTCGGGACTTGCTCGACGAGGTGGAGTTTGTAGTGGTGGATGATGGCTCGGATGATGCAGTGACGGTTTCCCGTGAGGAGGGGGTGCGGCTGATCCGTCAGCCCCACGGCGGCGCTTCGGTGGCTCGCAATGCGGGAATTGATGTTGCCTCGGGACGCTTCGTCTGGTTTTTCGATGCCGACGACTGTGTGGATCCCGATGCTTTTGCCGCTTTGTTGTCGGCATTGCGTGCACTCCCCGACGACGCGGAACTGTTCCACACAGGACCGATGAGGGAGGTTGCGGATAACACTAACCACCTTGAACCCACTGGTACAACTGTCCAGTCTTCTGTTGCCGAGATTCTGGTGCCGCGCAGCGGCTGTCTGGACCATACCACATATCTTATCAGCCGCACCCTGTTGCAATGCCGACCCGAGTTGCGCTACCCCGAAGGACGGTCGTTGCTCGAGGACTCGCTCTTTGTGCTTCGTCTGCTGGATGCGGCGCTGGTTGTCTATGTCAATGAAAGGCTTCGGCCCTATCTCCGCAAGACCAGTCGCCACTCTGTGACGGCCGGGTCGTGGAGCAGGGAGCAATGTCGACGCTGGTTGCCCGATATCGAGGCGTTCTTCACTGCTTTTGCTGCGTTTGGGGTGCGTCACCCGGACTATCAGTTGAAAGACTTGTACAATCGATACTGTTACCTCTATCTGCGGGTGTTGGCAGTCAAAGGCTGCCCATGGACCTTGCTGCGCGACTTCCGTGACCGTTTGCGGGAGGAAGGCTACCGACCCGCCACTTTTAAGGAACGGCTGCTCCAAAATACGCTGGTGCTTGCTCTTTTGTCCACCTCTTGCCGTCTGTTGCGATGAATACGATGCTGTCTGACTTGTTACGTTTTGGTCTCTTCGGGGGGGATTCTCCGTTGGCGCCTGATACACCGCCTCTGGCGGAGGCGGAATGGCAGCGTCTTTTCGATGATTCCCGCAAGCAGGCGGTGACAGCACTGCTCTACGATGCGCTCTTGAAGCTTTCCAAGGAGCAGCGTCCTTCCCGCAGGGTACTGTTCCACTTCACTTCCATGACAAAGACCATTGAGCAGGACAACCGTCGGCGTGAGAAAGCCTTGGTGGCTTTTGCGACGGTACTGCATGACAAGCTGCAGTTGCCCGCTGTGGTGGCCAAAGGCAGTTCGTTGTCGCGTCACTATCCGGAGCCGCTCCACCGTGAATGTGGAGACAACGACCTCTTTACGGGCAGTGACACCGTTAGGGTGGCGGTGCTGATGGAGACATTGCATGTCCCCGTGGAACAGGATTCCAAGCGTCATGTATCTTTCTCCTTTCAGGGGGTGGATTTCGAATGCCATAACTGTCTGCTATATCACGATGACGACCCGCAATGGGATTGCGAACCGGTCTTTGAAATCGAGGGAACGACGCTGCATGCTTTGCCGTCTTGGCAGGAGGCGTTCTTCCTTGCCAAGCACATGGAATACCATGCGGTGTTTTTCCATGAACCTGTGCGCATGCGCGATTTGGCGGACTGGAGTCTGTTGGTGACATCACCCGGATTTGACTTTGCAGCTTTGCGCCGTTTGGCGGCAGGTACGGACGTCGCAGTCTTTATCGAACTGCTGACGCAGTACTGTGTCGAATTGTTTGGATTGAAAGGAATCCCTTTGACAGATATCTGTGCTCGGAAGCGTTTGGAGAACAAGGATTTTGAACGCCTCTATCTTCAGTGTCCTGAGCGGCACCGTTGGGCGCTGGTACGTGTGGCGCGGCGCAGCGGGAAGTACCTTCGTTTCGGCCGCCAGTATCGAGCCATCTATGGCCAGTCGATGTTCAAAAGGTTCTATGCCCGCAATGTGGCAAACGCCGTCAAGCAGCATCTATAGACTTAGATCAAAAAAAAAGCCTCCGCGACTGCGGAGGCTTTTTTTATGGGATGAGAGTCAATTTATTTCTTGACAATCTTCTGGGTGGCGGTGCCGTTGACCGTGTTGATGCGGACCGTGTAGACACCGTTGGTGAGGTTGCTCATGTCAAAGGTGGTGGCTTCGGTGGTCATGACGACGCGGCCGGCCATGTCGATGACGGTGGCGTTCACGAAGTTCTCAGCCTCGATGTTGACCATGCCCGTGGTGGGGTTGGGGTAGAGGTTGATGTTGCCGTTCTCGACTTCGTCGATAGCCACGCTGGGGGTGTTGCCGGTAGTGGCCTTGAGGGCCCAAGTTACATTGTAACCCATGGAGGGCATGGTGCGCCATTCGCTGAGGTAAGCCCAGCTGCCGTTGGGATCGCCGCAGTAATAGTAGTCGTCCTGAGTCTCGTTGACATAAGTGCTCATGACATAGCCTGCTGCGTGAGGAGCGGTAAGGGCAATCCAGAGGTTTTTGGTCTGATCCAGCGGAACAGCACCGCTGCAGTTGATGGTCTGCCAGCCTTCGCCGTTGCCTTTCATGGTGCGGGTGTAGATCTGGGTCTCAGGAGCTGTTTCACCACCCTGGTAGACGGTGACGGTGTAGTTCATGGTTCCCACAGCATAGAATGTGACGCTGTTCAGATATTGACGGCCGCTCATGAACTGGGCGGGGAACATGGCACCCCATGTGCTGGTGGATCCACTGTTGCCGCGGAAGCCTGCCATGGCGTTGTCATCGCTGATATTCACACCATAGCTCATGGTGTTGCCCCAGTTCCAGCTGAAGACATGGATGTTGATGGTTTTGGTGGTGGTGCCGGTGGTGTTGGTCACGGTGAGGGTCACGGTATAGTCGCCATCGGTGGTCCAACCGGTGGTGAAGGTGTTGCCGCTGCCGCTGGTGGTGGTAGCGCCGGTGGCGGACCAGCTGATGTTGGTCACCTCGTCAACACTGACGATGTTGGCAGTGAAGGTCGCCTGGCTGCCGTTGATAACGGTGGTGGGACCCTGGATATCGATAACGGGAGCCACACCCGGCTGGGGGGAGGTGTTGATGAGGTTTGTGATGTTGGAGATGGCTTCGGAAGCAGGCTGGTCGATGTATACGCCCCAGTCCTCACCGTAGATATGGCAGTAGTAGCCGCTGGGGGTGACGAAGTAGACAGCGGGTACATAGCCGGTGGGATCGATCATGCTTTCGCAGGAAGCGCAGTCAATGATACGGTAGGAAACAGAATCACCATCGCTGTAGTGGGTCCAGTCGCCCTGGGTGTTGCTGCCGGTGCCGTAGATGTCGTTCAGCGTGGTGCTGTTGTCGGCTTCAACCCAGAGAACGCAGACGTTGGACATCTGGTTGTGGATAGCTTCGAGCACTTTGGAGTTGTGGAAACGGTAGCAGGGACCGCACCAGGTGGCGGAGTAGTCGACCACGACGTACTTGCCGGCGGCAAGCGTATCGGCGACATTCACTGCGTTGCCGTAGATGTCGGTTGTGCTGAAAGGTGTGTGGATTTGGCTCCATACGGGCAGATCCTTGGTGGCACCCTTGGTGGCTACTTTTTTGGCTCTTTCCCACTGGGCGTTAGCGGCAAAACCCAGTGTGAGTGCCAATGCAACTAATAATATTTTTTTCATTAAATTGGTGTCTTGTTATTGACCATCAGACTCTTCGGTTTTTAATTAATAATTATTTGTGCATTATTTTCCAACTGCAAAATTACATTTTTTTTTTAAAAAAGAAAGGGTTTGTTATTTTTTTTACTAATGTCGGAATCGTAAAGTGTAACATAACGCTCGCTTTTACCTCCACTGTAACTCCCATATTATCGCTCCATTTATACTTTATGTTTATCAACACAACTGTTAATAAAAAAAATACTTTTTCAGCATTGTGTTTCGTTATTTCAGAAAAAAGTGTATATTTGCATATTGTTTTGAAATAATCAAATTGAAATTATTATTAACTAAACATTTAAAAATCAACATTATGAAAAAAGTATTCAGATTTTTTGCATTGGCTACTTTAGTCCTTGGAACCACCATGTTCATCGCTTGCGGCGATGACGAAGAAGAAAACAACGGTGGCAACGGCGGTGGCGGAAACAACACCGAAACCGGTGATCCCGTTCTCTTGGACGAATCATTCGACAACGGTCTTCCTTCGGCTTGGACACTGATCGATGCTGACGGCGACGGCGTAAACTGGACTGTTTCCACGACTTATTTCTCTTCACCCGAGGGTGTTGATGGCACTGAATGCATGGTGTCTCCTTCTTTTGTCAATAACATGGGTGCTCTGAGCTCGGACAACTATCTGGTTACTCCTACCATCCATATCCCTGGTGCAGGTGGATACACGCTGACCTACGCTATCGCCAGCTTCCAGGCGGAATATCCCGACTCATACTACTGCATGGTTGGTACGCTTGAAAACGGTGCTTTCACCCCGCTGGGCACGCTGGTTAACGAACAAGTTACCAATGCTGTTATTACTGCTGCCAGTGGTTCTGCTCAACCTGCTGATGGCTATGCTACCCGCTCGTTCAACCTTGATCAGTACAAAGGACAGGATGTTTGCATCGCTTTCCGTCACGTCAGCGAAGACTGCTACTTCCTCTGCCTCGACAATGTCAAGATCAGCAACGGTGCCTCCAAGGGTGCTTCGATCATCCCTGTGAAGGTTAAGGATGCTACTCCCAAAATGAAATAATCATTCATTTCATTGATTGAAAAAAACACCGCCTCGGATGAGGCGGTGTTTTTTTTGTAATTTTACCTCAGCAGCGTTACAGTGCCTTTGGCCTGCTGGGTGTTGCGGGGCTTGGCCTTGGTGGTGTAGCGCATCACCCAGACGTAGGTGTCCTGCGGGCAGGGGCGCCCCTGGTAGGTGCCGTCCCATGAGCCGGTAAGGGCGTCGAAATGGGTGATGAACAAACCCTTGCGGTCGTATATCCATATCTCGCCGCTCTGCAGTTCGTTGGAGGGGATGAAGAAACGGTTGTTGGTGGGTTCGTCGGGTGTAAAGACATTGGGTGCCCAGAGGATGCCACGGTCGACATGGATGACTCCCCATGCGCTGTCGATGCATCCAATCTGGCTGTAGGCTACCATAAGCACGGGGATGGAATCCTTGTCGAGGGGATAGTCGAACGACACCACGCGGTTTGAGTCGGTATGGTCGTTGTAGTACCACACACGATGGCGGCTGGGTGAGACATCGGACAATCGTACTTCCGGGTTAGTATAGCTCACCATTTCGGGCGTGATCTTCATCTCGGCATGGAATCCGCTGTCGAGGTCGAGGATAAGGCGCAGTAGCGAGTCGCAACCTACGCTGTTGGTGTAGGTGAGGGTAGGTTCGTAGGTGGACTGGTAGTAGGTGACGCCGTTTTCCCAGGTGTAGGGTACGCCGTCGCAGACTACGGCATGGGTGTAGGCCCTGCTGGTGGGTCGTACCACCAGGTCGAGTTTCAGCAAACTGTCGCATCCGTCGACGGTCTGATGGAGTACCTCCTGATGGCCGGGCGTATTGACTTCGTGGCTGTCGAACATGATGTGCTGGTTGTCGCAGATGGTGTCGTAGAAATGGAAGTGGTAGACGGGTTTGACAATGACGGTGAGATGGAGCAGGCTGTCGCATCCGTAGCGGGTTGACAACGCGATGTCTTGATTGCCGGCGGTAGTGACGCCGTAGACACCGGTGTCACCGTGGCAGATGACGGCTGTGTCGTAGACTTCATAGGTGGGATGGACTGTCAGCGAGAGGTCCACGATGCTGTCGGCACCATGGACAGACTGGTAGAAGAGTTGCTTGGACCCCTGTGACAGGAAGAGGGTGTCGCACCAAAGCAGGGGCAGCATATTGTCGCAGATGGTGCTATCGAAAGCGTGGTGGTAGTTGTTCCATACATGGAGCGAATAATGGATGGTGCTGTCGCATCCGACGGCGTTGGGAATCACCCATGCGGTGTCTGTCACGGCATGGTGGAAGGTGCAGCCGGCCAACGAGACAGGCAGGCTGTTCTCGACGACGGTATCGGATTGTGTGTACTGGCTGTTGCGCAGCACGTGGAGCCGCATGGTGAGTGTGGAGTCCTCCCCGTGGCGGGCGTGGATGCTCACCGTGGCGAGGTTGACGCTCACGGTGTCGGCGTCGTTGAAGGAGTGGCCGTTCCAGAGGAGCGGCAGGCTGTTCTCGCAGATGGTACTGTCGGCTTCAGCGGTGACGTTGTGCCATACGTGTAGGCTGTAGGTGATGGAGCTGTCGCAGCCGGCGGCATTGGAGATAATCCAGTTGGTGTCGGCGTGGCTGTCGACAAAGGTGATGCCGCCTACAAAGACGGGCAGGCTGTTCTCGACCACGGTGTCGTGCCATTCGAGCGCGGAGTTCTCAAGGATGGTGACATGCAGGGTGAGGATGCTGTCGGCACCATGCCGTTCGGCGGCGGCGAGGGTGACGGTAAAGGTGCCAGAGGAATCGAAGGTGACACCGTTCCATACCAGCGGGGCGTTGTTCCGGCAGAGGGCGCTGTCGGCGGCAGCGGAGATATTGTTCCATACATGCAGGCTGTAGGAGACAAGGCTGTCGCAGCCGGCGGCGTTGGGAACAATCCATGAGGTGTCGGCTACGGCGTGGTGGAAGGTGCAGCCCGCCAGAGAGACGGGCAGGGCGTTCTCGACGAGGGTGTCGTTTTGCACAAGTTGGCTGTTGCGCAGCACGTGGAGCCGCATGGTGAGTGTGGAGTCCTCCCCGTGGAAGCCATGGATGCCTACGGTGGCGAGATTGACGGTCACGGTATCAGTGTCGCTGAAGGAGTGGCCGTTCCAGAGGAGCGGTAGGCTGTTCTCGCAGATGGTGCTGTCGGCTTCAGCGGTGACGTTGTGCCAGACATGGAGGCTGTAGTTGATGATGCTGTCGCAGCCGGCGGCATTGGGGATGATCCAGACGGTGTCGTTCTGGGTGTCGTGGAAGGTGAGACCGGCGAGCGATATGGGCAGGCTGTTTTCGACTACGGTGTCGTGCCGGACGAGCGTGGTGTTCTCAAGGATGGTGACATGCATGGTCAGGATGCTGTCGGCACCGTGCCATTCGGCTCCCGGAAGCGTCACGGTCTGGGATTTCGAAGCAACGAAGGTTACGCCGTTCCAGAGCAGCGGCGCGTTGTTTTCGCAGAGCACGCTGTCGGCGGTGGCGGTGACGTTGCGCCAGATGTGGAGTGTGACGGTGACGGTGCTGTCGCATCCGTATTGGTTAACCAGATGGACGGGGTAGTTGCTGACCGTGTCGTTGAATTCCATCCCGGCAGCCGACAGCGGCAAGTTGTTTTCGACAAGGGTGGTGTCGATAGTCGATGCGGAGGTGGGTGAAACGACGAGGCGGAGCGTGCGGTGCACGTAGCCGCTATCGCGCACGTAGGTGCCTTCGGTGGTGAGCACGGTATCGAAAAGAGTATAGCTGTCGCCTTCGCAGATGGAGGCATCGATCGTGTCGTAGATGGTGCAGGGACTGGAGATGAACACCTGCTGCAGCAGGGTGTCGGAGCAGGTACCATTGCTGAGTTCCGCCACGAGGGTGACGGTATGCAGTCCAGGGGTGAATACATGTTGCGGATTGGGATCCGTCGAACTGGTGCCGTCGTCGAAGAACCACTGGTAACTCTCGCAAGGCATGGCAGTGGGCTGCTGGTGGGCTGCGTCATTACAGATGACACTGTTGTTGAGCAACTGCAGGAGGACGTTGCAACCGGTGCTGTCGAGTTCCGTCCAGGAGAATGCGGCCATGGGGTAGCGCTCGCCGGCATAGGCATGGAGGTCGAAAGAGCAGGAGACTCCCGCAGGAGCACCGATGAACTGCATGTTGCAGATATAGTCACCTGCCTGGGTGACGTGGAGCGACTGGGCTGTGGAGAGGCTCGTTGCGGGAGCGTCGGAGCGGTACCAGTTGTAGGCAAATCCGTCGGGTGCGGTGAAGGTATTCTCCACCACGTTGCCGCAATTGGAGGAGGAGAGGTTTTTATGGGTGCAGTCGAAGACGAAATAGGCATAGCCGTAGTGTCCGCCCAACGAGCAGTCGAAAGTAGCGAGTTTGATATAGATGGTTTGTCCGTGCAGGGGGGTGAGGTCGATACCTACGGTGGTCCAATCCTTCCATAGCGTGTTGCCGTAGGAATGCCAGCCGAGGTTGACATTGGAGACGAAATTGGCGGAATAGCAGGAATGGTCGATTTCTGCGTTGTTGGAATCCAGGATTTGGAACGAGAAGCGCGGCTGCTCGTCTGCGTCGTGGTTGGGGTCTTCCAGCACGGCGGCGTATTTCATGATAAGCAAGTCGCTTTTGAGTGTGTCGACATGGTATTCATAGGTGATGCTCTCTTCGAGGGCACCGGTCTGCCAGTTGCCCAACCGCACCGAGGCATCGAAGCCCGGTGGCACCGTCTTGAGTTGGTTGCCGGTGCGGGGATCGTATTCCGAGAGGTTGGTATGGATGGTGTGGCGCGAGGTGTTGCTGCTGCTGCCGTTGTTGATGATTCCGGTGTAGATATCGGGGTTGGAGACGGTGCCGTAATGGCCGCTTACATGGCAGGGGTTGAGGTTGGCATGGTTGATGCAGACAGAACCATCATCGTTGCAAGGGGTGGTGAACTGATAGGTGCGCGTGTAACAGGGGGAGGAGCTGTTGCCGTTGTTGCGGTAGATGCGGTAGTAGTAGTTGGTGTATTCCTCGAGTCCGGTAAGGGTGACCTGCGGAACGGTGGTATGAATGCTATGGTTGAGGTTGCTGCTGTTGGTGCCGTAACGGACCGTCCACTGGGAAATGGAGGACTGGGGGTCGGTCCACGAGATGACGGTACCGCTGTCGGTGACGTTGGAGACCACCTGCTGCATCCAGTTGCTGCTGGAATCGCAGATGGTGATGGTGAGGTTGAAACCGGAGCGGGTGACAGAACCGTCGGAAGTGAACATGACATAAGCCATGCCGGAATTGCAGTAGATGTTGAGGGATGAGTTGCCGGAATAGGTGCCCATCAGGTCGTTGCCTTCATAGGTGCCGTTGTAGATATAGATTTTGTCGTAGTTGGTCTCGGTGTTGTAGGAACCGGTGATATGGATGGAGGCACCGTTGGCGGCGATCAGCTGTACCGCACCGGAGCAATGGTTGGAATAATTGCCGTTGCCACCGGGGTCGAGCAGATGATAAGTCGTGTTGGCTTGTAAGGTATGCGTCTGGAGGCCGGAGGAGGGCATAGTGATCGACTGGCTCCATGCCGCCGTGAAACAAAACACGAAAACCAGCAGACAAGCGTGTTTCAGCAAGGCATCTGCTATTTTTCCAAGAGATGAACGGTCTTCCATGACGGGTTATGATGCATACTTGATACC
>CAMIVE010000011.1 GCA_946401725.1 uncultured Bacteroidales bacterium | reverse complement strand
CCTTGCGCTCGACCAAATTCTCTACATATTGCATTAATTCAGTTTTTCCCATGACTTTAAAATTTTACAGGTTAAACATTACTTTTTCACCATCTTGACAACAGCGGTGAAAGCCTCAGGGTTGTTCATCGCGAGGTCAGCAAGAACCTTGCGGTTCAGCTCGATGTTGTTCTTATGCAACTCGCCCATAAAAACGGAATAGGAGATGCCGTTCATGCGGCAACCGGCGTTGATACGGTTGATCCACAGTGCGCGGAATTCTCTTTTCTTGTTTTTACGGTCACGATAGGCGTAGGTCTGACCTTTTTCCCATTTGTTTTTGGCTACTGTCCAAACGTTTTTACCTCTACCCCAGTAACCTTTGGTGCGGTTGAGGATTTTTTTTCTGCGTGCTCTAGAGGCAACTGCATTAACTGATCTTGGCATAATTTAAATTTTTTTTTCATTTCAGCGGCAACACTCCTTTGAATGTCGAATTACGAATTATGAATTCCGAATTCTCATCTCAAAAAATGCTACTCTTTGGTGCTGTAAACAATGGTTAATTACTCCGTGCGGATGATAATCTTTTGAGGGATTACATACCGCTGTTGAGAAGCATTCTCTTGACGCGCTGTTCGTCGTCACGGCTCACGAGAGTGGTGTGGTCGAGATTACGTTTCTGCGTCGTTTCCTTCTTGGTCAGGATGTGACTGTGATAGGCATGCTTTCTCTTGATTTTACCAGTGCCGGTGATAGCGAAACGCTTCTTGGCACTTGACTTAGATTTTAATCTTGGCATTACTTTACTGTTTTTTGAATGATAACTAATATTAAAGTGGTTAGATGTGGTTCGTACGTTTGAGGGATTAACAATTTATTTCTTCGGGGCTATCAGCATCAGCATACGTTTACCTTCCAGTTTCGGCATCTGCTCCGGCTTGCCGTATTCGAGGAGTGCTTCGGCGAATTTGAGCAACTGCGCTTCGCCCTGTTCCTTGTAGAGGATGGAGCGGCCTTTGAAGAAGATGTCGACCTTGACCTTGTTGCCGTCCTTGAGGAAACGGATGGCATGGTTGAGTTTAAACTCGAAGTCATGGTCGTCAGTCTGGGGACTGAGGCGGATTTCCTTGATGACCACCTTGCTGGACTTGGCCTTCATCTCCTTTTGTTTTTTCTTCTGTTCGTAATTGAACTTCTGATAGTCGATGATTTTACAAACAGGAGGTTGTGCGTTGGGCGAAATCTCCACGAGGTCGAGACCCTGGTCATAAGCCATCTTGAGCGCTTCACGCGTGCTGTAGATGGTCGGTTCCATACCCTCGCCCACCACGCGAACGGCGGGAGCGGTGATCATTTCGTTAATCCGGTGATCCGGTTCTTTCTTCACAGGGCCTCTGTTGTTACGCGGGCCTCTGTTGATTTGAGGTTTTACTGGTGCTGCCAAATGAAATGTTTTTAATTATTAATGTTCTATTTTTTACGTTTTAAAATGTTGGGTATCGTTTTCTATTCTGTTTAGTTTTCCTTTCAATCGGGGTTATTCGGACATGACGTTGGAGATTTCCTCGTTGATGAGGGTTGCAAAAGCGTCGGGGGTCATGCTGCCGAGGTCGCCGGCACCCTGACGGCGGACAGAGATCGTTCCTTCGTTGATTTCTTTCTCACCCAGGATGAGCATGAAGGGGTACTTACCCAGTTCGGCATCACGGATTTTGCGTCCGATTTTCTCGCTGCGTTCGTCGATGCTGCCGCGGAGATCCATATCCTCAAGTTTGGCAAGCATGGCGCGGGCGTCGTCGACATATTTCTCGCTGACGGGGAGGATGATGAACTGCTCGGGAGTGAGCCAGAGGGGGAACTTGCCGCCGGTGTGCTCGATAAGCACGGCGCAGAAGCGTTCCATGGAGCCGAAGGGGGCGCGGTGGATCATCACCGGACGGTGTTTCTGGTTGTCGCTGCCGATATATTCCAGTTCGAATCGTTCCGGCAGGTTGTAGTCGACCTGGATGGTGCCCAGCTGCCAACGGCGTCCGATGGCGTCCTTGACCATGAAGTCGAGCTTGGGACCGTAGAAGGCGGCCTCGCCGTATTCCACCTTGGCGGGGAGGTTCTTCTCTTTGCAAGCCTCCACGATGGCGGCTTCCGCCTTGGCCCAGTTCTCGTCGGAGCCGACGTACTTGGTCTTGTCGTTGGGGTCGCGGAGCGATATCTGAGCCTCAAAGTTCTCGAAAGAGAGCGCTTTGAAGATGATTTCGATGATTTCCATCACCTTGATGAACTCTTCCTTGACCTGGTCGGGGCGGCAGAAGATATGGGCATCGTCCTGTGTGAAGGAGCGTACACGGGTAAGGCCGTGGAGCTCGCCGCTCTGTTCGTAGCGGTAGACCGTGCCGAACTCGGCAATGCGGAGCGGAAGGTCCTTGTAGGAGTGCGGCTCGTTCTTGAAGATCATACAGTGGTGCGGACAGTTCATCGGCTTGAGCAAATATTCCTCGCCCTCCTCGGGGGTGGTAATGGGGCGGAAAGAGTCGGCACCGTAGTGGTCCCAGTGACCGCTGGTGACATAGAGCTGTTTGCCGCCGATATGCGGTGTCATGACCTGCTTGTAACCGTAGCGTTTCTGGATTTTGGAGAGGAACGCCTGGAGGCGGAGACGGAGGTCTGTGCCCTTGGGCAGCCAGATGGGGAGTCCTTTTCCGACGGTGTCGCTGAACATGAAGAGACCCAGTTCCTTGCCCAGTTTGCGGTGGTCGCGTTTCTTGGCCTCTTCCATCATAACGAGGTATTCGTCGAGTTCCTTTTTCTTGGGGAAGGTGATGGCGTAGACACGCGTCAGCTGCGGACGGTGCTCGTCGCCGCGCCAGTAAGCACCGGCCAGGTTAACGAGCTTGATCGCCTTGATGGGGCTAAAGTCGACCAGGTGCGGACCACGGCAGAGGTCGGTGAAGCAGCCGCTGTCGTAGAAGGAGATGGTGCCGTCTTCGAGATCGTTGATAAGTTCCACCTTATAGACCTCTTCGCGGTCGCCGAAGACCTTGAGCGCTTCCGCCTTGGAGACCTCGCGGCGTGTGATAGGCGTTTTGGCCTGAACCAGTTCCATCATCTTCTTCTCGATTTTGGGGAAGTCCTCGCTGGAGACCTCATATTTGCCGAAGTCGATGTCGTAGTAGAAACCGTTCTCAATAGCGGGTCCGATACCAAACTTGATGCCCGGATAGAGTTCCTGCAGCGCGGTGGCCAGCAAGTGAGCGGAGGTGTGCCAGAAGGTATGCTTGCCCTCTTCGTCGTTCCACGTCAGCAACTGAACCGTAGCGTCTTCGTTGATGGGACGATAGAGTTCGATGACCTTGTCATTCACTTTGGCGGAGAGGACGTTGCGTGCCAGACCCTCGCTAATGCTTTTAGCGATATCCAGAGGCGTTACACCGGCTTCAAATTGGCGGACCGAACCGTCAGGAAAGGTGATATTTATCATAATATTATACTTTTTCAATCGATGGTTTTAATTCATAACAAATTGGCGCAAAGAAAGATAGACGAATTTTAACTCTTCCTTTGCACAGACTTGCGAATTGCAAAAATACAAAAGTTCAATGAATTGGCAAAAATATTTTCATATAAAGGGTTGAAAAGGGCTCATTGTGCTCATTAGGCTCATTGGGTTTAATGGGTTTGAAAGGTTGAAAGGGGTCAAAAGGTTGGAAGGGTTTGAAAGGGTCAAAAGGTTGGAAGGGGTTCGAAGGGGTTGGGCTGGTTGGAAAATGTTTTTTAGTTTTTTTATAATAAAAATAAAACTATGTCGTTAAAGACAAACTCAATTTCTATTACTTTTATGAAAAAAATACTACTATCCCTTTGCTGCATCAGCCTATTGGTCATTGGATGCAAACAGAAGAACACTTCCACCATTTCCATGCTTAAAGAAAGTGATACCGTCTTCTATAACTGCCGTGTCGAACTACCCGCCGGCATAGACACTTTCAGCGTAGCAAAATGTTTCAATATAGAATGGCCCAGCGGTATGGACACCCTGCTTTTACAACGGCTGACCCTTCTGGCCTTTGGAGACAGCAGCGGAAACATCTATAATGCCACGGAGCAATATCTCAAAGACCTGATGCTTTCTGCTGACGAGAAGTTGGTGCAAGCCATAGAGGAAGAAACGCCGCCCGACATTTGGGAGAATGAAGGACTCAACTACAACCAGGTCGATATTGTCTGTCACCGGGACAAGAACCTCTATCGTTTCGAAGTGTCATCCGAGAAATACTACCGCCATTCAGCCCATGGCATGAGCGAGCTTTGGTATGTCACCTATGACAACAACGAAAAACAGCTGGTTGCGCTCAACGACCTGGTGGACACCAACCTGTTGAGGCCCATCATCGCAAAAGCCGTACAAGAGCTTGAAGTCAATGCAGAACTGAAGAGCTACTTCGAAGGAGCATCAGCCAAGCAACTGCCGGTATCATGGAATTTCTTCATCGACGACGAACGGGACGCCCTCGTACTGGTCTACAACGAACTCGTCGGAAGTGACGGAGTCGATGTAACCCTGCCGGTTGCGTGGCTTTCCAAACAGCTGAAGCTGACCCCCTACGGAAAGAGATTGCTTGAGAAATAATAAACGAATATGAAAAAAAGAACCGTATTTTATCTTTTATCGGCGGCAATGGCATTCGCTGCTTGCCAAGGGAGCCAAGAGCCCCAAGACAGTTCAAAGCAAACAGACACCATTGTTGCCCAGGACGAAACCCTGGTGCTGGAACAGCGCTCCGGCGAGCGATGCTATACCATGGACTATGAAGAAGAAATGTTTGGCAGACCCCGGGAACAGCGCAGCTACTACATCAGCTGGCCATCCGACGACCACCCCGTACTGCAGCGTGCCATACTGGAAAACGTCTTCGGCAAAGGGGCGAAAGACTTCGACGCGGCCGCGGAACAGTTCCTCGCCAATTCAGCTATCGATGGCTTTGAAGATCACAAGGCCTATGTAGTGAAGGAGCCGAAAAACTTTGAGCCGAACGATTACTGCAATATTCGGGTTATCTGCGAAAACGACAAACGTTTCTACTCTTTCCTTGTGACAATTGAAGAATACGGATTCGGGGCAGCCCATCCGAATGCAGCAGTCAACTACATCAACTACGACATCCGTGAAAAACGGCTGATTCAACTGAGCGACCTAATGGACACCACCCGCTTGTCGTCCATCGCGCGTAAAGCCTTGAGAAGCCTTCCCGAGAACAAAGAAACGCTGGAGTGTGTGTTTTCCAAGGATGACATCTATGCGTCAAGCATCTTCACCATCGACCTGGATAAAAATGAAATCATCTTGGTTTACGAGCCCTATGATATAGGTCCCTACGCCTGCGGCATCCTGCAGATCCACCTCCCGGTGGCATGGCTGTCACAAGAGTTGCAGCTGACTCCCTACTGCAACGAACTGTTCCACCTTACAGCAGAGGCTTAGAAACTGTTTTAAGAAACTGACCCGAGACAGTCACCGCAGCATCATCCGATCTAATTGGTGAATCTGAGTCTCGTATGATGAATCCAACCGTCATTGACCTTTAGGTTGATGACGGTTTTGTTTACGGCGTCATAGACCTTCGTTCCGCTGATGTGCCACCAGCCGTTCTCCTGGCGGTCCACTTTCAAGCCGTAGCGCCCCTGGGCGCACGGCAGTTGGTCCACCACCGTCCCGTTGGGACCGCTCCGGATGTTTGTGTAATCCCCGTCGCTGTCGTAGATATAGGCATTCACCCCTATAGCAGCCGCCTTGTCGGTCGCCGGCTGAGCCTGAGCAGTATTCACCTTCTCTTTTGCCACGGTGGCATTTGAAGTCGCGGATGAGGACGTCTGCTTTCGGGTGCTCAACGAG
Organism: uncultured Bacteroidales bacterium; assembly: GCA_946401725.1. Taxonomy (GTDB): domain Bacteria; phylum Bacteroidota; class Bacteroidia; order Bacteroidales; family P3; genus Colimorpha. The sequence continues at coordinate 50,769 of CAMIVE010000011.1, read as the reverse complement.
AACGGGATAGACTGTCCTTTGTAGTTGGTGAAAGTCCCCTCATAACGCAAGTCCTCCTGATCACGGACCAGCATGCCGTTGAACTGTCCGACGTAGCCGCCGTCGTTCTGCCAATAGGCGTTGATTACCAGACGCCCTGTCTCGGGGTCGTACTCACTGATACCCACATCGCGTGTGGCGTCGAGAAAACGGTAATAACCGTTGACGGTAACGCCATGCGACATGGTAACCGTTGTGTTGGAAAACTCCAGATAGGCGTTGTAGTCCGAACCGATATTACCGTAAAGCATTATTTTGTCAAAAGAGGCTGGCAGCGCGGATGACGCCTCCTGGTTCGAGAAGGAGCGCACCAGCAGCACCACGCCCCCTGCGAGCAGCAACGCCAGCAGCGGAATTAGCACATAGAGTAGCAGCTTCCTGTTCTTTTGTGCCCCTTGCTGCCGATTGTCAAAACCATGTTCCTCGTTTAAATCGTGCATGAATTCCTGCACCGTCTGCTGCCTGCCCTTGGGATCCATCTGCATGGCTTTGAGTATGGCGCGGTTGACATGTTCCGGGATAGCCGGATTCAGTTTGCGTGGTTCGGGAAGCGGTTCCGTCAGCCGTGCGGCCGAGTCGACCGGGTCGTATCCGGTGAGGGCGAAGTAGAAAGTGGCGCCGAGCGAGTAGATGTCCGAGTAGTTGCCCTTGCGGCTGACAGTGGAGTACTGTTCCGGAGGGGCGTAGCCCTGTGTGAGGATAGAGGTGTGGGCCTGCGTCTTGTCGTTGACAAACTCGCGTGCCGAGCCGAAGTCGATCAGGATGGCACGGAAGTCCTCGGTAATCATGATATTGCTCGGCTTGATGTCGCGATGGAGGATATTGCGTGCATGGATGTAATCCACCGCCTCGGCAATCTGCGCCAGATAGTTCATCGCCGTGGCGAAAGGCAGCGGTCCCTGCCGTTTGACGATAGACTCCAGCGACCCCCCTTTGATGAACGGCATAACCATGTAGGAGGTGTTGTTCTCGCTGAAGATGCCGATGATTTCGACGATATGGGGATGGCTGAGGGACGCCACCATTTCGGCCTCGTTGACGAAGCCCTGGCGGTATTTCTCGAAAAGAGCCGTGTTGTCGCCCTGGAAGAAGATCTCACGCGACATGGTATTGCGCAGACAGCGGCCGACAAGGAAGTACTCCTTGATACAGACCTCGCGGTTGAGGGTATTCTGCCTGGCGCGGTAGGTGATGCCGAAGCCCCCCTCCCCTATCTTCTCGATGATGGTGTAGTTGCCATTCTGTAGGGTCGTACCGTTCGGCAGTGCCGTTAAATTGAGATTATTGTCGCTCATGCAACGGGATGATTTATGCTACTGGACTAATATTGTGTTGGGTGATATCTGTTTATCCACGAATTTCTTGGAAGGCTGCTGCCGGGGTTCCTTCTGGACCGATTTTTTCCCAATATGGTTCACCGCCTTTTTTACTGCGGGGTTCTCATTCTCGAGGGTCTCTGTCGGAGGCACCAACTTCTCCTCCGGAATATCTGATGCAGGATTTTCCACGTTAGGATCCACTGTTGCGGGCTTCTTTGCCGGAGGTTTGGCAAAAAACGCATCGGAGTTGTCCGTCCGAGCCTTCTTGGTTCGGATCTTGACCGTCGCAGGATTATCCAGATCGATAGGCTCTTCCACAATGATTTGCACAGGTTCTTTCGCCGGATCAGGAACTTCAGTTGTTATTTCATCATGGCTACGGATATTGCCATCGCCGGCAATGGCCTTCTTGCAGTCGAAAACGCCCGACAGCGCCAAAATCAGCATGACGAGCACCACCAGCAAGGCGCTGCCGATACCCACCAGCAGCCACTTAAAGTCCCTGCAGGGAGGCACATCAGGCTGCAGAAATTGATTCATCGGGAAATAGCGTTGCCAGTAGAGTTCCGACTTCCCTATCCGGACGGAGTCCTGGTAGTGCAGCTGGTATTCGCCATAGATGCAGTTGCCGTTGACGAAGGTGCCGTTGCTGCTTCCAAGGTCGACGATAGAGAAGGTGCCGTCGTCAAAACGGGCAATCTGGCAATGCCAGTTGGAGACGGTGGGATCGATGAAAGGGACATCGTTATTGGCGTCTCGCCCAAAGGATATGACTTGTATCGGTAACATGAGGGATAGGGTTGGTTGGGATGAGGCTGTTTATTCAAGGTTCCTGGGCGGATTTCAATATCTCGCCCGCCACACCGGAGACCATGGTGCTTATTTTACCTTCGGACTGCTGCCTGTTGTTCGAAGCCACCTTCTTCACCGTGTGGTAGTCCACTTTGAAGATATCGACCGAGTTGCCGCCGCCATTGTTGCGTCCCTGGGAGGTGAGCAGCACGTAACGTCCGTCCTTCGAGATGTCGAGACCCACGGGATAGGAGTCGGCGGAAATGGTCGTCACCTGCTTCATCGTCCGGGTGTCGACCACAGCGAGGCAGCTGGCCGTATTGCAGGCGGCGAAGAGGAAATTCCCGTCGGGGGAGAGCACGATGGTGCGGGCGCCGGCGGGCACCTTGCAGTTCTCCCATCCCTTCAGGCTGTAGGTCTTCTGCTTCTCGTTGAGATTGGGGATGGCCTCGACAAAGTCCTTCAGCTTGATACGCTGGATGTAGCCGGCGGCGTTGATGCTGAGGTAGAGGTAGCCGTTCTTGATGACCAGATGGCGCAGGTTGGACATCATGCCCGTGATGCGTCCCAGGTATTTGCCCGAGGCGAGTTCCACCACGGCGATGCCGCCGCTGCCGCCCATGCAGCCGACGAGCAGGTATTTGTTGTCGGGGGTGAACACCGTTCCGCGCAGGCAGTAGCCGCTATTCACATCGCGGTTGACCGGCGTAGTGAGGCTGTAGTTCAGCTTCAGCTGGTAGTCGACCACCAAACATGAGATATAGTGCCAGTCTTCGACATTGGAGCTGTGGATATCCAGCACACCCACCGTGTTGTCGCCCCAGTGGGTGACGGCGACATAGTGGTTGTCTGGCGAGGTGGCGATCATCTTCGGCAGCGGACCCGTCTCGAAGAGGCGGACAATGCTGTCCTTTTTCGTGTCGATGACAGCCATGGCGGAGGGGTCCTGCGCATTGATATCGAAGCTGCGGCGGTAATAGGGCACCCAGAGGTAGCGTCCGTTGTGGGAGAAGGTGCTCTCCACCGGCTTGCCCATGAAAGTGTTCAGGTTCTTCGTGTAGTGCTTGAAGGGGAAGAGTCCGCTGGGTTTGGCCCAGAGGTGCGCATCTTTCTGGGTGAAGTTGTGCCGGATGGTAGTGATTTTCTTGTTGGTCTCGAAATCGAACACCACCGTTGTGCCGCCCTCCAACGAGTTGACATAGTATTTCTTGCCGGAGGGATGGATATTGACCGACTTGGGCGAATTGATGTCCTTCTCGGCAGTTTCCTTGACACCCGGAGCGTAGTTCTGCTTGCGGCCCACCAGTTCGACGGTGATGCTGTCGGTCACCACTTTCGTTCCCAGTTTGGGATGGACGATGGGAGGCGCCTTGTCTTCCTTTTTCTCCGTTTTGTTGGAGGCTTTGTTTGCAGCCTCTTTCTTCGGCTTATTCTGTGCCGATGCGGGAGCCGCAACGAGGAGAGCCAAGGCTAGGGCGAAGAGGATTTTTTTCATGGTAAAGATTTTTGATTAAAGGAGAGTTAAAGGAGGGGTTATCATTTTCTCCCTTTCTCGAGTTGCTTGTCATAGATGCTGACTATCTGGCAATCGCTGTTGAGGGTAATGTGCTTTTTAAGGAGAAAATAGTTTGGCTTATTGGTTTCCTCACGATTAAGGTAGTATTCCTCAATGTAGGTAACAAAAACCCTACCATTTCCAATATCGGTAATTTCCATCGTTTCCCATTGGACATCGCTTCGCTTGGAATAGACTTTGTTTTCACTATTATAGGTTCGACTGTCATTGACAACAAAATCACGACTAACATTGTAAGCATTATGGAAACGTTCCACCCGTGGAGCATAAACTTGTCCGATGGTGTAGAGGTCGTCGTTGCAGTAGGCCTCAACGTATCGTTTGATGGTATTGCGGACGGCTTCATCGCTGGGACGCGTGGGTTGCGCTGGTTTCACGGGATCCTCATTTTTTACTTCATTATAAACCTTAACTGTGTCATCAGTCGAGGTGCCGCTGTTGCGCGTCGCCAACAGCGCGATGATGAGAGCCAGGATGACGGCACCGCCGCCCAGCAGAATCCACATCAGCGTTTTAGTGTTTTTGGAATTGCCTTCGGCGTAAGGGACCGTGTGCGAGGAATTACCTGTAAACGGTGTTGCAACCGTCGGACCGTTGTTATTGTACGGCGTAGTCGGCGGGGTATTCACAGGATGCGTGGCAGGAGCCCCATTGAGTTCGGCAACGAAATCTCGCACCGACTGGGGACGGTTGGCGGGATTGAGGTCCATGGCGCGCATGATGGCGCGGTTGACATGCTCCGGCACCGAGGGGTTGAGCGCACGAGGCTCCGGCATAAACTCCGTCACACGGGCGGCGGAGTCGACAGGGTCGCGGCCGGTGAGGGCGTAATAGAAGGTGGCACCGAGCGAATAGACATCGGAGTAAGCCCCCTTGCGGCTGACCTTGGAGTACTGCTCCGGCGGAGCATAGCCATGGGTAAGGATGGAGGTATGGGCCTGTGTCGCATCTTCGATGAACTCGCGAGCCGAGCCAAAGTCGATAAGGATGGCCCGGTGTTCGAGGGTAATCATGATATTGCTCGGCTTGATATCGCGGTGGAGGATATGACGGCTATGGACATATTCCACAGCCTCGGCGATTTGTGCCAGGTAGTTCATGGCCTCGGCAAAAGAGAGCGGACCCTGATGCTTGACAATCGACTCAAGCGAGCGCCCTTCGATGAATGGCATGACCATGTAGGAGGTGTTGTTCTCGCTGAAGATATTGATAATCTCGACAACATTGGGATGACTGAGCGATGCCACCGTCTCAGCTTCCTTGACGAAGCCTTTGCGGTATTTCTCATAGAGGGCGCCTTCCGCATCGGGGCAACCGATATTGTTGGTCTGCGTGCTGCGCATGCAGCGGCCCGAGAGGAAGTATTCCTTGATGCAGACGGTGCGGTTGAGGTTATTCTGGACGGCGCGGTAGGTAATGCCGAAACCGCCTTGGCCAATTTTGTCGACAATGGTGTAGTTACCGTTGTTGAGGGTGACGCCCGGACGCAGGGCAGAAGCAGTGAGTGTGTCGTTCATAAGAGGGGGATTGTTTCAGGTTTCAAGTTTCAGGTTACGGGTTTTCGTTATCGTTTTCGTTAAAAAAACTCACGGGGTTTCTGGAGTGGGACTAAAATCATATATTCTCCAAGTTAATAAACGCCAATCGTTTGTGAATGGGTAAGCATTATCATATTGGACCGGAATCACCAGTCTACCCAGTCTATCGATATAACCATTTTTACCATTGATATAAACATTTGAAAGTCCATTGGTCGAAAAATCATCAGCAGCTTCATACACTGGCGGAATAACGAAACGGCCTGTCCTGTCGATGAATCCCATTTTATTATTGTAGCCAACCGACATAATATCAGGCATGTATGGTATTGACGTTGCCAGTCTTGAAGCAGCTACATTAGCCACCAATTTCCCCGTATTGTCATAAATCGCCTCTTTGCCGTTGAGGGTTACTCCAATCCACTCTTTATCATCAATATCCGTAATATCATCATATTTCACAGGAATCACAAGATTATTGGATCGGTCGATGCATCCTTTTTTACCTTTCATGGTGACTATCGCCAAACCGTTCTCACAAAAATAACTCAAATCATCGTACACCGCAGGGATGACCATTTTACCGTTTTTGTCGATAAAACCTTTCTTTTTGTTGACGGTAACCCTAGCCATACCTTCCTCATCAAAATCTTCTGCATAATCGCATTTCAACTTGATCATTACTTTGCCTGTTTGATCTATATAAGCCCACATATCGTCGATTTCCACACGCGCCAAGCCATTCTGAAAATAATCAGCTGCAAACTTATACTTCATCCCCGTCACCACTTTGCCTGTTTTATTTATATAACCATACTTGTCGCCTTTTTTTACACGTGCCAACCCATTGTCGCCAAAGTTTTCAAAATAGTCATATTTGGCTGGTACGACCAACTTGCCTTTGCTGTTGATACATCCCCATTTATTGTTGATACAGACTAGAGCCAACCCATTCGGAGCAAACCCTTTAGCTTTTGAATATTTGGCAGGGATTACCATTTTGCCCGTTCTGTCAATATAACCATATTTTTCATTGATCTTTACCAATGCCAAACCGTTTCCGGCGAAAATCCTTATTTCGTCATATATCAATGGGACAGTGATTTTTCCCGTAATATCAATGAAACCATATTTATCGTCATTTCCCACTATCGCCCACAGTTCATCTCCATTGTATAAAAAATCGCGCACAATGTCGTACTTTGCCGGAATCACTATTTTGCCTGTTTTGTCAATAATTACCGTTTTGCCGTCGATTACAGCATTTCCATAACCATTTTCATCAAATCCCCAGATAAAATCATAGATCGCCGGGACAATATAATTACCTTTTTCGTCAATAATGCCATATTTGCCATCGACATTTACCAATGCGGCATAGCTCTCCTGTGATTGGACACAGGGGGCGAAGGTATGGAACAGCGCGATTAACGCGAAGGAATAGATTATTTTTTTCATTGGTTGTAGATACGTTGATAAGGGTTGCTTTGGTTGGAAAGGATTGATAGGGGTGTGGGGTTAATGAGGTGCAAAGATAAGAATTTCCTGTTGAATCGCAAAATATTTTTTACAAAATATTGAAATTCAAAATATAAATTAATACACAACTATTGACACAACCAAATCAGCGCAGATCAAAAGCGACTGGCAGCTTGAATTCTGTGCGGATTTTCTTTCCATTGACTTTGCCGGGAATCCACGGGGGCATGGTTTTCATCACACGAAGGACTTCCTCATCGCACCCGCCGCCAATACCCTTAACAATCTCGATATTAGACAGACGACCATCTTTCTCGACAACAAACTTTACCAACACTATTCCAGTGATTCCTTTTTCCCTGGCTTTTTCAGGGTATTCGATATGCGAGCCGAGGAATTTGTACAAAGCCGTCTCGCCACCAGGAAAAGAGGCCTGTTCGTCGACAACGGTAAAGACTTTGTCCTCACCATCGTTCAAAGACGACTCAGGAGTGAACAGATTCTCGCCGGTTTCGACCAGTTTGATGTCTTTCACCTCGAACATCATTGGAGGCGAGTTGCGCCAGCCGGCGATGGAGATGTAGAGGGTTCCGGTAATCTTGACGCGACGGTTGGCATATTTGGAAGCGAACTGCTTCCCGAGACTGATTTTCTCGGAGCGCAGCGTGAAATACTGGTTGTCTTCACCAACCACATCGATGTTTTCCAGATCTTCCGGAGCGAGATAGGGTTTGATGTCGATAGGGCTGTCGGTCTGCAGCACGAAATTCAGGTAGTAGTCGTCGAAATTGGTTTCCTGCCATTCGCTGACATAGCCACCGTCGCCTTCAGCGCTGACGACCAACATTCTCAGTGTACCCTCAAGGGTTATCTGTTTTTGCTGTCCTGCCGCCATAAAAAAGGCCGCAAGACAAAAAAGTAAGGATAATAATTTTTTGAACATGATTGTTGGTGGTTATTGGGTAAAAGTTATTGGTTAAAGTCTTTCTCATAAGCCGTATCCACTTGGGAGATTGGGTCGGGTTGCTTGGTCTCTTCTTGGTGGGGTTTGACAATCAGGAAATAGAAAAGTCCCGCTGCCAGGAGCAGGATACCTAAAAGAATCCAGGGTAAGGCGGCGTTCCTTTTCTTAGGAGGTATGACCGTCTCATTTATGGGTGGCACGATGGTGCCTCTTTCGGGAGGCACATCGACCGTTCCTCCATTATCGCCGCCCTCGGGTTCCGGTACCTCCTCTCTTTCGAAATACGGCATCCACGGCACTTGGGTATTTCCAACCCTTACCGTATCGTAAGGGCCAATCTCCATACCTCCCGACACCCTGCTGCCGTTGACATACGTACCGTTTTTACTATTCAGGTCGGTGAGGAAAAAGCGGTCGTCACCCATCCTGTCGATGCGGCAATGGAGTCTGCCCACATAAGGGTCGTTTACAACGCAGTCGTTCTCATGACTGCGACCGATGGTGACACTTTGTTTTAAAGAAGGCATAGCGAAATGAATTAAAGGCGTTCCTTATAATTTAAAAAGCACCGGAATCGTATATTCCGAACGAACCACCTGACCGGACTGCTTTGCCGGATTCCATCTGGGCATGGACCTCACCAGACGCAAAGCCTCATTACCGCAGCCTCCGCCGATATCCCTGAGGATTTTCAAGTGCGTCAGACTGCCGTCCTTTTCAACGACGAACTTGATCACCACAGTTCCTGTAATTTCGACTTCACGGGCAATCTGCGGATACTGGAGGTTTTCATCAATATACTTTTTGAGAGCCTCCTCTCCGCCGGGGAAAGTAGCCTCCTGCTCTACAAAGACGTAGATTTCATCATCCTCCTCATACATTTCTTCCGGGATAAGCTCTACAACATCACTGGCGGTGTCTACGAGATTGGGGATATCCAAATAATCCAAGGGTGAAACTTCGAATTCATTTTCCGTTATTAAGTCTTCCATATTGATTGTATAAACGACTTTTCCGGTTTTGTCGATATAGGCCAATTCAAAGTCACTAACAGCCACTATCGCCAGTCCGTTATTGAAATCGTACGCATTGAGATACTCCGCTTGAATGACCCTCTTGCCGGTTTTGTCGATATATCCCCATTGGTCGTCAAACACACGTGCCAAGCCTTCGGAGAACGATCCTGCCATCACAAACTGCGGCTTGATTACCATCTTGCCCTTTTTATCGATGAAGCCCCACAAATCGTCCACCTTGACAGCCGCCATGCCCTCTTTGAAGTGCGAGGCGTCGGCATATTGTATTTTGACCACTTCCTTGCCGCTTTCATCGATGAAGCCGTATGTATCATCAATCACCACCATGGCGAGACCATCGGAAAACTCATAGGCATTGTCATACTTTGGCTGAACCACGACATTGCCTTTCTTGTCCATATAGCCGAATTTCCCGTTAGCATAGATAATAAACAGGGGGTTGCCTTTGCCACCATTCAGCTGGAAAGCGGAAAGAAACATCAGCGCCACCATAGCGGCGAAAACTGTTGGGATTACTTTTTTCATCATTTTTTGTGAGTATTAAAGGGGTTTAAAATATCATTTACCTTAACAACATTACAGCGCATTAATTGCATTGAATTCAAAAATGATTCTTAGCTTTGTCTGACTATATTACATATATATTATAGTCATGTTGTTTCATCAATGGTGAGTCATTCAATGCCTTCATCAAATAATTCAGTTCATTGGTACTCAAGAAGACCTCCTGGGATGGTTGACCGTCCTTGGTAGTAGTGGCCGTTGGGGCATTTTTTGAAATTTGCAGACATAATGAACAAGGTTAAATTTAAGTTTTGAATATTACTTACTCAACTGGTGATATTTCGATGACTTCAATCATTACTTCGGCAGGAATCACGGGGTCTGTTCCCCAAGGGCCGCGAACCCGTGCCCGGCGATTCACATACCTCAAGGCGAATTCCTTGGGGTCGTCAGGCTCCAGATTCCCACGCAAAAGGAAACTGGATACCACATGGGTATTTTTTTCTCCTGTAGAATAATCTGTCAGAGGTATTCCATCGTTGAACATAATAAACTCTATCTCTTTGCCTTCGCCTTCCAAAGCCTCCTCACTCGGCCATTCGTCAATATAGTCAATACCTCCATCAGCATAATCCACAATACACATTCGTACATAGCCTTCGACGCTTATTATTTCGCGTCCATTTTCATCATAATCGGACAATGTATCTACAGCCGATTCATAGGGACTTGTAATGATATGCTGCCCGGCTGCCATGAAGAAGGCCGCGAGACAAAGGATTAGGGGAATAGATTTTTTAAACATGATTGTTGGTGGTTATTGGGTAAAAGTTATTGGTTAAAGTCTTTCTCATAAGCCGTATCCACTTGGGAGATTGAGTCGGGTTGCTTGGTCTCATTACATACCTATCCATGCCATCTGATTATCTATAATCACATCACACATTTTTACAAACTCTTTTCCAGTCATACAAGTATCGCCAATCTGTATTACAGAATCATATCTAAATCCGACACAATCACCACATCCAGTTTCAATCACATAAGCACTTTTTATTCTTGAAGCCCAATGCCAAACCCAATAATTCACCACTAAATTATACACACTGAACTCTTTCCCGTCCACGACAACTTTTAAAGGTTGCCTCGCACTTCTTCCAATAATACTATATCCATTTCCTGTATGCATATCCACAGTACCTATCGACTTGTCTTCACCACAGTATGGACATCTATTAGAATCTGTATAAGCATGATGGTTGGGACACACTTTACTGTCTGGACTAGGGCTTATTCCCCATGATTGCTCAGGTTCCCTTTTGTAAAAATCATGTAGTCCTGTACCATTTTTTTCATTACAGTATGGACATGAACTTTCTCCTTGGTAATAATGGCCGTTGGGGCATTTTTTGAAATCTGCTGACATGATGGGTTGGGTTAAAAAGGTTAAAGATTAAAGGGTTGTTTTTTGGGTGTCCCTGGCTGGGTTTTGTCGACCCTACGGGGCTTCAGGTTAAGAATTCTGTATCAGAGGAAACCTCTAAAAATTCGTTAGATTAGTAAGATTCGTGTTCATAGAAGAAAAATGGAGATTGTCTTAAAATAATTGCGTGGGGAGGAAAATCTAACGGCTGGAGGCACAATAGGGGCAGTGGTCTTCTTGGTAGTAGTGGCCGTTGGGACATTTTTTGAAATTTGCAGACATAATGAACAAGGTTAAATTTAAGTTTTGAATATTACTTACTCAACTGGTGATATTTCGATGACTTCAATCATTACTTCGGCAGGAATCACGGGGTCTGTTACCCAAGGGCCGCGAACCCGTGCCCGGCGATTCACATATTTCGAGGCGAATTCCTTGGGGTCGTCAGGCTCCAGATTCCCACGCAAAAGGAAACTACCGACCTCTATGTAATCGTTAATTCCTTCAAAGCGACTAAACAGGATTGATCCTTCGTTGTACATAATAAACTCGATCTCTTTGCCTTCGCCTTCCAAAGCTTCCTTACTCGGCCATTCGTCAATATAGTCAATACCTCCCTCAGCATAATCCACAATACACATTCGTACATAGCCTTCGACGCTTATTATTTCGCGTCCATTTTCATCATAATCGGACAATGTATCTACAGCCGATTCATAGGGACTTGTAATGATATGCTGTCCCGCCGCCATAAAGAAGGCCGCGAGACAAAGGATTAGGGGAATAGATTTTTTAAACATTTTTTGAAAGTTTTTTTGAGGGGGTAAAATGGACGTTACACTTTTTTTTTTACTTTTACTAAACAGACTGAATTAGGCTTGGCAGATTATAACACTTTCTTGCTTTTTTTGAGGGTGGCTTTGTTGGGGGCTATGAAACTGCCGTAGCTGCTTTTCAATTTCCAGATGAGTTTTCCGTTATTGTAGGTGAGGGTGGCTTTTCCGCCGCCGCCCTTGGCTCCGCTGCGGAAATAGACAACAGCCACATCGCCATCGAATGTTCCCTCAATGATGTTGGAGCTGCAGTAATCCTGATAATTCCCATAATCAGCATTTCCATAATAGGTTCCCCTGATGGAATTGCCATTCACATAGAGCTCCAAATAAAAGTACATGTCATCATCATAATACTGCCAATAGCCGGCAAATTCGGGATCGGGCTCCTTGGGCTGGGGGATTATCTGGACCTGGTCCTGAGGGGCTGGCGTGGAATACTGTCCCGGGACATTGGTGTAGACACCGGAGGTGTTGTTCGGGATAAAGGGAGTGACAGGCTCCTTGGGCTTGAAGACACCGGCGATGGCGAGGATCAGCACGATGAGCACCAGAAATCCGCCACCGGAAAGACCGAGTATCAGTCCGAGGGAGTCGTCGGAACCTCCGTTATTGGAAGGCGCAGCGCCTTGATAGCCGCCGGAATAGACAGGGTATGTACCACCGGAGTAACCCCCCTGGGGGATGGTGCCGCTGGAGTAGGAACCCTGGGGGATGGTGTCGCCGGTGAAATAGCCCTGCCACTGGACAGGGGCGTTGCCGACCATCACCTGGTCGCCCAACTGGAGCGGAGCGGAGCCATAGATACGGCGGCCGTTGACGAAGGTGCCGTTGGTGGAGCCTAAATCGCTGATGGTGTAGGTGCCGTATCCGCTTTGCGTTATCTGGCAATGGTTGCGGGAGACGGACGGATTGTTAAGGACAATGGTGTTGCCGTGGTTGCGGCCGATGGTAAGGGTTTGCATATTCTTGTTTTTTGATTTTCGTTTTTTTTTGATTCTTGTTTTTGCGGGACTGCCGACCAGGAGCGGCTGTCAGTTTTTTGGAGAGGGAGCGTCTCCGTCGGGGTCCTTGGAGGAGGGGGAGTCTTCTTTTGGAAAGTAGATGATACCTCCCAGTGGCCTCCTTTTTTTCTCCTCGAGGGATGCGAAATGCGTCATCCACTCAACCAGGGTATTCCCTACCCTCACGATGTCATAGGGGCCAATCTCGACACTGCCCACCACTTTGCGGCCGTTGACGAAGGTGCCGTTGGTGCTGTCAAGGTCGGTGAGACAGTAGCGGTCCTCCTCTATCTGTTCGATAATACAGTGCCGGTTCGAGACAAAGGGATCCCTGATGATATAGTCGCACTGAGTGTCCCGACCGACAGTGAAGCTTTTACCGCTGTTGGTGCAGTAGGGGCAGGCGTCGCCTGTATAGTAATGGCCGTTGTGGCATTGTTTGATATCGGACATGGGGTATAAAGTTTAGAGGTTAGATTATCTGTTATTCGGCGAGGGCGACAATGAGTACCGTGAGGGAGAAAAGGGTCCAAAGTATGCCCAGCACAAGGCCGGCAATCGCCATGCCTTTCAGGCGTTCGTTGCGGTGCATGCCGATGGCGCCGAAAATGACGGCCAGAATACCAAAGCCCAATACGCCGCAGCAGAGGGCTGTAATACCAAAACCGGGACTGGGACGACCTGGGTAGTAAGAAATTCCTCTACCGCCGCCCAGCAAGCTCTGCCAGGGGATCGTGGAATTGCCGACGCGGAGGATATCCGTGGGGCGAAGTATGGTCTCGCCATAGATGCGGATGCCGTTGACATAGGTACCGTTAAGGGATCCTAAATCAGCAACATGACAGGTGCGGTCATCATACTGCATAATCTGGCAATGGAAACTGGATGCAAAGCCGTCGGAAACAACGTAATCGTTGTGGATATCACGTCCTATCTTAAACATTCTCATAATATTATATGTTTTTTCGTTTACTGGGCGGTTTTCAGGGTGCAAAGTTACGTTTTTTTTCTGGAATAAGTGTTTGTTTTGAGACAAAACATTTTCTTATGCCGGCACCAGTCGTTTCCCGCCTTTTCAAATAGAGATAGGCAACATCGGTGACCAATCTATCACTGGAGTGAAGTTTTTATATCAAAAAATGCACAGTTTATAGTGAAACAGCATCGAAATCAGCCAATTACATGGATAAAAAATCGTTTTTTTGAAAAAGGTTATCATTGTGGCGTGTCTTCGACACGCTTCCATCGGTTGATTGTCGCACCACACTGCGTTCCTTAGTGTGGTGTTATGGATATCCAGCCTCTTCGAGGCAGATTAAAAGACAAACCCCACACGACGAAAACATGCAGGGTCATGTGTGCTGGAAGCACACCATCTTAATAACCCCACACTAAGCCGCTGGCGCAGTGTGGGGTGTGGTGTAGATCTTTGTCGGGCGTATCGGAGATACGCCACCTACTGTAGGACAATCAGGTACAGACTATTCCATAATGGTCACGCTGCGTCTGCCATCGGAGTCCTTCGTGCCATAGACCACCCATCGACCGTTTTCTTTACGCAAATAATAATCGATCGTGGTACTGAGACCTTGTCTGTTCTTTGCGCGATGCATACGCACAATCACCTTATTATCGCCATTTGGAATCGTCTCAGCAGGCAATGATGACACTTCCGTGCTCTTTGCAGCAAGTTGACGTCTTGAATCCTCGGTCAGAATTTTCATTTGGTCATAATAGCCACCTTTCTGAGTAAATTGGGCATATAGCTTTTGACTCGACAATTCTTGCAAGGTCTTTCCGTCAACCTCACACATTGCCTTCGCCCACCTGCGGGCTGTCTGCTCGGCAGTGTTTTCTTGTGTAGCGTTGTTTTGGTTGTTGGTGTTGGTTTTGGTATTGGTGGTTTTGGTATTGGTGTTGCAGCCGCAGTTTTGAAGGACGATCTGGGCGACGACGAGGGTCTGGCAGAGGGACTGGTAGTCGGTGGTGGAGAGCGACGAAGCGACGAAGGTACGCTTTCCGTCGGAGACGCCCGCGGCCGCATAGATGGCGGAACGCAGATGCTCTGACATCTGGCTGGCATAGAACATATAACCGGTACAGGTGGCTGGATCGTAGAGATAGACTGCCTGGACATACCTGCTGTAGACATAATCGAACCAATAGTCGACGAACCAGAACTGGACCGTCGGACAGGCCTTGACGACATCGCCGAGACGGGTTCCTACACTGATGCCACTCACCGTTACATAGCTCGGATACCAGATAAAGATCTCATTGACGTAGTTGTTCTGCAGGGTGACAGCAAAACTGTTGTTGACGACATAGTAGTTATACGACTTCAGCACCGTCACGCCGTTTGCCGGTGCGGTACGCTTCTCGACAGTGGCTGTTTTCTTCAATTCCTTGATGGGCATGCCGATTCCCACATCGACATTGCCTATCTGGATGCGGTGCATCGAAGACTGATTGATTCCGGTAGCGTCGTTGCTGTTTTTAGTGGCCAGGAAGTAGATCAACAAGCCGATGACTGCAGCGATGGCGATAGAGCCAAAGACGATGCCGAGGATGGTGCCGCTGGACATGCCGGAGGAGCTCCGACTGCCACCACCACCGCCGAAATACTGCTGCCACTGCAGGTTGATATTGCCCACCCGGACGCTGTCGTTCCAAGAGAGGGGGACTTCGCCGTAGATGCGGCGGCCGTTGACGAAGGTGCCGTTGGTGCTGTGGAAGTCGGCGATGGAGAAGGTGCCGTTGCTGAACTGGATGATCTGGCAGTGCTTGCGGGAGACACTGGGGTCGTTGAAGCGGATGTTGTTGACGGCGCTACGGCCAATAGAGATTACTTGAACGGGGGACATGATTTTTTTCTTTTTTGGCTATCTCGCAGGGGCTGCTGTTTCTAGTAAATGTCTTTCAAGATCGCGTCTCTCCGAGACGCGGTATCGTTTGGGGTTCGCGTACCCCAGACTGCAGTCTGGGGTTATTGAGAGTAAGCCTCTTCGAGGCTTTGATGCGGTGATAGTTTTTTTTGAGGGGAGTAAAAAGGGGGAGTAAAAGTGGAAGTAAAAGGGGAAGTTAAAATGGACAAATGGGAATTATAATTTGTTTAAATTAGCAGTGGTGCTGGTTTTTATTGGTCTGCCTTTAATTTTTCATATTCTCTCTGCTCAATTGTCTTTTTTTTATTAACAGCCTTGGATTTATTCCCCTGTGACATGGGAATATCATTTTGCTTGGTGGAACCGTACGCCCCACCTATTGCACTTTGTGATTGTTCTGCTCCTGTACCAGCGCTGGGCGTATTCCTCGAAGTCGGATAATTAATTTTATGTTTTGCTTTGGGAGCGGGGGTTGGGGGTTGTTGCGTATTATTCGAGCTGTCTATCACCTGTACAACTGAATCGGTTTCAATAATACTGACAGAATTTGGGGGTTCACTAACGGATTCTATCTGAGGATAGTCTTTGTAGTAATCGGGCGATGGGTGGTCTTTCTTGGTCAGGGTAACAATAATGGCGATCAGAAGGGCTAAGAGGCAGACGGAGAGGGTGATCCAGCCGACCAGCTCGACGGTACCCATGGAAGGTTTACCGATGCCGGCAGGGGTTGGTGGATTCGGTGAGGGCGGTGGAGTCAGAGGTGACGGTGGGGTTGGTGGGGTGGGTGAAGTCATTCCGCCACCTGTTATTTCCTTCATAAACTCCCGAATGGTCTGTTGGCGTTCCGAAGGCTCAATCTCCATAGCATGCACAATGGCGCGGTTCACATAAGAAGGAATATTGGGATTGAGTTGAGACGGTCCCCTATCGGGTATTCTCGAATGCTTATTTGCACTGCGAGCGAGCGCATCCATCGGCGCTTGGCCTGTAAGGGCGAAGAAGAAGGTGGCACCAAAAGAGTAGATATCGGAGTATTTATCGTGTTTGAGGTCTTTGGAGTACCGCTCCGGCGGGGCATAGCCAGGCGAGAAGAGTGAGTGGAGGGTCATACCGTGGTCAAGCTCGCGTGCCGAACCAAAATCAATGAGGATGGCACGATCCTGCTGGGTAATCATGATATTGCTCGGCTTGATATCGTGATGGAGTATTTGCCTCTCGTGGATATATTCCACCGCATCGGCAATCTGCGCCATGTAATTCATGGCACCGGCGAAAGGCAAAGCTCCGCCTTGAGTGACAACCTCCTGAAGTGTCCACCCTTCGATGAACTCCATGACCATGTAGGCGGTGTTGTTCTCCAGAAAGACATTGTTCACCTCAACGATATTGGGGTGGCTGAGCGAGGCAAGCATCCTCGCTTCATTAATGAACGTATCGCGATAATGTCCGAATTCTGTCTCTTTGCCGATCGGAGGATAGACCTGACGCGTCATGGGGTTTCGCGTACACCCCGTCAGGAAAAACTCCTTGATACATACCGTGCGGTTGAGGTAGTTCTGGACAGCGCGGTAGGTGATGCCGAATCCGCCGCTGCCGATTTTCCCGACAATGGAGTAGTTGCCGCCGTTGAGGTGGGTACCGGAAGGAAGTACAATGTCAAACTGGTCGTTGTACATTTTTCAGCAAGCCGAAAATGCTGTCTGTCAAAACAATCGATTACAAATCATACATTAACAGACTACCTACAGATGCGATAATAATGATGCCTGCAAGCAGTTCCAGAATGCCGAGCACCAAGCCGGCAATACCCATGCCTTTGAGGCGTTCCTTGCGCTTCATGGAGATGGCACCGAAGATCACTGCCAATGTACCGAGAATGATGGGGAAAAGGACGATACCCACAACGCCGCAGCTGAGAGAGGTGACACCCATGGCGATGCCGCCCTGCTTGGGACCCTGATAAGGCGGGTTATTGACAGAGCCTCCGCCGTAACCACCACCGTAGCCACCGCCATAGCCACCGCCATAACCGCCACCGCCGTTATTTATGGCACCGCCGAGGATGCTCTGCCAGGGGGGCGTGGTGTTGCCGATGCGGACCACGTCGGTGGGGCGGAGCGGGGTTTCGCCATAGATCTGGACACCATTGACGAAGGTGCCGTTGCTGGAACCGGTGTCGGCGATAGTGCAGGAGCCGTCGTCATACTGCGTGATCTGGCAATGGAAACTGGAGACATAACCGTCGTTGACAACAAAATCGTTGTGGATGTCACGACCTAATTTTACGGTTTTCATAATATTGATATTGTTTTTTTCGTTTAAGGATTAATGGATTGCTTGGTATTCCCCTTCGTTTATCGGGCTTGGATTTGGTAGCCTTCTTCGCGGGCGAGGTCGTTGCCGTCCTCGTCCTTGAGGACGATGTCGAAGACCACTGTCGATGTGGCGTTGGCAGCGTTGAGGAAGGCATTATTGGGGATGCGGAGGCACCACTCCTTCCATTCACAATTCTCATATTCGGCCAGTGCCTCGTCATAGACCTTCACCTGATTGCCGTCCTTGTCGACAAGGGGCGTCTCATCGTCAGCCTGGTAAAAGAAGATGCCGAGATAGACTGTCTGGCCGCGCATACCCGAAAGGGCGACACGGGGACAGACCTGCAAATACTTGACACCGTCAGCTTCTATCTTATTCTGCGTAATCTGAGTAGACGACAGCTTGTAGATAGTGGCAACTGCCTTCTGGGCGCTCTCGCCGGAGCCGCCTTCCTGGTTGATATAGAAACGGACCTTGTTGCTGCCGCCAGTCACATTGCCGACGAAGACGCTGATCTCGCAGGAACGGGGTAACGTACTGTAGTTCTTGTCGACCCAGATCTGGAACGAGGAGGCCGTCTTGTTTTCGATATGGCACCATTCGGGCACGCCGTCGAAGTTGTAGGGCTCACCTCCGGTACGCACATTGTGGGTGCTGTAGCCGCCCGAAGCGGAGGGTGAGATTCTCGTGTCGTCGGTGGTACCGTCGATGAATATCGATACCGGCAGCGCGATGAAGCGCTTGTCGGCCTTGGCCAAGGGAGCATCGCCGTCGACCTCAGAGCTTTCCCCGTCGAAGATCTCCAGATGTGCTTTGAATTCCTGCTCGTAGAAGTCGCTGAGACGGAATGCCGCATAGGGGATATGGAGTTCGACGGTCTTGTAGTCTTCGTTCTCTGTCACCTCGACATTGTCCGAGACACAGACCTCCTTGAACTCGATATAATCGATATAATCCGGATTACCGTCCTCATACGACAGGGTGCGGTTGTTGATGGTGAAGGTGCTCTTGACATGGACTGTGCTGCCTTTCATATTTTGCGCGGAGAAAGAGCACTTGATGCGGACACCCAGTTCGCCGTTTTTCTCGCCATTAAGCGCCCGCAGGTCCTCGATCTTCACCTTGTGTCTTGCCGTTGCCGCATTGGTCTTGCCCGACGAAGAACCCGAGGTTCCTGTGCCAGGTTTCCTTTTGACCACTTTGGTATGGCAAAGGCTGATATACCTTTTCAACTCGGAGTCCCGCTTGGCCTGGTCCTTGTCGATAGAACCCGTCAGCGCGTGATTGAATTGGGACAATGCCTCTTTGTATTTTCCCTGGTTGTACAGCTGTACCCCTTTCATTTTAAAGGTAGTGTAGGACTGTGCCTGCACCGCCGCACAGAGGGGTAGCAAAACCAGTAACAGTAATAAAAATTTTTTCATTTGTCGGGGTGTTATGTGATGGATAATGGGTTTAAAAGGTTTGAAAGGTTTAAAAGGTTTGAAAGGTTTAAAAGGTTTAAAAGGGTTGAAAGGTTTAAAAGGTTTGAAAGGGTTAAAAGGGTTGAAAGGGTTGAAAAGGGTTGAAAGGTTTTCTTAGTGGATCGGTTAGTTGTCTGTAGCTATCGTTACTGCCATTTTTCAGGGTTATTTCATGGGGGCACCATCGGCTTTCTGCTTGGCATCCTCGTATTTTTGCTTCACGCGGGGATTTTCCTTCAATGAATAGGAGATTTCATAGTCTTTGGCACCGATAGAATAGTCCTTGAGGTTGTCAATCACATTGTCGCCCTGTCCTTCCCATACATTGGCAGCATGCTCGAGTTTGGGATAGAGCGCGCCTTCCAGCGAACTGACGTTGTTGTACACATCGGGGAGTTCGGCTGCGTAACGGGTCTCCATCGCCTTGATACTGTCGAGAATGTCGCGAGCGTCCAGAAGGCTCTGGTAGTTGACGGAGTCTCCGTTGCTGATCAGACGATTGCACTGGGAGACGTATTCCTTGTAACGAATCTGGTTATCCCTGGCGCCACCGGCACCACTATCCCCACCGCCAGAGAGGAGGAGATAGGCGACTACGCCGCCGATGACCACGACCGCAGCAATGATGACCCATAACAGACCGTTTTTCTTGGCTGATGCGGCTTGGGATGCCGGTGCGACTTGCGCCGCGGGAGCCGCCTGGGGAGCCTGTGCGGCCTGGGGCTTCGGTGCCGACGGAGCGGGCTGGGCCGGATCGACAGGAGGCTCGAGGTTTTCGGGCTGTTCCACCTTCTCTGAGGGATGGATATTTCGGAGGTCGTCCATGAATTCCTGCACCGTCTGGTGGCGGTCCTGCGACTTGAGCTGCATGGCCTTCATGATAGTGCGGTTGGCCTCTTCTGGGATATCGGGATTGAGTTCGCGCGGTTCGGGCATGTGCTCGGTGATACGCGCAGCGGCCTCCATAGGCACCTTGCCGGTGAGGATGAAGTAGAGGGTGGCACCGATGGCGTAGATATCGGTGTAGGAGCCCTTGCGGCTGGTGGTGGTATACTGCTCGGTGGGGGCATAGCCGTGGGTGAGTATGGAGGTCTGGGCCTGTGTCTTGTCGTTCTCAAACTCGCGTGCCGATCCGAAATCGATCAGGATGGCGCGGTAGTCGGCGGTGACCATGACATTGTCCGGCTTGATATCGCGGTGGAGGATATGACGTTCGTGGATGTAGCCCACTGCGTCGGCGATCTGCGCCATATAGTTTACCGCCTCGGGATAGGTGAGCGGACCGTTCTTCTCAACGATGGACTGCAGGCTGCGCCCTTCGATGAAGGGCATGACCATATAGGAGGTGTTGTTCTCGTCAAAGACGTCGATGACCTCCACGATGTTGGGGTGGTGAAGCGAGGCGAGGGTGCGGGCTTCCCGGACGAAGGCCTGACGGTATTTCTCGAATTTCTGCTCGTCCATGCCCTGGTGGTGGATGGTACGGGCATAGGTGTCGCGGATGCAGTGACCGGCAGGGAAGTATTCCTTGATGCAGACGGCACGCTCGAGGCCGTTCTGGACCGCCTTGTAGGTGATGCCGAAGCCGCCTTCGCCGATTTTCTTTTCGATGGTGTATTTGCCGCCGTTGAGTCCTGTGCCGGGCTGCAGTTCTTTGAATTCGGGGGTGTTATTGTTGTTTTCCATTGAGGGATGATTATTATATAGAATCTTCTTTAGTGATATTTTTTTACTAAGCGGTTTGGCGAGGTATGCAGGTCAGGAGGGATTAATACAAAGGAGTGATTGCTTTCTTTCTACTCTTCTTGAGTATGCACTTATCAGGAATAATATACTCACCGGTTCCGTTCGTAACCTTCCAACTCAGCGTGCCATCATCACGCATGGTTATGGTAGCCGTTCCGCTTCCTTCCCATGCTGTACTACGGAATTTGACAATCGCCGTATTGCCTTTGATGGTTCCCTCGACGGGGTTGTCATCATAATCCATTCGATCTCTGACTGTCATCACCGTAGCATAGTTGCCCCGAAGTGTTTTACCATTTTGATAGAGATCCAAATCAAAGCACAAAGCATTATTCTCACAATGCCAATAACCGGCGAAGGTGGGGTCGGGTTCTTTGGGCTGTTCGACTATGGCTACTTGATTGGAGGGAGCCGGTGCCGTTGTTGTCGGATTCGGATTGGCGGGCTGTGTGGGATTGGCGGGCTGTTGTCCCGGGACATTGGCAACCGGGACATTGCCCTGACCCGGGAGAGGAGGTGCAGGGGCCTCTTTGGACTTGAAGACGCCCGTGAGGGCGAGGATCAGCACGATGACGACGACAAGGACGCCAGCGGCAATACCGATAATCAATCCGGTATTGTTGCTCTTGCCACCAGCCACAGGAGCCATGGGGGGCTGATAGCCGATGGGGCTGCCACCTCCCCTACTGCCCATAGGCATGCCACCGCCGACATAGTTCTGCCACTGGACGGAAGCATTGCCGGCCACAACCATGTCGCCCGGACGGAGCGGCATGGTGCCACTGACACGGTTGCCGTTGACGAAGGTGCCGTTGCTGCTACCCAAGTCGGTGATGGAATAGGTGCCGTCGCCGTTTGAGGTTATCTGACAATGGCTGCGGGAAACGGTAGGGTCGTTGATAACGATGGTGTTGCCGGGGTTTCGTCCAATGGTAATTGTTTGCATGAGTTGATAGGGTTATGTTTTACGTTTTAAGATGTCGGGGTTGGAAAAGCCGAAAGAATTTGGGTTGGGTGGTGTTAGCGGGAGCGTTTCTTGGATTTCTTGAGGGTACCTTTGTCAAGAACCGCGAAATCGCCGTAACTATCGGTGGTCTTCCAGTAGAGGGTGCCGTTGTCACGTGCGGTGATGGTGGCTTTACCGCCGCCGCCGAAGGTAGCGCTGCGGAAGGTGATTGTCGCCACATTGCCTTTGATGGTTCCTGTGATGGAGTTGCTCTCGCTGTCGTCCCAATAGCTTTCAAATCCTCCGAAGTAGGTGCCGCGAATGGCATTGCCGTTGACGTAGAGCTCGATATAGAACATCTCATCCCTATTGCTGTAGATCCAATAGCCGGCGAATTCGGGCTCGGGTTCTTTGGGCTGTTCGATTATGGAGACTTGATCGGAGGAAGCCGGTGCCGTATTCGGATTGGCAGGCTGTGTGGGATTAGAGGGCTGTTGTCCAGGAGTAGCGGCAACCGGGAGATTGCCTTGACCCGGGAGAGGAGGAGCAGGGGCCTCTTTGGACTTGAAGACGCCGGTGAGGGCGAGGATCAGCACGATGATGACGACGAGGACGCCGGCAGCAACGCCGATAATCAATCCGGTGTTGTTGTTCTTGCCACCACCCATGGGTGCCATGGGGGGCTGATAGCCGATGGGGGTGCCACCACCTCTATTGCCCATAGGCATGCCGCCGCCAACATAACTCTGCCACTGGACGGGGGCGTTGCCGGCCACGACCTGGTCACCCATCTGGAGCGGCATAGTGCCGCTGATGCGGCGGCCGTTGACGAAGGTGCCGTTGCTGCTGCCCAAGTCGGTGATGGAATAGGTGCCGTCGCCGTTCTGGTTTATCTGACAATGGTTACGGGAGACGGTGGGATTGTTGATGATAATGGTGTTTCCGGGGTTTCTGCCGATGGTAATTGTTTGCATGGGTTGTATTTTACGTTTTGTGTTATACGTTTTAATATGTCGAGGGTTGGTTGATACGGGAGTTAACATGGATAAACGTCATCAAGATGGATGGCGGCGCATGTAGCGGCGGATGTCGGCGGCGAAGTGTTCACAGGTCTGGTAGCGGAGCATGGGGTTCTTCTGCAAGGCGTGGTCGACGATCTCCTGCAGCTCGTCGTTGATGAAAGGATAGTACTGGCTCATCTGCGGGGTGGGGTCGTTCTTGATTTTGTACTGTATCTCCTCCATCTGCTTCTTGCCGTCGGATTGGGTGGAAGAGAAGGGAAGGTGGGCGGTGAGCATCTCGAACAGGACGATGCCCAAGGCGAAGATATCGGTATACTTGCCACAACGGCCTTTCTCAAACTGCTCGGGCGGCATGTAGGCAGGGGTGCCGAAGCCGGTGCTGGTAGCCATATCGGTCATACGGGAGGCGATGCCGAGGTCAATCAGTTTGATGTGTTGGTTGTCGGGAAGCAGCATGATATTGTTGGTCTTGATGTCGAGGTGGAGGATGCCGTTGTTGATCTGGAGATGGGGTATCTGCTTGTTGTGGAGGACCGCCACCGTTTCGAGGACCTCGAGGAAGAGGGGCAGTGCGCGCGATTCGGGGATAAGTCCGTTCTCGCGGTAGATGTACTGTTCCAGACTGCGTCCCTCAATGAACTCCATGATGATGTACATCTGGTTGTTCTGGTCGATGAACTCAATCAGTTTGGGGATATTGGGATGCTGAGTATAAAGATAGAGCTGCGCCTCCATTTCGCGGAACGTGTTACGGATGACCGGATTGGAGATATGGCGCAGTTTGAGTTCCTTGATAGCAACGGGGAAACCGCTGCGGAGGTCAATGCCCCAATAGACTTTGGCGGTTCCACCCTCAGCAATCAGGTGATGCACTTGATAGTATGGTATGTGAGGAAGGTCGGACATGGAAAGGTTGAGAGGTTAAAAGGGGTTGGTTTTTTGATGGGAGTTAACGAGGAAGTTAAAAAGGAAGTTAAAAAGGAAGTTAAAGGGGGAGTTAAAATGGACAAATGGAGGTGATGATTTTGTTAAATTGTTGGAGCTGATGGTTT
The DNA here is from genome assembly GCA_946401725.1 of uncultured Bacteroidales bacterium. Classification (GTDB taxonomy): domain Bacteria; phylum Bacteroidota; class Bacteroidia; order Bacteroidales; family P3; genus Colimorpha. The sequence continues at coordinate 26,831 of CAMIVE010000011.1, read as the reverse complement.
TTTTGGTTTATCAGCATTGAGTTTTTTAGGATCAGAAGGATTTACTGTTTTGTTTTGATTTGGGTGTGTATTAGTACCACTATTGGACTTTTTAGTTTCATGCTGAATTGCTTGTAGTTGACGTTGTTCTTCAGCTTTCCTTGCTTCTTCAGCCTTCTTTGCTGCTTCAGCCTTCTTTGCTTCTTCAGCCTTCTTTGCTTCTTCAGCCTTCTTTGCTTCTTCAGTTTTCTTTGCTTCTTCAGCCTTTCTTGCTTCTTCAGCTTTAGCCTTTTCTTCTTCGGTCAAAGAGGTCTTGGGTTTGCGGTTCGTCCAGAAAGTTTTGGGGGTACCGTCGTTGTCAGAAGTGGCGTTCAGGAGGCCGCCGTATTTATCCATAAAATCTTTCATTGCCGCATCGGAATCCCAGGCTTCACCGGGGATGGAATCGCCATTGTGTGCATCGCGGAGGGAATCTCTACGTTGGGCTTCTTTCTTGATGTTCTGATCATCCTTTGGACCAGAGAGGAGCAGCCAGACGATGGCGCCGGTAAGGATTACACCCAGGAGCGAGAGTGCGATGACGAGTATCGGACGACGCGGCTTGGGCGGCATCGGCGACATGGGGGGCTGCTGAGGCGGCATCGGTTGGACCGGCGGCATCGGTTGAGCCGGGGGCATTGCATTCTGGGCTGCGGCGACAAAGGACTGCCATTGCAGCATGGTATCGCCGATACGCAACTGGTCGCCGGCGAAGAGCGGGCTCTCGCCCATAATACGGGTACCGTTGACAAAGGTGCCGTTGGTGGAGCCCATGTCGTTGACTTTGACATTGCCGAAGTCATCGATAATCAGTTGAAGATGGTGGCGGCTGACTTTGACATCAGAAACAACGACATCGTTGGAGCCCTGTGCGCGACCTATGGTGATTACTTTCATTTTGCGATGGGGTTGAAAAGGGTGAAAAGGGTGAGAATGTTAGAAAGGTTACAAAGGTTGAAAAGGTTGGATAAGTTCTATGCGGTACGTTTTATTTCTTATTATGGAGTTGTTGGTGGGGTTGTTGGTGGGGTTGTTGGTGGGGTTGTTGGTGGAGTTGTTGGTGGAGTTGTTGGTGGGGTTGTTGGTGGGGTTGTTGGTGGAGTTGTTGGTGGAGTTGCCGGAGGGGTTGGTGTTTGAGGGGGTTCTTTCTTCTTAACGGGCGTTCTAATTCCTCCTTGTGATGGTTCTTCCTTAGGCTGATTGACTATAGTTGGATCACCTGATGGGTCATCCGAAACAGGATTGTCAATTATTTTGCCTGTTAATGCTTCAAGGGCAGCCTTCTTTTGCTCCATGATGTTTTTCAACCTTATACTCTCCGACTCGAGTCTTCTTAATTCTTCCACTGCTTCATTTTCATTATGCTGCGCCTGATAACGAGCTTCTTCTGCTTTAGCTATATCAAGTTTTAATTTGGCATTCGTAGGTTTCTTTTTGTATTGATCCTCTAATGATTTTTTTGTTTTTTCTGCTTTTTTTCGGATTTCCCTAAATTTCTCAACTTTATCCCTCATTTCTTTTTCGCTATTATAGGCAGTCTGATAGGCTTCCCAAGCTTCTCTATATGCTTCTCTAGCCGCGGCAACTTTTGGATCTTCTTCAGGTTGGCCTGAGATTTCAGAGGTTATAGAATTGGGGCCTTTGGTACTGGGTTTGAGGAAAATGACGATGGTGCAGATAAGGAGGAGGGCGGCGGCGACGAGACCGTAGAACAGCGGGGTCTTCCAAAGGGGACGGCGAGAACCCTCCGAGACACCTGTATTGAAGCCAGAGCCGCCAATAACAGATTGTCCGCCGGGGTTGTAGCTTACAAACTGGCTCTCTTTCCAGGGGCTACCTTCGATACGGATCAGTTCCAGCGTGCAGTTGTCCTGACCACCCGGCTGCACGATTTCGCCCTGCATGGCGAGGTCGATAAGGCGGTCGCCCCGCTGTTCGAGCGGGGTACCCTCACTGAGGACGCTGGCGATGGTCTTGTCGGTGATCATGCCCGAAAGACCGTCGGTGCAGATCAGGAAGATATCACCGTCCTTGGGGTGAATGGGGACATTCTGGTAGTTGAAGGTGGGCTGCAACTCAGGACGGATACCCAACGCCTTGGTGATGCGGTTCTTCATGGGATGGTGCTCCGCCTGGTCGTCGGTGATCTCGCCGGCATCGACGAGGGACTGGACATAGGAGTGGTCCTTGGTGATGCGGTGGAGCTGGCGTTCCTTGGAGAGATAGAGGTAGATGCGGCTGTCGCCGACATGGGCTATCCAAACATCGTTGTCCCGGAAGAGGACAATACAGGCGGTGGTTCCCATGCCCTGGTACTCGGGGTTCTCGTTGGCGAAGCCCAGAATCTGCATATTGGCGAACTGGAGGGCGCCGTCGAGGGCTTCGATGGGAGAGGCATAGGCTTCCTTCTTCAGATAGGTGATAATGCCTTCTACAGCAAGGGACGAAGCCTTGGCTCCGCCTACATGTCCGCCCATGCCGTCGCAGACGACGAAGACATCGCCGTTGGGGGTCATGGGTGCAAAATCGTGGCTGTCCTCCTGTGCTTTGCGGACATTGCCAATCACACCTTTTTTATAGAAATTCTCGGAATTGATGTTGGTTAAGCTCATGGTTGGAGATTAAAAGGTTGGAAAGGTTAAAAAGGTTGGAAAGGTTGGAAAGGTTAAAAAGGTTGGAAAGGTTAGAAAGGTTAGAAAGGTTGGAAAAGGGGAAAAGAAGTAAAAGGGGAAGTAAAGAAGACTGTTGTGCTTTTACTTCCCCTTTTATCTCCGTATGGGTTTACATGTAGAAAGTGATGACTGCTTCGCCCAGACCGATGATATCGCCATTCTTCAGCGCAATCTGCTGATAGAACTGTCCGTTGACGATAATGCCACGGGTGTAGGACTGGCTGCGGTTGACGACCTCGAAGGCGGCACCGTTGAAGCGGATCTCGGCATGCAAGCCAGAGACAGTCTGGTTGTTCAGGACGACATCGTTATTCGCATTACGACCCAGCGTGACAACCGGTTTGGTGATGGTGTAGGACGTAGAGGCACCGTTGACCTTGCACTGGAGGCGCGGATAGAGGTTCTTGGTGCGCATGAGGTTGGCAAGGTTCTCAGCTTGGGCAGCCTGGTTCTTCCGTGCCTCCTCAGCCTGACGGCGCTGCATTTCGGCCATACGGGCCTGTTCTGCCTCACGACGCTGACGCTCCATCTCCTGCTGTTGGTGGTTGAGCGCATCCTGGACGCGGTTCTCTGACATGATGCGTTCCTGCTCCTGTTTCTGGTTGCGTTTGACAATCAGCACGACGACCAAAACAATAATGAGGATCAGCAAGAGCACAAGGGCGATGAAGAGGATGAGGTTCTCCTTGACCCAGAGACCGAAGGTGACATTGGGCGCGGTGAGGGCGGGAATATCCTGGGAGACCTTGCTGACGGAGAGGTTGATGGGATGGGCCTTGCCGTCACGCTTGGCTGTGGTGTTGAAAGTGATCTCGTAGTCTTGACCGTAGAGGCGGCTGTCGAATTTGCCGTAAGCATCCTTGAGGTAATTGACTGCATTGTCGACATTGGTGGTGTTGATATAGGTACCGTAGGTGCTTTCCGCGAGGGTGCTGACCTCGGGAGCGTCATTGGTCGAGGTGTATTTGACCACATAGAGCGGGATACCTGCAGCCAGTGCGTTCTGGCGGACGGTCTCCATCTCGGTGCTAGCACCGGGGACTTTCATATTGAGACCGCGTGTAACGACGACGATGACGCCGGCACGGTCGGCGGGCTCTTTCTTCAGGAGGTTGACACCTTCGTTGATGGCCTGATAGAGGTCGGACTCATTCGGCGAGGGCGAGAAGGTCATCTTGCTACTCCGGTATTCGGTGATAGCTTTGTTCAAAATATTCTTGTCATCAGAGAAACCAGTGAGGAGGGGCTTGATAACCTCTTTGTCGGTCTTCTGCTTGCGGTTGAAGTACACCACATTGAACTTGTCACCGGGAGCGAGCGTGGTCTCGCTGAAGAAGCGGGTGAGCATCTTACGGGTGAACTCAATCTGGTTGCCATGGCTGGCCATGTCCTCCATAATGATGAGGACGCTCTTTTTCTGATTCACATTCTGAGGTGCCAGGTTCTTGACATTGACAGGCAATGCCGTCTCGTTCTCGGTGAGGACGAACTGGTTGGCATTCAGTACTTCGGGGTTGGGGCTGTTCCAGATGAACGAAACCTGGGGGAAATTCTCGACATTGTAGTTGCCTTTGACTCCCCTATGGATCTGGGCTTGTACACTAAAAGCGAGGAGCGTGCACAGCGCGAGGGATAAGAAATGTTTCATTTATTATAAGTTTAAAGGGTTTTATAGGTTGAAAGGGTTTTAAAGGGTGAAAGGGTTTTAAAGGGTGAAAGGGGGCGCTAAATGGAAAGTTAAAAAGGACTAATGAGATGTATTGTCCTGTGCGCAGCACATAACTTCCATTTTTACTTCCATCGAAGATTCACTTCCTTTTATTACTTCCCATTGTTACACTTTATCATTAATTAACGACTTAGTTCTCTTTCTTGAAAGCGGTGCGGAAGAGGAAGAGGGTCTCGCCGATACGGATCTCGTCGTTGTCCTTGATGTAGCGCGGCTCGAGCTCGATATCCTCACCGTTGACGAAGGTGCCGTGAGAGGACTGCTGGTCGGTGATGGAGTACTTGCCGGCGCGGAAGAGGATGACGGCATGCTTGCTGGAGACCATCTGGTCGCTGACGGTGATGTTACAATCCATGTCGCGGCCGATAATGTTGCGGCCTTCATAGAGTTTGAAGTCGACACCCATCTCGTCGAGGGTATAGGAAACTAACCAACCCACGAGTTTGCGTGCATTGCGGGGGGCTGCCTTATCACCACTGAGGGAATCAACCTTGGTTTCGTCGTAGTCTCCACCAAAGACGGTCTTGTTGGACATAGCGGGAGCGCCTGCGCCACCGGCGACAATGGTAGGATCCTGGTCACCGACAACCTGCGTACGGTTGCCGCCACCACCAAAACCACCTATGACTTGGGTTTTGTTACCATTGGGGCCCATGGGCTGCGTTGCGCCGCCACCGGCATTCATGTCGAGGGTGCCGCCACCGCCACCACCAAAGACTTGGGTTTTGCCACCGGCCATGGTAGCAGAGGAGTTGCTTGAACTGCAATAGGGGCAGGTATCCCCTTGATAATAGTGTCCATTGGGACATTTTTTGAAATCAGCTGGCATATTACTTGATTTTTTAAAGTTAATAATTCATCTTCACTATCATACGGAATAAGCCTCATAAAGTTTCGGTGTTGCCCACAGGGGACGGGCAAGTGGGATGCCCTGGAAGTCTTTTTTTAGTTTAGTTCTATTATAGTCAGTATGTTAGTTTATCATTGTCACTTTCAGAGGTTTGAAAAAAAGCACCGCAAAGATACTATTTTTTTTTGAAACGACCAAATTTTGTGAGGATTAAATAACACTACACTGCGTTCATTAGCGTGGTGTTATTGAAATTCAGCCTCTTCGAGATTGCCTGAGATTATAGTATCCTATCATCTGCGAAATCGTTTTTTCCGTGTTTCAAATAGAGATAGGCAACTCCGATGACCAATCTATCATCGGAGTAAAAAAAAAATTTTGTAAAGTTTAAAGTGCTTTAGTATTGATGAAATAATAAAGTATTACTTCCCCTTGCTACACTTTATACTATGTGAAGAAATTTGTGTATATTTGCAGTGGATATCATTTTCGATTGACAAATTACTAACCCTTTAATATTAAACATTATGGAACAAAACAACACGGGTGGAGACATCCAAAAATTTTTCAGCAACGATTTGAAAGCCATGTTCACCGGCCTGTTCAAGAAACCGAGCAGCTGCGTGGAGCATTTTGTCCGTGAGTCGGGAGGCATATCCGTCTCGACGCCGATATGCACGGTAGTGCTGTCGTTTCTTGTGATGATGCTGTGCTCCCTGGCGATGCTGTTGGCATCCGGAGTGACAGAGTACATGAAATTCGGCGACATCCTCGTCGGATGCCTCAAAACGGGCATTGTGCCACTGATTTTCGCCGCCATCCTGACGGTGCTGCTGTATGTAACAATGGCCATGAAAGGCTGCACAGACTTCAAACTGGCGTTTTTCAATGTGTCGCTGCACCTGCTGGTGTACTGCATGGTGATGGTGTTCCTCACACTGCTCATCATCATCGCAGGGAAGCATATCAGAGAGATGTTTCCCGTCATCCTGATCATCTTCACGATGGTCTATGCACTGGCATGGGGCATCGGCAATATCCGCCAGGGCGTAATGGCGATTTGCGGCAGCGAGGCCTACTCGTGGTGGATGGCACCGATAGTGATCGGTCTGACGATTGTGCTGACTTATCTGATTGTGAAAGGAATGGTGCCGAAGGTGTTTTAAGAAACTTACCAACCTATTTATTACTGCCAACCGAAACCGGCTGGCAGTTTTTTTATGACCGATTGGGATTTTTATGGCAGGAGGAGCTCTGTGAGGCGGACTTTGGGGACGCAGTGGACGCCGTTCTCACGGTAGTAGGCGTGGCTTTCGTCGGCAGAGATGGGGACGAGGCGGAATTTCTCGGCGCCTTTGCCGACACAGAGGACGGCCAACGGCTCATAGGGCAGACTGAAGGCCTCTTGCAGTTTCGACTTGTTGAAGGCGCCGACGACAAGGGTGGAGAGTCCCATCTCAGCGGCTTTGAGCGCCATGGTCTGGAGCGACATACCGAGGTCGATAAGCGCCAGTTTGTCGTCGCCCACAGTGGAACAGACGATGATGAACGCCTCCGGCTCTGTACCCGGGAAGGGCAAATGGAGTTCGGGGAGGGCGGCGCCCATCTTGATGTTCTCCAACACTTTTTCGGCACCGCTGTCCTTGGTCACCAGCTTGAACCGCAGCACCTGACGGTTGCAGCCTGAGCCTATCTTGGTGTTCGCGGAAACCATCTGTTCAAGCTCTTCACGCCTGACGACATAGGGCTTATGGTAGCCACGGGTGGAGCGGTTCTTCAGGAGCAACTCGTCGAGGGTGTGCCCTACTTTCTTGGTGACGGTCTTCTTGCCGAAGACTTCGTCGTAACGTTTTTCGAGGTAATTGTCGGCCATTGGGATATAGAATGTTGGAGATATTACTTGTTTCAGCATTCATAACGCAACAACGCAGCTTTTATTTTAATTCCTCCTAAGATGAAACCCTTTCCTGACGTATGAAACAGCTGCTGTATTTTTTGAGGGGTAACAGCATCGTTATTTTTTTTCGACGATCTGTCAGATTCCGGCCGGAAAATGTGTATTATATATGTATGAGCTCAAAATATGCCATACTTCTGGTTCTGCTCCTGCCCGTCAACGTTGTTCTCAGTCAGCAAGACAACCCGTTGGTATTGAAAGGCCGGGTGTCGTGCAAAGGTCGCCCCGTACCCTACGCCACGCTGCAACTGCAAGGCACCTCCATCGGCGTTTCCTGCAACGACGCTGGCGAGTATGTACTCAAAATCCCCCAAAAAGCGCTAAAAACCCTTGGTCCATGGAAAATGCAGGACACCCTATGCATCCGCTCAATGGGATACTACAGTCAGCGGTTGACCGTCGCCCAGTTGCAGAAAAACGGCGACCTCCATCTTGAAAGACATGTTATCGAACTGAAGACGGTCAAAGTCTCAGACTTCCGGAACCCGCGACAGTTGCTTCTTGCCGTGGTGGAGCGCATTGCACACAATTATCACCAGCAAGACACATGGTCTACGTTCTTCTATCGCGATTGGCGTGCTGTCGACGGAGAGCTCTATCTCTTTGACGAAGCCGTGATGGATGTACAGCGTTGCCCCTACTCCCAATATGCCGACAAACGCAGCTACCTTCTCGACCCATCGAAACGCGAGATGGAGAGCAACCTAAAAACCCTTCTCCGCCATCGTCTCATTGTCTACGACCACAAACTCCTCGAGACCAAAATAATCAAACCTCGCGGGTGCGACCAGAAGCTCATCTATTCCGACAACGAAGATTTTTTCGATCCTGTGGCCACACCTCAAGCCAGCTACATCCTTGCAAGCCGCATATTGAGAGCGCACAAGTTCGAGTCCATCCAAACGTTCTCCGACAACGGTGAACTCTACTATCTTGTCCGCTCCGTCGGTCCCTGCCGCACCAATAAAGCACAGGTGCGGTATGAATACACCATCCGTAAGAGCGATCTCGCTCTCGTTCGTCTTGTCTCCGCCAAATGCCCCCTTCAATACAGGGCCCCGGCCGAAGATTGGGTCAACTGGTATTACAACACGATGGTTGTCGAAACCGACTCGTCGCTGTGGGTCTACGACGTCCGCGACGGACGATACACACTGACACGCTACCTCAACACCAAGTCCTACCGCCTTGAATCACACCACAACGGACACGACGACAGGGTACAACGGTGGCACCAATGTCTCGACTGGGTGCTTACAGACTTCATCCTAAAACAAAAAGACACCAGCTGCAGCCAGGTGTCTGTCTATCCGCAGCCCCTTCCCGGAGTTTTTGGAAGCAGCAATTTCGACTCCGACTTCTGGGGGCACTACAACACCATTCCCATCGACTCACTCCCGTTGCAACTTCTCAAGGATAAATTCCATCTGCCATGAAAAAAACACGCTCTCTTTTGACAATTGTCATTCTTCAATTATCTTTTTTCAATTTGTATGCGCAACAACCCAACAGTGAATCCGACAGTATTTGGGTGGAAGGGTGTGTCGTCGATTTCGCCACTGGGCAGCCTCTGGCAAACTGCGAGGTGCAGTTTCTGTTCGAAGGCGAGGCTGTGGCTGTTACGCTAAGCGACAGCAATGGCTACTACACCATTGGCTGGATTCTCCCAGGGCTTTACACCTTCTCGGTGCTCTCCGACGAAAAAACGCTCCACTACAATGAACTCCAACTCACGCAAAGTGCCATGGTCAACATCGCCCTTATGCCCGACACCACAAACCTCCGGCCCCTGCGCACGACAGAAGTCACCGCCATGCGTATAGGGTCTGTCTACCATCCCATCAAGTCACCCAACGACCCACGTTTATGGAACCTGAACAACAATCCGGAACTCATGGACTCGGGACCCGCGAGCGTCAACTATTCCGGTGGTCCGCGAGTCGGTTTCTTCAGACCCGGATCACTTGCCTCATGGAGGCCCCCTTGGATTGATGCACCCTTCCCCACTCCCGAACGAAAAACAAAGTCTATGGGACAGAGAACGAAAAAAAAGAAGTGAATCCAGCATACGTTTAAATCCACTAAGTCGTTTTCCCTTTGAAAAGAGGGGAGAGCACAAAGCCATCCTCTAGAAATTCCACCGTTCAAGCGCAACGACATAAATGAACCGTCACAATGCATACACCGCCTTGCTTATGCGCCACCGCAAAATGCTGTGGCGCATGTGTTGGCATTGGACGGGTGGTGACCACGACCGCTGTTGCGATATGCTGCAGGAGGTTTCCTTGACATTGTGGGAAAACTTCGAAAAACTGCGTCCCGATGCCACTCCCGGACAGGAACGATCATGGGTTCGATGGCAGACACGTTCCGTCCTCTATCAGTTCGGTCGACGGCAGAAGCCACCCACCGTCCCGATTTCCGACAGCCTGTCCAACTATTACACCGATGAAGATGCACAGCACCGGAAAGAACTCCTGGACGACCTCCTCTCCGCACTCGACCCCGATGACCAACGGCTGATTCGCCTTTATTTGGAGGGATACCATGGTGACGAGATAGGCAAGAAAATGGGCATCAGCCGCGACAACTACTACCAACGCCTGCACCGTGCCATACAGACAATGCGACGTTTCGCCTTGGTATTACTTGCCCTGCTGTTTGTCTCTGCTGTGGCCATCGCCCTTGTCCCACAGTGGCGACACATCCTTTTCGACAACGACAAATCCGAGGAAACAGTCACAGATTCTATCTCCAATCCACCCGAGGTCACCCCCACGATCACACCGCTGCATGACACTATGGCAACTACGCCGACTGTCAAGAGTGACTCTTTGCATATGATAGAGCCCTTGGAACGCATGCCCCCATTGAACCTGTCGGAACTCATGACATATCCTGAGGGATTACCAATGCCAGAAAAAAAGGACAGCCTAACCCTTTTGGTCAACGGCACCAATATCACAGTCCCAGGATCCAAGGGAGAGATGATACGAATCTACGATATGAGCGGAAAACTAATATACGCACAGAAAGCCAGCAACTTATGCGTTATTGACCTTTTACCCGTCAACAATATCTATTCCTGCCGATGGGGCTACGAGTTTTACCTCAATATCGGCAACCGCCCTGCCCTGATACTGACACTGTAGTTTCTATTATCGTATTACAGCCACTTTGCGCGCCGGACGGTTGCCGACCTTGACCAGATAGACACCTGTGGGGAGGCTGCTGTTATGGACGCTGCGGCCGGTGATGTCGTAGATGCGGACGGTCTCGCCCTCAGCACCCTCGACGATAATGCGGCCACCGTGGGAAAATATGCGGACGGGGACTTCCGCGCATCCAGGATCGCCGATGCCCACGCTGCAGTCCTCGACGTAGCGGTCGGCGAACTGACCCCAGTAGCTGTCGGACAGCCAAACATCGAGATTGCCACAAATGACGATGGTGTCTATTTGGCCTATCTGATAGAGGGGGCCATCACCCTTGATGGCCGGAGGCAAGCCGCCAATAAAGCAAATCTTTTGGAGGTTGGCGCTCTCGAAAACAGCGGTGCCCAGAGTGTCTACCTGCCCGTAGAAAGTCACCGAACGCAGACCGTTGTTGCATGCACCAAAAGCACAATCGCCGACCTTCTTCAGCGATGCCGGAAAGTCAAGATGGGTGATATGCATTTGGCTTAATTGCGACATTGCCCAGAAGGCATAGTCTCCAATCTCTTCGACGTCGTTGTTCAAGGTAATGGAACTGAGTTTTATACATGAGTTGAAGGCCTCTTTGGGAATGACGCGCAGCGAATCAGGGATAATGATAGAGTTCAGCGCATAACAATGCTCAAACGCACCTTGTCCCATCAAGAGCAGCGTCTGCGGCATGGTGACGGTGGTCAGCCGGTCGTTCTCGGAAAAAGCTTTCCGGCCTATCGACCTCATGTGCGTCGGCAGCGTAATGCTGGTAATCTGGCACCCGTTGAAGCAGTTTTCGGTGATGTCGGTCACACCCTCAGGAATGGCGATATTCCGTACCCAAGTATTGTTCTCGAAACCGCCCAAAACTTTCACATGGGGGTTCAGCGTGACGGTGGCACCCGACTTGTGGCACGACACCAGTGTGTCGTAGTTGCTGCTGTAGAGCATTAGGTCGTCGAGTACATAATGCGTGTTGCCCCCAGCAATTGAGAGATTGTTCATCTGCGGACAGTAGGAGAAGGGGCAGACACCAATATGTGTCACCGTGGAAGGGATGACAATACCGTCGACCATCGCGCAGCAGTTGAAGGCGAAGTCACCGATAGAGACCAGCCCCTCGGGCAGTGTAACCGAGGTAATGTGGCTGCAGAAGCCGAAAGCCATCTTGCCGAGATACCGTACAAATGAGGGTACGTTGATAGTACCCGTCACCCCGTCGGGCACGATGCAGAGCGTCAGGCTGTCCTTGCTGTAGAGACATCCGTCGATGGAACGGTAGTAGGGATTGGCGTCATCCACTGTGATGCTGGTCAGGTTCCTCGCCCAGAAAGTGCATTCGTCATACGCCTCAAAACAGGCTGGCAGGTGTAATGACGAGATGCTGGAATAAAGGAAGGCGTGGTCGTCGATGCAGCGCAGCGAGTCGGGCAGCTGCAGTGTCGTGAAAGTGCAGTTGTAGAAACAATGCGACCCGATGCTACGGATGGTCGGCGGCAAGGTGAGGCTGGTGACGGTGGTGCAACTCTCGAAAGCCGCTTCGGCCAATGCTGTCACGGTATAGGTCGTGTCGTCATACGTCACCGTCTGCGGAATGACAATGGTGCCGCTGTAGGGAGTGTTATGTAGATAATAATTCGGCAGCACCTCGACGGTCTGCTCCGAAGTGATGCCGTACACAATGCCACCCGATTCAAACCACTGAGCCGATGCGACCCTAGGAGCCACCAACACTGCGACAATCGCAATGAGAAGTTTTAAATCTATATTTTTCACGTTTTTATAATTTAATAAAGATACATTAATAGTGATGAAGTTGCGGAAAATGGAGGAATACCTGCTGGAGTGGACGGGAACCCACTTGTACCCAATAGGGAGCAAGATTCGAGACCCTTGAACTTGCGTTGTCCGTTGTGACGGTGAGCATACAATACCCGTAGCATTGGGTTCGCGCCACAAGGCGTCCCTGTCCGTCAAAGACACTGACCATCTCGTTGTCCGCTCCTTCCACAACGACAATGTTCTCATTGACGGTGATGGTCACTTCGGACAATTCTCTCGTCGCGGGTTCGCAGGGGTCATCAATCGAGTCATCGATGTTCCACCATGACCTTCGGACCTGTTTACCAGGACATCCACAGGAATCCCCTAGTGCCTCGGGATGGGTAGAACTCAACGTAACGACAGGTAATCCGCCAGATTCCTCGAAAAAGTGCGGAATGGGCATCAGTGGAATCACTACATGCCGCCGGGCAGGAGTGTCGATGGCCGTCTCCGGCAATGTGTCCCCGACAGGTGCAGCCTTGGGAGATTGTTTCAATGACTCCTCCGAAGGCTTATCTTTTTTCGTCATGCGGGGAAAGACCCTTTCTCGCCACTGTGGCACCACAGTAACAGCAATGGAGGTGGCCACAACCGTCAGCAATATCACCAGAATCACACGTCGTGCCTTAGTCATGGCACGATGGATACGCTGATAGACGGTATCCCGTTTGAGACCTGTCATCGCAGCTATTTCGTCTCCTCGATAGCCCTCGATGTACAAACGCATCAGATGCTGTTCCTCGGGACCAAAGCAAGCCATCAGCTCTTCCAAGTCTTCATTCATCGGAGCAGTATCAGCATCGGCAATATTCTCCACCATGTAGTCGGTAAGAGGTTCCGGTCGAGATTTCTCACGGCGGTAGAGGTCGATAACCACCCTTTCCGCTACCCGTTCGACCCATTTGCGTTGCTGTCTTTCCGATGTTTCAGGTTTCAGCTGGTCAAACTTCAGCCAAAGCATAATCCATACCTCCTGCGCCATGTCCTCGGCGCGTGTCCGCCGGTCGACATGGTCGTCAGGCCCCAGTTCAGCGGATCTCGAGTCCTTTCGGCGAGCAAAACGCCAGCACACACTCCACACGGTCTCGTGGTGGAGTTTCATAAAAGCACAGTAAGCTTCGTGGCGGGAATTGAGGTTTGTGATCATTTCATTCATGTTCGTTTGGCGAGTTCTTTTCCTTTAAGCCGAGCTGTGGTCGCGGTCTAACGACGAGGACACCAAAAAAATGCGTTCTCTATAATTATAATACGCGTTTTCCGTCCAAAATCTGACAGCGGGGTGAATTTTTTTTTTGGAGGGGGGGGAAGGATGGCAACGAAAAAACTACTGCTGTGGGGCGAGGTGGCGTCTCTCCGAGACGCTTATGAGATACTGGTGATTTCTCGTCCCCACACGGCACTTCGTTTCGTGTGGGGTTATTGAGATATAGCCTCTCCGAGGCTAAATTGCTGGTAACTTCCCTACACGGTTCTTCTGTTTGTGTAGGGCTACTGAGATACTGAATCTTCGAGGCTAGTTGCCGAGGATGCTTGCTAGTGGCTTCGAGGCTGTTTGCTGGTTAGGTTTGGTGCAGCGGTAACGACGGCAAACACCGAAGAGGTGTTTCTTCTGGGTAGCTTGGAGACCTTGGGATTCGAGGAGGGCAAGCAGGACTTTGCCTTTGGGGAAGCACTCGATGGAGGAGGGAAGGTAAGTGTAGGCGTCGCGGCTGCCGGCGATGCACTGTCCGAGCCAGGGGATGACTCGTTTGGTATAGATGTTGTAGAAGGGTCGGACGAAAGGGTTGTCGGGAGTGGACATCTCGAGGATAACCATGACTCCCCCGGGCTTGAGGACACGGGTCATCTCGCTGAGTCCTTGCTCCAAATGGACGAAATTGCGGATGCCGAAAGCGCAGGTGACGGCGTCGAAAGTAGCGTCGGCAAAAGGCAGATGCTCGGCATCGGCGAGCTGGAGACTGACGGTGGGGGTGGCATTGGCGGATTGCAAATCCTTATAATAACTTTCATCGGATTGCAAATCCGATGAAACGGTATCCGATGAAACGACTTTTGCATTGGCTGAGGCGGTTTTTTGCCTGGCGATTTCGAGCATCTCCTCGGAGAGGTCGATACCGGTGACTTGGCAGCCTCGCTTCAACAGCTCCAAGGTCAGGTCGCCCGTGCCACAGGCCACGTCGAGGACGGATAACGAAGAACGGGTTTGGGAGGCGGAGAGCTGTCTTGCGGCACGACGGCGCCAACGACGGTCCAGTCCGAGCGTCATAAGGTGGTTGAGACGGTCGTAGGTGGGGGCTATCGTATCGAAATTATAGGCCATAGCGGACAACCGTAAAAACAACAGAAAGAACGAAGGTGCCGATAACCAGCAGCGGAAGCATCGGGTCGAGCGCCTTCCCCTGACGACGCCAGACACCGACAAGGTGGAAGACGAACGGCAGTGCCATCAGCGCCACCGCCCAATGGAAGGCAAAAACGAGATAGCAAGCATAGCCGATGACAACGAGACATGTCTGGTATATTTTCGCGCGACGTTCACCGATGCGGAGGGGGATGGTACGGCGAATGCCTTCATCGGAGGCCATATCACGGATATTGTTGACATTGAGAACCGCGACACTCAGCAGACCGCATCCAACGGCAGGAGGAACCATCGAGACATCCAGCGTATGTGCCACGACAAAATAGCCTCCCAAGACCGACACCAGACCGAAAAAAATAAAGACGAAAAGGTCGCCAAGTCCACGGTAGCCATAAGGGTTACGGCCAAGGGTGTAGTGTGTCGCCGCCCAGATGGCTGCCGCGCCGAGGAGGATGAGCACTAAAAATTTGGGATTTTGAATCTCGAAATGGAAGGAGAAAAGGAGCAAGAGGAGTCCGGAGAGGAGGCAGACGATGACAAATCCGTTAATGGCACGCCACATCTGTTTGACAGTCAGACCGCCATCAGACATGCTGTAGTTAGGCCCTTCCCTACCCTCGCCGTCGACGCCGCTGAGGTGGTCGCCCAACTCATTGCTGAGGTTGGAGAGAATCTGCAACGACACCGTCGTCAGGAAAAGAAAAAACAAGGTCCAAGGGCTGGAAGCATAAAGGCCATAAGCCAAAAAGCCGCCGCACACCACGCCTGCCAGTGACAGGGGTAATGTGCGGAGACGCATGGATTTAATGAGAGGTTTCAGCATGATTTTCTGGTGGGACTGGATGCTCTGGTTGGGCTGATTAAACTGGTGGGACTGGTTTTTCTGGTGGGACTGGTTAGACTGGTTAAATTAGATGGGCTGGTTTCCAGTTCAACCAGAGAAACCAGTTCAACCAGCCCGACTAACTAAAATGGTATTCCGTGTTGTCTCAGGAGGGCTTTCAGGCGGTGGTTCTCTTGTTCCAGAGCTGCCATCCTGGCATCTTGCTCCTGGCGGTAACCCGTACGGGCTGAGTGCATCCGTTCTTTAATACCGCCCTCCGTGACAAAACGTTGTTCCAAGAATTCCAAATAAGACACCAGCATCCTGTCAGTGAGGTGGCACAGCGTAACGGCCATGTTACATAGTTCCTCGGCCGACATTTTCTCGGCTATAGAAGCATAGTCAGCATAGTCGTTATGCTCACGGCAAAATGTCAGCATACTGTTGAAGCGGGGATGCTGATTGTCCCATTGCTGCAGCGAATGGCTCTTCAGGTAGTCCTCATAGTCTTCGCGCAACTCCCCTATGCTGGCCCGTGCCACATTGATCATTTTCAGTTCCATCTCCGAGCTGGTCTTGCCATCCTCGCTGCCTTCCACGATGTTCTGCTTGCCGCTGCGGGCGGCCTGCACCATCTGATCCACCGTGCGGTCGCCGTATAGGGGCAGAAACCGCCGGCAGAAAACCACCGTCAACTGATACAGCACATCCGACTTATGGTAGAGGTTGAGGTTGCGCCAATTGGCAGTCTGCTTGAAGATAGACTTGGCGGGCATTGTTTTTGATGGTTTTTGCTGTTACTTCATTTCGACCTTGATACAGAGTTCGTCGAGCTGTTCCTGGCTGATGGGCGACGGGGACTGGCTCATGACATCGCGGCCGCTGTTGTTCTTGGGGAAGGCAATGAAGTCGCGGATGGAGTCGGCGCCGCCGAAGAGCGAGCAGAGACGGTCGAAGCCGAAGGCAAGACCGGCGTGGGGCGGTGCGCCGTAGGTGAAGGCATCCATAAGGAAGCCGAACTGCGCCTGTGCCTGTTCGTCGGAGAATCCCAGCGTATGGAACATCTTGTTCTGGAGGGTGCGGTCGTGGATACGGATGGAGCCGCCGCCCACCTCGACACCGTTCATGACGATATCGTAGGCGTTGGCGCGGATGTCGCCCCAGCGGTTCGGGTCGTCGAGCAGTGCCTCATCTTCCGGCTTGGGAGCCGTGAAAGGATGGTGCATGGCGTAGAAGCGCTGCGTCTCGTCGTCCCATTCGAGGAGCGGGAAGTCGATAACCCAAAGCGGAGCGAACACCTCCGGGTTGCGGAGACCCAGCTGGTTGCCCATCTCAAGACGCAGGGCGCAGAGCTGGGTGCGCGTCTTCATGGCGGGGCCGCAAAGGAGCAGCATAAGGTCTCCCGGTTTGGCGTCCGCCTTCTGAGCGAAAGCACGGAGGTCGTCCTGGCTGTAGAACTTGTCGACCGAGGACTTGAAGGTGCCGTCGCTGTTGTATTTGATATAGACCATGCCGCCGGCGCCCACCTGGGGACGCTTGACGAAATCGGTGAGGGCGTCGAGTTGCTTGCGCGTGTATTCGGCACAGCCGGGAGCGCAAATACCGACAACCAGTTCGGCGTTGTCGAAGAGTCCGAATCCCTTGCCTTTGGCGACGTCGTTGAACTCGACGAACTCCATACCGAAGCGGATGTCCGGCTTGTCGGAGCCAAAGCGGCGCATGGCGTCATGCCATGTGATACGCGGGAAAGCGTCGAAATCGAGTCCCTTGATCTCATGGAAGAGGTGCTTGGCGAGGCCTTCAAAGGTCTGGAGCACATCCTCCTGTTCGACGAAAGACATCTCACAGTCGATCTGGGTGAATTCCGGCTGACGGTCGGCGCGGAGGTCTTCATCGCGGAAACAGCGGACAATCTGGAAGTAGCGGTCCATGCCGGCCACCATCAGGAGCTGTTTGTACTGCTGCGGGGACTGCGGCAGGGCGTAGAACTCGCCTGGGTTCATGCGGGAAGGAACGACGAAGTCGCGGGCTCCTTCGGGCGTGGACTTGATAAGGAACGGCGTCTCTATTTCGAGGAAATCGAGGTTGCTGAGATAGTTGCGGACCAGCATCGCCATGCGGTGGCGCAGTTCCAGGTTGCGGCGCACCGGATTGCGACGGATATCAAGGTAACGATACTTCATGCGAAGGTCATCGCCGCCGTCAGACTGGTCTTCAATAGTGAAGGGAGGTGTCTTGGCGGCGTTGAGGACGTTGAGTTCCTGGACGTCGATCTCGATTTCGCCGGTAGTGATCTTGGTGTTCTTGGAGGAGCGTTCGATGACGGTGCCTTTGACCTGGAGGACGTATTCGCGTCCCAGACGGCGCGCCTGCTCACAGAGGTCGGCGTTGGTTTCCATATTGAAGGCCAGCTGGGTGATGCCGTAGCGGTCACGAAGGTCAATGAAAGTCATGCCGCCCAGGTCGCGGGAGCGCTGGAGCCAGCCGCAGAGGGTAACGGTTTGACCGATGTTGGAGCGGTTTAATTCTCCACAAGTATGTGTTCTATACATAGTTATATTATTTTCATTAATAAAAACGAAGTACAAAAATACACAAAAAAAACTTACCAACTCTATATTGGTAAGTTTTATTTTTCTGGGTCGGTAATCTTAGAACATATAGCCCATTTTGATGTAAAGGTTGCTGACTTTGGCGTTGTCTTGCTTGTCGAAGGCGGTGGCCCAGTCGACGGAGAGGACGAAGTTGTCGTTCATGGCCAATTTGAGTCCGCAGCCGCCACCTAAATGGGGAACGTAGAGACCTCTGTCGTGGGTATAAGGATTGAGGTCGTCAGGGATGGGAACTGTCGGTGTCTGGGCTTCGTAAGGCTGTGCGACCATACCGGCATCGATGAACGGGTTGAGCCCGATGTAGAACTGGTTCTTGCCTACATTGAACTTGAAGAGCTGGGTGCGGAGTTCGAAATTGGCGAAAGCGACACCGGGGGCGAGGATGCGGTTGCGCATGATGCCGCGCACCGAATTGGCACCGCCAAGTCCTTCGTAAATCACACGCTGCATGTAGAGTTGGTTGAGGTAGGTGTTGAGATAGAAGGGGCTGCTGCCAGCGAGGTTGAGCTGGGTGCCGACACGGTAGGCGAAGATGAGCCGGCCGGGGACAACGGTAACATAATGGCGCCAGCTGGCGTTGAATTTCAAATTGTTGAAATCACCATCGATGTCTGAATAATATGTCAGGAATGCGTCGGCATGGATGCCGCGGGTGGGGTTCTGCTGACGGTCGCGGGTGTCGAAGGTGACGCCGCCGTGCAGATAGGGATGGATACCTCCATCGACTTCGGCGGGAGATATGAAACCGGCACCAACATAGTGGTCGAAGAGCGTCACCGTGTCGGGCAGATAGTCCTCTTCGTTGCGGGTGAACTTGTTGAGGCGGTCGACATTGACAGGTCCCACGCCAAAAGAGAGCACACCGAGGCCTGCATTCCAGTACCATGGTTTTTTGATTTCGCCCTGCAGATCGGCCGAGAAGCGGAAGAGGTCGCGACGGTATTTGTAGAAGGCACGGGTGATATAGGCCGGGTCGTCCTGGTTGGACAGAGCCGGGTTGTAGAGGCTGTTGTAGCCGTTGAAGCCGTAGAAGTCGCACATCTGGTCGGGCAGGTAGGTGAGGTCGACGCTGAGACGGTGATTCGGAATCAAGTACTTCGAATCATACGAAGTGCGGAAGATGCCGAAATGCTTGGTGGTATAGGCCGCCTCGGCATAGAAGGAATGGAGGTATTCCGGATAGGTGGAGCCGTCGCCGAAATAGTAGATATTGGTGAGGGCACCGTACTGGAAACCGAGGTCGGCGTCGAAGGCCACACTGGGAAGGACGCCGAAGTTCCAGCCCGTACGGACGTGCTTTTCATTATCCTGTGCCAGGAGAGGGTTGAAGGTTGACAGCTGAAAGCTCAAAAAGAGGCTGGCGCTAAGGAGGAGGATATTTTTTTTCATATTGGGAGGGTTTTTCTTGGAGGGCTAGGATAACTAGTCTTTCTAGTCTGACTAGTCTTTCTAGTAGGACTAGTATTACTAGTTTTTTTTACTTTATTTCATTCCTTTTCTCTTGTTCTCTCTTTTTTTTCTTGCGGAAGATGAAGAGGGCGAAGAGGGCGAGGGCGACGACCATGATGCCGACGGAGATAAGCGTATTGGTGAGGCTCTGGGGGGCGAAGCCCATGAGGAGCAGCACCGGGAAGCCGAAGGCGAGGGCGGGGATGGTCTGCAGGACCAGGTTGTTGGCCGCCGGGGTTTCGAAGCGCGGGTCGATTTCGCGAAGCAGAATCATGCCGTTGGAGGCGGTGCCGGTGAGCATGCCGAACATGGAGAAGAAGGCCTCATAGGTGTAGTCGGGGTAGAGCTTGCGACAGCAGCGCAACACGTACCAGAAGGTAACGAGGGCACCGAGTGCGCAGACCAGCAGCAGCGGCAGCCAGATGGCGCGCAAGTTGTGGAAATCGATGGCGGCGGTGCCAGCGACAATCATGAAGTCGAAGCAGGTACCGGCGATGCGGTCGAGGGTGTAGTTATTGATGTATTCGCGCTGCATGAGGTTGCTTTTGCGGAGTCGTCCGATAATCCACTTAACCAGCACACCGAAGAGGGTACCCCACAGGAAGTTGAAGCCCCAGACGAGCGGCTTGAGCGTCTTGACGCCGAAATTGCCGAGGTCGAGCTGCTGGATGCCGAACATGAGGAGGAACACCAGCGCGTAGACCATCAGCACCAGAGAGAGCTGGACGGTGAGTTTGTCGATGGACTCCGAATGGGGGATTTCTCCTTCCGACTCATAGTCCTCGAGTGTGTATTTCTCGACATAAGTGCCGTCGTTGACCTTCAATTTGCCTCGGCGGCGCAGCACATTCATGTAGACCACGCCGACCAGACTGCCGACGATGAAACCCATGGCGGCGATGCTGAGTCCGAAGTCCTTGCCGAAGAAGGCGATGCCCTGGTCGGAGGCCCAGTCGCTGAACGTCACGCCGAAGTTCAGCGCCTGTCCGGGACCCTGGCCATAGCCCATAGGCAGCAGCATACCACCCGAATAGAACATGTTGGAGTTTTTCCACCAGAGGAACATCGGGATGGTGACCAGCAATCCCGCCAATCCCTGCAGGATGTAGGTGCTGGCTGTCACGGCACCCGTCTCCACCACTTTCATCGTCGTGGTAGAACTCTTGATTTTCTTGTTTTTGAGTGCCATAGCCACAAAACCGAGGCCGAGGGCGTGATAGGTGATAATTTCCATCACGTGGCGGTCGACAAGGGCGTTGAAGAAATTCAACGGCTTGAGGCACAGTATCAGCAATCCCGCCAGCAGGGCCGAAGGGAGCAGGCTGCGGCGGAAGAGCGGCACATTGCAGCGGATGAGGTTGGCGACGAGGAGCGCCACGATAATCAGGAACAACTGGATGAGCCAGGCCCAGGAGGAGAGGTCAGCAAAAGAGGACATGATTATGTTTGAAAAGGTTGGAAAGGTTAAAAAGGTTAGAAAGGTTGGAAAGGTTGGAAAGGTTGGAAAGGTTAAAAAGGTTAGAAAGGTTGGAAAGGGTTGGAAAGGTTGGAAAGGTTAAAAGGGTTGAAAAGGTTAAAGTTTAACGTTTCAAGATGGCAGAGTGGTTGGAAGGGGATTACTCGGCGGGAGCGGGAGCTTCGGCCGGTGCGGGAGCTTCTGTCGGAGTGGCCGGGGTGGCTGCTTCGGCGGCAGGAGCCTCTTTCTTGTAGGGGAGGCCGACATACTTCAGCGTGTTGGTGAAGTAGAGGGCGCAGAAGATGCCGCCAAGGACGACAAGGGTGATCAGGCATTTCTTCCAGAAAGGCATTTTCTTGTCGGCATAGGGGTCGGGAAGCTTCACGACGGGATACTTGGCCAGGCTGGTGAGGGTAGCGCCGAAGGCCGTGTTGATACGCACCTGCGCATTGATGGCCCAGCCGTTGGCGTTGAGCACGGGTCCGAGGTTGCGTTTGCGGAGCTTGGTCCAGGCAATGAACATGGAGGGACCCGAGATGACAAGAACGATGAGACCCAGAAGAATGATGATGTTGTACCATTTGGCGAAGACGAAGGCACCGAGTCCGGTCAGTGCGGCGCCGATGGCGCCCAATGCCAAGCCGATGGCGGCAAAGATGCCGGCGAACTTGGCGATGTCGAAAGGCGTCTTTTTCTCGGCAGGGGCCTCGGGAGCCGGGGCTGCAGCGTCGGCCGGCTTGGCGGTTAGGTTGTCGGTAGCGGTATCCGCCTTGGCCGTGAGTTCATCCATCTTCTTAGCCTCCTTCTCGGCGGCGTTCTTGTTGATTTTGTCGGTGATAAACTTCCAGAGTTTCTTGTAGGGCGACCAGAAAGCCTGACGAATGGAGACCGGGTTGTCGACGATCTTGGTGACCGTAGCGTCCCAGTCGAGTCCCGAGCGGTCGTAGAAGACGGCGTTCTTGCCGACGCGGAGGTCGTCGACATCGCCGTCGGTGAGTGCCGCAACGATGTCCATCTCGGTGCCTTTGACCTTGGAGGTGCAGTGGCAATAGACCAGGTACATGCCACTGAGGCCCGCCATGTCGGCATGCTTGGACATGTCGGTAACCTTGACGCAGAGGTCGCAGCAGCGCTGGTCGATATAGAGCTGGCCGCACTGGAAGACCGCCAGTTTGTTTTTATCGCGGGTATAGAAATCGGCGAAGACCACATAGTTTTTCAGCAGCTTGTAGAAGTCGCGGTAGCAGCGGAGGAACTTGTTGACCAGCTTGATGTCGGCGTCTTCCTCTTCCATCTCCTTGTCAAAGTTCTCGATCTTGGCCGACTTGTCATCGGCGAGGCCTGTGACATAGGTGTCGATTTTGGCAACCACGGCGTTCCACTGGCTTTCGTCGACAGCTTCGGCACCGGGGTAGTCGGCATCGAGGGTGAGGGTGCGGACCTTGTCGAAGGTGGCCTGCCACGCCGGGTTGATCCCTTTGGCGAAGTAGAGCTTGATTTCCCTGTTGGGACGTGCAAGCGGATAGTCAGCGATCTGGTCGCTGCAGGTGGCGAGGTTCTTCTCGCTGATGGCCTGTATTTTCTCGACAGAGACATCGACCGCCTCGGAGCAGTCCTCGTCGAAGGCTATGAGTTTGCAGCGCATGAAGTAGTCGGCCACTTTGTTGCGGATTTCGTTGACGGCAGCGATGGCATCGTCGGTATTGTCGCCATAGGGGCGATGGTCGACGGTGGCAGCGGTAGCGTCGTCCTTGGCTTTGACCTTCTCGTCGAAAGCCTCACGGGCTTTGGCCACGTCGTCGAGGGAGACGGTGCGGCGTTCCTCCCCTGCCCTTTCGAGCAGACGTCCGGCGCTGGCGAGGACGGCAGCACCCTCCTCGTTGGTCTCGTTGATATCGGAGAGGGCGATCTGGTCGTCTCCGGTGAGGAGCTTGTCGCTGTCCTTGAGGACGCTGACGAGCCATTTGGAGGTGGCAACCACTTCATTGACACGGATTTTTCCGTCACCGTCGGAGTCCATAAGGGTCAGCGTCTGCTCGTCGAATTCAAGCCCTTTGACCGGGCAGCTGAGGACGGTCCAAAGCTTTTGGTCGAGTTCGTCGAGGTGGGCGATATCTTCGCCGGAATTGATGGTCACGCGGGTCACGCCGCCGATGGAGGCAAAAGTCCAAGGATAGGAATTGGCTTTGCCAGGGAGGATACTCTTCTTAGCCATAATATGTTAGATTTATTTTCTGCAAATTTTGAGCCATATATTTCAATTGTGCAAATTTACAAAAAATTTCAAAAATTGGGATTATGGAGGAAAAAGTTTTGAGAGAAGTGAGGGGTTATTGAGCTATCATGTCTTCGGCACTGACATCTAAGGGAAGAATTATTGTATTACGGATTGCAAATCCTTATATTATTTTGCGTCAGATTTCAAATCTGACGCAACAGTTTATTCAGTGATGCTTAAGGTCGTTCCCTTCGGTCAGGCAGGCAAATCTGACGCAACAATATGTAACTGAAACATCCGCCAAGACGGAGCAGGACTGCCGAGCGAGGCTGGTCGGCAGGGAGGAGAGCGGATCAGACTTCCTCAAAATTGTATATTTTTACCATATCGTCGGGAGGCTCAGTTCTCGGCTCAATACTTATCGGATAGATTTTGAGTGTTGCCTCGCCAATACTTCGCTGGGGATAAGCACGAAGCATGGCACGTTTGCGTTCTTTCCCCACATATTCGCTTGAAGCGGCATTGACCGACCAGCAAAGTATGAACAGGTCAGCAGAATCTATGTATTCAAAAATTTTTTCCTCATATACATCGCCCGCTGCAAGCTTGTCCCTGTCAAAGAAATAATCAACCCCCTGAGCCCTGTAAGCCAAAGCGAAACCCTTCACACGTTTTGAATCCTGATGGGCATAGGAGATGAAAATATGCTTGAAAGCACGGGAGACAATCTCTGAATTCAATTGGCGAGGCTGATTCACAATCTTTGTAATAAACCTCATATCGCCAACAAGCGCACCGTTCACATAGAGGTTTATCTCACAGTTCAATTCATCAAAAATGAACCTGTCAGAGACAAAATAGTCAAAACTACATTTTGTAAACTTCCCCTGCCAACGAATTGTTTTCCTGTCATTGAACAGCAGTGTATCCCCATAGACATTCATTTCCACATCCACCGCGTCACCCGTTTTAAGCCGAATCTGCAAAGGAATATAGTCTCGACGTTGCGCCTCTTTGTCAGACTCAACAGCCAATTGGGCGACAATCTCCGACTCTTCCAAAAGATGCAAGTACACCTGGACCAACAGATGTGATTTAGGCCTCATTTCCGCAGGGGCGAAAACAGAACTGTACACCTCATCTCCAGCAGACTCCTTCTTTTGAAACAATCTTGACCAAACCGAATGCCGTGAAGCGTTTTTAGAAGGTCGCAAGGAGTTATACTTTGGCAGATAGGTGTTCCTTTCATTTCCATCGCAAAGATACGGATTCCTTGTAGTTGCAAATCGGTTGATTCTATTGATTCTATTTGTCCCCCTACCCGGATAACTACTGGGTTCCGGACAAGATTTAGGCAGTAGCGCTCCGGTTTCATCATCACTATCAAGCTTAGCATCATTCAGAAACGGTTTGGAGTCGCTTGCTCCATTCGAAACAAGCATTCCAGGGGAACCTGTTGAATGAAAATCCGTTTTAACAATTTCTTCACCATTATAAACTTCGTCCATCCGTTCAGCCGTGCCACCATCGATCAACAAATAATCGTCATCCCTAACCAATAAAACACATTTTTCCAGTGCCTTTTTCAGATCAGAAAGCTTTGGGAACCTTAAATCCGAAGCATAAGACAAAGCCCTTTTTATCACAGATACCAGATATTGTTCAAAAACGCGAGTCGCGTTCTCCAAGAGAAGTGGCGGTGGTAGCTCCTGGATCATTCCACGAACCCTGACATTCCATGCTTCGTCCCCGAATTTCTTCCACAGGGGAGGCACGAAATCGTTCAACAGGAAATACGCCAACATCCCCACTTCATAGACTGCAGAAGTCTCATCGAAGCTATTTTTGCAATATGTTTCCGGAGCCATATACCAGAGACTCGCCACACCTCCGATACTTGACTGGTTATCCTTTGCAATCCAAATACAACTGCCAAAATCACCGAGGACATATCGCCCTTTGGAATTCATGAAAATATTATTCAGATGGATATCCCGATAATAGATCTTATGGTCAATGCAATCTTGAAGAGCATCCAGCACATCCATCAGCAGTTTGCAGAAATCCACCGCCGAAAGCTGGTAATAATGGCTGCATAATAAGTCGGTGAGTGGCGTTGCCTGTTCCATAAGCAAACCTTTCCCGTCTCGAGTAATTCCATAGGAACGAATCACATGCGGAGAAGAGGACAATTCCTGCATAAAGTCAAACTCCTGCCGAATGAGAAGATGAGAAGAGTCTCGCTTGTATTGCTTGACCACTTTCTGGGGACCATCAGCAGCATGCCACAAATATACATTCGAGAAGCGTCCAACATCATTCAACAAACAACCCCGCACACCGTATTGCCCGTTTTCCAAAGGCCTGTGCCGACATATCGGAATACCCTGCAAAGAACGGAAGTCAATCACGTCATTACAGACTGGCAGAGCGGATTCATCCTCAATGGTTCTTGAGCGTTTAATCGTTTCCAAATCACAGCAGAAATAATTATATACCAGCCCTTCAACTCCAAAAAGAGGTTCCACTCCTGATTTCCTCAACATGTCACTGATTTCAGGAACGGCAAATGTGGGATCAAAATGATACCACTGTCCACAAACCTTCACCAGCAGCCAACAATGGCGGCTTCCTGCTTCCGCATAATGCATCTCGCCGAACAGAAGCCTACTTTCAATACCCAATAACTTGAAAAGATATTGTGCCGCCTTTGCGAAACCCGTACAGACAGAATTGCGATAGACAAAAACACTGCATATTGTCTGATTGAATGCCGAATATACGTTGTATTTGCAATACCCGGCAAGCCATTTGTACACATACATCACTTTTTCTGGCTCTGACAACTGGGAAACCGCATGGATATGAAAATCATTTTCCAAAACATCATCAATCTGTTTTCTGATTTTTTTACTTCTTTCCATATTCAAGGTGTACTGGAAACGAATTGTACAATCATTTTCAGTGTAATGCCATTGATGTGAGAACCAGAAAATGTCCGGATTATTGCGCAAAATATCAAGAATAGCCTGATATACATCATCTTGCGTAGCATTATCAAGAACCGACAGCACCGATGTGTGGCTGCGAATAGCATTTTCTATTTGAGCGTATAACGACTCCATATCTTTATCAATTATCGTGTAAAGATGTCAATAAACTTACAGTCGACTTGACGACCGATCTCTGTTGTTTTTAGGGAGGGGGCTGACAGGGATGGCCGCGTGCAAATAAAAAGGGGATGTTCCCACGGACGGGGAGCATCCCGATTCAGTGATTCTAAAGAAAGGAGAATTTACTTGCCGTTGACGAGGCGATCGGTATCGCTGGCGATGACGTATTCCTCGTCGGTGGTGACGACGACGGTGGCGACTTTGGAGTCGGGAGTGGAGATGATGACATCCTCACCCATCGTCTTGTCGTTGAGTTCCATGTCGACCTTGATGCCGAGGCATTCGAGACCTTCGAGGATCGGATGGCGCATAAACCAAGCGTTCTCGCCGATACCGCCCGTAAAGAGGAGCAGGTCGCAGCCGCCCATTTCAGCCATGTAGCCGCCGATGTAACGTTTGACGCGCAGAGCGAACATGTCGAAGGCGTAGGTAGCGCGTTCGTCGCCTGCATCGCGACCGGCGCGGATGTCACGCATATCCTGCTTGTCGCCGCTGATGCC
>CAMIVE010000010.1 GCA_946401725.1 uncultured Bacteroidales bacterium | reverse complement strand
CAATTATTACAACCAATCCCCTTGCGGTTCACCTCATCAGCGACACCGCCTTTGTTGCCAACTTTGAAGATGTTAGTGACCAGACGTTCAACCTACAAGTCTCGTCGGCTAATGCCACGATGGGCAGCGTCACTGGCGGCGGCAGCTACTCTGGTGGAACCAACCAGACCATCACCGCGGTACCCTCCGAGAACAGGTACGGATTCACCCATTGGAGTACGGCCACTGGCGACAGCATTACCGACAACCCCCTTGTGGTATACCTGACATGCGATACTACCTTTATGGCTCACTTTGTTGAGCTGCCTCAATATTACCTGATAGCGGCAAGCAACAACAATGCGTGGGGCACGGTTGAAGGCGAGGGCATGTACTATGCGGGCGAGCAGGCTACGCTGACCGCCGTCCCAGCCGAATACTACGTATTCCAAGGTTGGTCGGACGGTGAACAGCAGTCACCCCGCATTGTCACCGTCACACAGGACACGGTGTTCGAAGCCATTTTCGCTGTCGACCCGACAATCGGCATCGACAATGTCGGCACTATGGACTTCACCGTATCGCCCAACCCGACAACGGGCCGACTGACGGTGCAGATGAACCAACAAGAACCGTATGAAATGACAATCTACGACGTAAACGGCAAGTCCGTTTGGAGCAGGAAATGCGAGAATCAGGTGACCGAAGTCGACCTCAGCACGCTCCCGGCAGGACAATATATGCTCCTGCTCCGCACCAAAGGCAAATACGGCATAAAGACGATTGTCAAAAAATAAAACATGAAAGCGATCAAGAGAAACCTTTTGTTCTCCGCTTGGCAGCACTCCGTTAGCCATCCTGTGGAACGCTATCGAAAGCCACTGGCTTTCTTCATATTATTGGCGGCGTTCGTCGTGCTGTCCTCCGCCACCCACGCCCAGGAGCAGGGTTTCCGTTGGGGCAAATGGTCTGCAGGGCAACTTACAAATATGGGTAATCTGATGGACGAAGTAGTGGACTCCTACATTGACAGTGTGGGGAACACCTATATTTTTGGCCGATGCGGCATGAGTGCCCGGCTGGGAGGAAATGGTCCTTATATAAATCCGATGGATTCAATTCAAGGATATTCTGTCGGAAATATCCATGGTGTATTTCTGGCAAAGATTGATACATTGGGGAATGTCCTCTGGTGCAAGTCTGCTCGCGGAGCTAATTCTAATTCTCCAAGCATTCCATGGAATAACATAGTTGTGAAAGACAATAGAATAACCATCGCGTTTGACTTTCATTGGGGATACGCACCTGGAGCAGAATGGTTCTATTTCTTTGACACAATTCTTACTACATCAAGTGATATGTTCACTTTTCGTCACCAAGCAACCTGTTTTGCCACCTTTGATTCAGATGGGAACTTACTCGACTTTCATAGTGTTAAGTTGTATGCTTATTGCGATTGGGACTATATTTCTTTTTATTCTAATCCATTCGGTCGCTTTAAGTCATCCCATGGTAATTTTTTAGTTGATGAAAATGACAATATCCATATTTTCGCCTGTAGTGATTTCTTCGGTGAGGATTCGCTACATAAGGCATACATCATTGTTGATGGCGATACCAACAGAAAATACCCGTTGAATATCAAGACCCAGAACGGGAAAACATTCACCACGTCAATGTACTTTATGATGGACAGCGACTGGAATATGATTAGCTCAAGATTCTTGATTGACAGTATATCGGTATGGAATCCCGATGGGCGATACAGGGCATATATTGAATTCAAAGATGCTGTTATTGAAGGAGATGAAATATATGCAAGTTGTTTTTTATACAACGAAGACATTTATTTCAATCCTGATACTTTGCCCATCAAGGTGTATCTGGATTCTGTCCACTACCTGAGGATTGACAACACCGTTGACTGGAGATGGATGCCTTGTCTGCTGAAATTGAACAGAGATGGAAAAATCGTCTGGGTACAACAACTATATAACGAGAACGAATCAACCAGAACCCCACCAGCTAATTATAATGATGCTGGAGGTGTTGCGACGGATGAAGAAAACGTTTACGTTTACTATTCTCTTGATAGAGGATATGACACTAAATTCTATCTTGACAGCACGCACAATACAAGACTTCCGCAAGGGTCATTCGATGCGCATAGTTATTGTTTGGTTGTCTCATATAACCGCAATACCGGCTCGCCTGTCGACTATTACGTTGTGGATACGGTAAATGACTGCAATGTATCTCATAACTCTTTGGCAGTTTTCGGTGACGATTTGCTGTTAAATGTGGATTTCGGGTTTAACCACGCAATAAAAGAAACAGCATTATGCAAGATTAACAAGTACACCAAAGAGGTGATTCGTTCGTCGCCAATACGTTATAACTCCATAGCCATATGCAAAAATATGTATGTAAACGACCACGGGTGGGTGTTCAGGGGAGAAATCGGCGATGAACCGAGAGTTTATGACAGCATCTTCTTAGGGAACTATCAAGAAGCATCCGTAATGACGTTCTTCTACGATTCGACATTGGACCTGCATCGTCCGAAACCCTGCTCCCCTGTGGATTCGCTGTGGAGCGACGGGGCTGCTGGTCATACGGTCACCCTCTCCTGGAGCAGTTCTGCCAGTCATCCTGGCTATGAGCTGGCCTATATCCCCGAAACGGGCAGCTGGGACAACGCCACCATCGTTGAGACTTCAGACACCACGTTGGCCGTTACCCTGCCCAACGACGGGTGCCACCTTTTTCGTGTCCGTGCCCTGTGCGACGGCAACCGTGTGGCACACAGTGCCTGGAGCAACAGTATCACCGTCTGCCCCGGAGTAGGAATTGGCGAAGCTGACAGTTCTTCCGCCATCACGATTTACCCCAACCCATTCAGCCAGCGAGTGACCATCGAAACGGAGAACGGAGAACTGAGAACGGAGAATGGGGTTGCCACGGCATGGTTGACCGATATGTTTGGTCGCCGCGAGGAGGTCCGCCTCACAGCCGAGGGCACTGGACGCTATATCCTCGACCTCACCGCCCGCCCGCAGGCCACCTATCTCTTGACATTGACCACTGCCTCAGGAAAAACTCATACCGTTAGACTAATGAAAATGTCCGACATATTCACCCGATGAAGAAGAAATGGACAGGCCAAATTCTTAACCACTCCGTTGGAATTTGGCCGTGCGGACATTCACTGGATGTCCGCACCAGTCCGCCTGCTGAAACAATCGGACATCTTTGGCAATTAATCATCATCAAAAACGATAACAATTATGAAGAAAATCTTTTTATTCGGCGCAATGAGCGCATTCCTGCTGCTGACGGCATTCCAGTGCGGCAGCGGGTGGGACAATGACGACACCGAAGCGTCAATCGTTGGTTCCTGGGAGTATCAAAGTTGCCAAGAGCACTACTATTATAGTTGGCCAACTCCTGGCGACACTATTCTTGACCAAATATACCCACCAGTGCGCGATGTTTTGTTCGAAGCAGGCAACCATGCAACGTTGGAGTTTGAATCTGAATATGGGCCTTATCCTACTCATTATTTTAACGCCGAATACGAATGGTCAATGTCTGGTAACTCTGATACAGTCTTTTTAAGCAACCCGGATCCAGACTTTGGAAACTACGTATGGGAGATTTTGGAACTCACAAATACGCAGTTGGTCGTTCGATATGCGACATTCCAAGCAGGACCGGAGTCGGGTAATTCGAGTTTCTTCACAACCACCTACCGCCGCCGCTGAAAAACGTCGGTTTGTCACGCTGAGAGGATGACAAACGGTATCAAAACAAACTCCCCCAAAGACGATTGTCCCAAGACCCTCACCGTCAGCGACGGAACAGAGTATTGTTAAAAAATGTTAATAGTTCGACTATAATGTGGCACAAATGCTACTTATGTATATGAAGTCTGGGACGGGCTTCGGGATATAAGGAAGTTTGACATTTTAAACCAAAGAAAATGAAGAAAACGACTCTGCTCTTCGCACTGCTAGTACTAACAAGCATCTCCGCCCACGCCCAGCACTTCGACTGGGTGAAGTCCTACTTCGGTCCCGACTATGGAAACGGAGACGCTGCCAACGATTTATACGGCTCGGCGATGGACAGCGAAGGGAACATCTATATTCTAGGACATTTCCTTGGCGGCGCCCGGTGGGACAACGATACAGAAATACTGCCTTTCTCGGCTCATCGCAACCGCTGTGCCGTCATAGCCAAGTTCTCGCCCGATGGCGAAATGGTGTGGCACAAAGAACTATATTCCAGCTACAACGATATTAATGCCTACACTATAAGGATGGTAGGCGATACCTCACTGATGTTGTGTGCGATGATTACGTTCCCTTTTGATTACGGACTCCCCGGCGAAAGGAATGAGTTATATTACTTTGACACACTCCTGACCTCCGCCGAGCATTTCCCCGCATCGCCCGACAGTCTTCTGACTCCCAATCATTGTTATGCCTTTATCACATTAGGACTTGAGAGTGGAGATATTATCGAGGAGCATTTCCTGACATTGACCTATGTCAAAAATGATGGCTCAATGTTGAGAAGTAAATACTCAGACTACTTAATAACATATGAAATACGCGGTTCCTTCAATGTTGACAGCGAGGGGAACATCATACTGGCACGACAGGCAAATGATTTATATAGTGAACTATGCGACACCTGTCCCGACGGATTATACAGGTGGTCACCAAATGAAGGAAACATCAGCACAATGCGTTTGATGGTAGACGGAGCCACGAAACGGCTGGATGTTCCTCTGGAACCCTCCAGCAGGTGGAACTGGCAGATCATCAAACTGACGCCACACCTCGACAGCGTGTTGGCAAGCACATATGTATTCGACCGGTCTATGGAATTCGATCCCATCGACCCCAATGAATACATCAGTCTCTATATGGAATCTATCGACATCGACATTTACAACAATATGTACATCAGTTTCTATCGCCATCAGTCCCGGTACATCTATCTGCCTGTAAAGAACTCCGATTCAATCCAAATGGAGTGGGAGGACTGTGTGTTGCGATATTCCCCTGACCTCGTGCCTACAGGAATTGTACAGACACCGACAACTTATCATCCAAGCGGGCATCCCGCCGGCGACATTGTCTGGCTCAGCACCATTCTCGACACGGCTACCAACAGCCTTTTCCTGATGGGATATGCGGCACGAGACACGGTGTATGCAACATTTGTTTACGACGGTGACACTCTGAACATTAAAAACAACGCCTGCTGGCTGCGGCTTAACGCCGATGATCTCAGCCTTATCTCCTACGGCAAGGCTCGCTCCACAGGCACGCATTCATACGAAAGGACATATCTATATACCGACAAATACCTATGGGCTCACAACGGCTCATTTCTGGCCAAAGGCAACCGTGTCTTCTGCCAGGTGAAATACCAATGCAACATACTCTTCCAAAACACTCAAATTAACAATCCATACGGGATGGGACTATTTGTTTGGGACTATGATGGTCACGAACTCGAATACATCGACTACAACTCGCCCGGCAAAAACAACGAACAAGGCTATATATTCCTTAAGGACAGCTCGCTATGGCTTACCGGCACTCTCACCGCCGTTGCAGACTTCGGCAGTATCCACGTCAACGCCGCCAACAACAGCCACGCCTACATCGCCCACTACACGGACACCGCCTTTATGACACCGTATGTCTATGACACCACAAACCACGGCGGCGGCGAGGTGCGCATCACCGTGGTGGGCGACGAGGGGGCTTTCGTGGCTTATCCAAATCCCTTCCGCCAGAAGGTCACCATCGAGGTGCAGGGTGGCGAACCCCTGACGGAGACCGCCTGGCTCACCGACCTCACAGGCCGCCGCGAGCAGGTGCGCCTAACAGCCGAGGGCAACGGACGCTACACCCTCGACCTCACCGCCCGCCCCCAGGCCACCTACCTCTTGACATTGACCACCGCCTCAGGAAAAACTCATACCGTTAGACTAATGAAAATGTCCGACATATTCACCCGATGAAGAAGAAATGGACAGGCCAAATTCTTAACCACTCCGTTGGAATTTGGCCGTGCGGACATTCACTGGATGTCCGCACCAGTCCGCCTGCTGAAACAATCGGACATTTTTCACGATAACAATTAACCTCAACGTATCATCAATAAATTTTTAAGATTATGGAAATAGCAATGCAAATCGACCAAATCTCCATCGCGCGGGCGGCGAAACCTTTTACCTCGTACAAGTTCTGAAACGAATCATTAACCCCCTTAAAACCCAATAATATGATACAGTACAAAGTTTGTTTGAACAACGGCATCGAGGCCTTCGGCATCAACTGGGTTTCAGTGATTAACTTTTAATGGTTTAGAATATGAAGAAAATATTTTTGGCACTAGTCGTGCTGTGCGGCATCGGGATGATGGCAGCCTGCGACAAAGAAAAAACAGAAACTCCAAATACTCCACAGGAGCAAAACGTGCTGAAAGGCACTAAATGGGACGGAGCCTATGGCCGTCAGGGAGAGTGGCCCTGGACTGACGACAACGGTGAAGAGCACATCTGTCATTGGGGCGAATCTTATTTTGTGAAAATCGATTTCGCGACAGACAGCAATGTCAGCTATTCTATCCGCATTTACGAAAGCAATGACGGTCCCTATGGCAACGGTGGTCCTGAACTTCACGGCGATTATACCTACCATTCGACCTATACATTCGCTGGTGACACCGGACACTTTTACGGTGGCGGTGATCACTCGTACAACAATGCAGCTATCCGACTTGTCAACACCGATTCCATCGAGATTGAAACAACGTACGGATGGAAAGGATTTAGCAGAACTAAATAGCCGCCTGTTTGGCACATTGATAGGAACAAGAGTTCTTTTGATTTATAATCTCTGAATATGAATGGATTATTCATGACATTACATTTGTTTCTCACTCCAAATATACGAAAAAATGTAATTTCACAAAATGTGTAACGCAAAATGTGAACAAAAATCATTTGCAAAAACCTCACCCGGCAGTCCCACCATCATGTGAAATTTACTTTGATTCTAATTCCGGCCTTTGCACCTATTGTTTCATTTAAAAAGATTTAGAAACCGATTTTGCTTTTGTTGATAAGATTTTTTGGACATGTAACATGGCGTAATACCGGGAACGCGGACGGCTCGTCCGCACACAAAACAAGAAGGCTGCCATTTGGCAGCCTTCTTATTGTATGCGTACAAGGTGTGCGGACGAGCCCAGTTTTATTGTGTGCGGACGAGCCCAGTATTATTGTGTGCGGACGAGCCCAGTATTATTGTGTGCGGACGAGCCGTCCGCGTTCCCGGTATTACGCCATATTATGGAAGACGTTGACTACGTCGTCGTCGGCTTCGAGACGTTCAATAAGGCCGTTGACGTCTTCTTGCTCTTCGGGTGAGAGTTCGCGGAACGACAGCGGGATGCGCTCGAACTTGAATGACTTGATTTCATAGCCATGGTCTTCCAGATACTTGGAGATGGGACCGTAGTTCTTGAAGTCGGCGTAAATCATGATCTCGTCCTCGTCGCGGAAGACTTCGTCGATGTCGCAGTCGATAAGCTCCAGCTCCAGCTCGTCCATGTCGATGTCGTCGCGCCAGGCGACGACGAAGCTGCACTTGCGCTCGAAGAGGAAGTCGTTCATGCCCATGGTGCCCAGCTCGCCCTTGCCGCGCACGAAGGCGGCGCGGATGTTGGCGACGGTACGCGTGGGGTTGTCGGTGGCGGTCTCCACCACGAAGGCGGTGCCGTGAGGGCCTTTACCGTCATAGACCACCTCTTTGTAGGCAGATTTGTCTTTCTCGGTGGCGCGTTTGATGGCGCGTTCCACGTTCTCCTTGGGCATGCTCTCGCTCTTGGCGGTCTGCATCAGCAGTCGCAGGCGGAGGTTGCTCGACGGGTCGGGACCGCCGGCTAAAACGGCCAGTTCTATCTCTTTTCCAATCTTGGTGAAGGTGCGGGCCATGTGTCCCCACCGTTTCAGTTTTCTTGCTTTGCGATATTCAAATGCTCTTCCCATTGTGGTTTTTGTTGATATATTGTTATGTTGATATGTTTAAAAGGTTTGCAGCGCTTGAAAGGTTCGTTTCACTTGAAAGGTTTTAAAGGGGCGCTGTGTAGGTTGATACGTTTGCTCCACTTCGGTCGCAGGCCTGCAGAGCAGGCAGGATAGGTTGTGGATTCGTTTTTGTTAGAAATGCCTGTTATCGGAATCCCCAGACCGAAGGGGTGAGAGTCGACTCGATTTGTTCTTCCACGCTGTCGTCGAGGGTGGGGAAGAGGTCGCGTCCGATGATGCTTTCCAGCTTGTTGACGGTCATGACCACTTTCTCGGGCGGTTGCTTGCGGCTGTCGTTGTGCATGATGAAGGCGGCAGCCTGATACCCTCCGTCGACGGGCACCAGCAACGCCTTGAAGAAGGCGTCGGGCACCTGCACCATGGCGTCGCCGATGGTGCCGTAGGCGCAACTGTCGAAGATGGGTCCGCAGACCACATAGACGCGTCCGTATTGGCGTGCCAGCCGGCGGACCAACTGCTCCAGCCGGTTCCAGTCGCCGCCGTTCATCTGGCGGTTTTGCGGGCAGATATTGGTGAAGTAGTGGCTTTCCCACCAGGCTTTCTCCGACCATTTCAGATCGGCTTTGGGTGCCATGTGGCCTTTGTCCCAGCCAGAGTGGGAATAGTCCTCACGCGATGCCTGCCGTCCTTTCAGATGGGGGTCGCGGCTGAAATTGGATCCCGAGGTGTACGTCCCCTGGCATTCTTCGGAGGTCAAGTCGTAGGCCACCCAGTTGGGCACCAGCGTCAAGTGGTTGTAGGAGGAGGTGAAACCCTCATAGACCAGTATGTGTTCGGTGCTGTCGCTGGCGGGCAGTGCCAGTTCGATGCCTGGGGCGTTGGGGTCCGACGGCGTGATGCGGGGCTGGCAACAGGCCATGCTGCTTATGAGCAGGCCTGTCGTCAGCAGCATGCGTGCCTTGAGGGCGATACGGTTCAGTGTGTGTGAACGAATCATATCAGGCCGCGGTTACGTTTCAGGGGCTCCACGCTGGGTTGTTTGCCGCGGAAGTCGACATACATCTTCATGGGGTCGATGGTGTTGCCGTGCGACAGCAGGAAACGGAATTTCTTGGCCAACGTGGGATTGTAGAGGTCGCCGCTCTCGCGGAAAGCCTCGAAGGCGTCGGCGTCGAGGATGGCGGTCCAGGTGTAGCTGTAGTAGCCCGCCGAGTATCCGCCGCTGAAGATATGCTGGAAGTAGCAGCTCTTGTAGCGCGAGATGATTTCGGGAATGAGGCCGATCTTAGCCATGGCCTGGTCTTCGAAGTTGGGCAGCACTATCTTGGTGGGTTTGGTGATGCTGTGGTAGTCCATGTCGAGCAGCGAGGCGGCCAGCAGTTCGGTGTTGATGAAGCCCTGTCCGTAGGTGGCGGCGGCTTCAATCTTGGCGATGAGGCTGTCGGGGATGGCTTCGCCGGTCTGGTAATGCTTGGCATATTCTTTCATCACCTGCGGGTGACGGCACCAGTTCTCCATCACCTGGCTGGGCATCTCGACGAAGTCGCGCGGCACATTGGTCCCGCTCAGTGAGCGGTAGTGGCACTGGCTCAGGATGCCGTGCAGGCAGTGGCCGAACTCGTGGAAGAGTGTCTCCGACTGGTCGAAGTTGAGCAGCGACGGTTTGTCTTTGGTGGGTTTGGTGAAGTTGCAGACCATGGAGATGATGGGGATGACGTTGTTGCCGTCGCGGTCGACATACTGTTCGCGGAAGTTGGTCATCCAGGCGCCGCTGCGTTTGCTTTCGCGGGGGAAGAAGTCCATGTAGAGGATAGCGATCACCTTGTCGCCGTCCAGCACCTCGTAACCGATGGCTTCGGGATGGT
The DNA here is from genome assembly GCA_946401725.1 of uncultured Bacteroidales bacterium. GTDB lineage: Bacteria > Bacteroidota > Bacteroidia > Bacteroidales > P3 > Colimorpha. The sequence continues at coordinate 46,724 of CAMIVE010000010.1, read as the reverse complement.
ATTTAGGCAGTTTGTCGTTCTCGCGGAAGGTGATGCCGTAGAGTTTGTTGGCTACGTTGAAGGCCCCTTCACGCACTTTCTCGAGCGGGAAGAAGGGACGAATCAGCCCCTCGTCGAGGCTGTAGCGTTCGGCGCGCAGCCGCTCGCAGTAGAAGCGCCAGTCCCAAGGTTCTAATTTTGAATTCTGAATATTGAATTTTGAAGCTACTTCCTTGTCGTTGAAGTCTGCGGCAAGCATCTTCTGGTATTCGTCGCGTTCCTGCTCGGCTTTTTTGAGTGCTGGTTTCCACAGGTCCATCAGGCATTTGTAAACGGCATCGGATGTTTTGGCCAGGCAGTCGTCGAGGGTGTAGGCGGCGTGGCTCTCGAAGCCCAGTATCTGGGCGCGTTCCAGACGCAGGTTGACGATGCTGTCGATGATGGCGCGGTTGTCGTATTTGCCCGACGTGCAGCGGGTGGTGTAGGCTTCCCACATCTGTTTGCGGAGTTCGCGGTCGGTGCAGTTCTGCATGAAAGGCTCCCAGCTGGGGATGTCCAGCGTGAAGACTGCCTCTTTGCCATTGCCGGCTTCAAGGGCGGCATCGATCTGTCCTTCGGTCAGTCCGATGCTCCGGGCTTTCTCGGGGGTGAGAGTGAGCTTGAATGCGTTGGTGGCGTCCAGCACGTTGTCACCGAAACGGAGTGTCAGCGATGCCAGTTGCTTGTTGATTTCGCGGAAGCGCTCCTGTTTGTCGGCAGGCACACCGGCACCGCCGCGGACGAAGTTCTTGTAGGTCTCCTCGGTCAGACGCATCTGTTCGTCGTTCAGTCCCAGGCTCTCGCGCTGGTCGTAGACCGCCTTGACACGCTCGAAGAGTTTGGCGTTGAGCATGATGTCGTCGCCATGGGCCGAAACCAGCGGAGTGGCTTCTTCGGCGATTTTCTTCATCTCGTCGGAGCTGATACATTCCACAAGGTTGAAGAAGACCGCGCTGACTTCGTTGAGCAGGTCGCCGCTCTGTTCCAGCGCCTCGATGGTGTTGGCGAAGGTGGGTGCTTCGGTGTTGTTGACGATGGCGTCGATCTCGGCTTTCTGCCGTTTCATGCCCTCTTCAAAGGCAGGCATGTAATGCTCAGGCTTGATTTTTTCAAAATCGGGAATGTTGTAAGGCGTGTTCCATTCTCCGAAGAAAGGATTGTCCATATCGTTTCCTTTGTTTTTGCAGGCTGTGACCATCAGAAGGGTCGCGCAGCCGGCGATGAGTAATCTTTTTTTCATTATGATGGAGGGTTTGAAAGGTTGCTGTGTTTGTTTTGCTTGAAAGTCAATTGTCTCACTCTCCTTCGAGGGCTTTGATGACCATCTCGAATGATTCGGCGTTCAGTTTCTTGGCCAGGATCTTCTTGTCTTTGTCTAGCAGGAATATCTGCGGAGTGGTGATGACATCGTATACCTCATGCCAGTCGATGTTGGCTTCGCCACCGTCCAGGTTGATCCAGTCGAGATGGTAGTTCTGAATGAATTCTATCCATTTGGGACGCGTCTCTGCGTCGGGTTCGCTGAGGATGGCGAATCCGCCGATGTCGTATTTGTCCTTATACATTTTATATTTTTTGTAGAGGCTGGGGATGACGTATTTGCAATGTCCGCAGGTGGGAGACCAGAAGACGAGCAGGGTGTATTTGTGCTTTTGTTGGTGCAAGCTGTAGACATTGCCGCTGTTGTCCTTCAGTATCAGCTCGGGAGCCACTTTGCCGATAAGCAGTTTCTCCCATGTGTTGGCGCGTTTCACGTTGTAGTCGACCGAGCTGGGTGACATCCAGAAGCAGTCGCCTGATTCGACGTACTTTTTCACCATGTGGACATACACCGCATCGTAGCTCATCACAGGGCTTTGAAGGTATTTCTCCGTAATGGTGTGAACCAGATATTTGAAGTTCTCTTTGGAAGGACGTGCTTTCTCTATGAGTTTGTCGACATAAAGGCAGATGATTTCCGCCGAGGCGTTGTGCAGGTTGGTGTCGAGGTAGGATATCAGTCGCCTGTGGAAAATCATCTCGGGGGTGCGGATCAGTGCGTCGTCGTCGAGGCGGGTATAGTCGAAGTAGTGGTCCATATAGTACTCCCAGCGTTCGCGATTGGAGAGGGCGTTGCCGGCGCTGTCCTGAGTGGGGATGGAGGGCTCTCGGGTGGCGTTCATCATCAGGGCCAGCATGCTTTTGGGGTGTGCTGCAATCATGGCCTCCTTGATGCTGTCCAGTCGCATCATGCTCTTGCGTCGGAAAGCGTTGAATGCCTCGTTGTCGTTGCCCATAGCCCGCCGAGCCGAGTCGATGGCGTAATAGGTGTCGCGGTTGGCTTTGTGGTAGTCGAAGAGGTACTGATTCTCTTTGGAGCCTTTGACGGTCATGTTGTTGCTCCAGTTCTTCTCGTCGGTGGTGAAGGTGAAGTCGAGTTTCTCGTGGTAAACCATGAACTCCACGTAGTTGCCAGAGGGATTGGTGAAGAAGTACATGCCTGGCGGCAGTGTGCGGTCTTTGCGCTCAAACACAAAGCGCCCCTTATTGTCGATGTGTGCGGTATCGATGGCATAGGTGCCGCCGGCATAGTAGTTGCCGAGATACATGATGCTGTCGTGTGTATTCTTGATGGTCAAGACGAATCGGTAGCCTTTGTAAGGCTTGTTGTCGGACTGCGATGCCCGAGAACACGGCAGATTCAGCAGGCAGAAGAGCGTGATGACAGAAATAACGATATGGTTGTGTCTCATTTTCGGTGTTGGTTTGTTTCTGTATGTAAAATGCAGCATAAATCTATTAACGAACAATTGTAAAAAATCGTGTAGCCGATGAAAAAAAAGTTTCGTCGTATGTTGAATCAAAAAAAATATGTATTTTTGCAAATCCAAAGTCCCCGTCCAATGAATAAGAAAATCGTTCTTTTTACCGCTTTGTTGCTTGCAGTTGGCTTTTCGGCGCAGGCACAGCATTTCCCGGCCGATATAGAAGAAGAGCATCTGAAAGGTCCTGTCAAGTCTGTTTTGACCACTGTCCGTACGCCCCAGGGACGTATTGTGGGCCATCCGGTCCGAAACAACTACAACCATGCGGGTTATTTCACGCAGAATACCTATTACGACACATTGGGTAATCCGGTCATCATTGTCAGTTACACCTACGACAAGAAGAACCGTCTGGTCAAGGATGTCCGCACCCACGAACCTTTCAGCGAGCTTCTTTCACAGACCACCTATTCCTACGACAAGAAGAACCATGCCATCATTGCCGATATGTTCGGAATAGCCGACTCGCTTGAGGAGCGGTCGGTCTATCAATTCGACAAGAAGAATGTGCTGCGGACAATGAAGAACTTTGACATCGAAGGGAAAGAGCAGGCTTCGACGGTGTACGAATACAATGATTTTGGGTATGTCAGTTTTATCACCTATACCGAAGGGGAGAATTCCATCTACAAAGGCGGTGAGAAGTTCCGCTACGACACTGACGGCATCTTGGCCGAGCGCTGCTCCTATTACCTCACCACGCTCCGTCAGGCATTCCTTTATACCTATTATTATGACGAACACGGCAACTGGACACAGGCATACGTGTATCATGTCACCCCGTCAGAGGGTTATCTCTATCAGGTGATTACCCGTCAGATTAGTTATTTCGAGTAGTGTAGTTCCGGCTTCCGGATTGTCTTTCCTTGTTTTTCAATCGTTTGGCGTAACGGCCGAACCAGATGATCACGTCGCACAGATGCAGCGTGTATCCGAATAGGAAATTATTGGAATGTAGTGAGTTGTAGTAGTCCTGTATCACGGTGCGCCCCTGGGTGTCTAGCTCCACCGTGTGGGAGTTTTTGTTGGCCACCACCAAGATGCTTTTCACGATTTGGGAGACGACAGGCGGGAACACATACTGTCCGGGGCGGCCGTAGCGTACCGGTCTTCCCTGTCCGATGTTGACCTCGCGGCCAGCCAGATAAAGTGACGAGTTGGCCAGGTTCACCTTGTCGCTGCTCCCCATCACCGCGTCGGGCAGGATGCCCAGCCGGTTCATGGCGCGGAACAGGTGCTCGAGGATGCGTCGCAGCTGGGTATAGTAAAGCACCGCATCGAAATTGCGGCTTTCCTCCGGGAAATGCAGCGCTTTGAGGATGTCCAGCATGGTCTGTGTGACATCCGGTGTAAAGTAGGTATGCATGGTACGGAACACATCGGCATACAAGGCCCTCACCTTGTTGTCTTTCCGTCTGGTCACGGCATGACGTATAGCTATACAGAGTTCTTGCAGGTCGCTGCTTTTGCGGTGGTACATGCGACCCCACTCCTCTTCCATGGACTCGCGGTTGCCTTTGGCAATCCGTTGCAGCGTCTTGTCGAAATCCGGCAGGTCCCCCGAAGAAAGCACATACCATGGAATGGCTTCTTCGTGCTGGGCGAAGAGAGATTCCATCTCGCGCACTACCTGATAAAGGAAATCCGGGTCGGGCATTTCGCCAGCATTGATGACGCAGCGTCCGTCCAGCACGATGGCGTCGATGCTGTCGAACCGGTTTTCGAGCAACACTTTCGCCTTGTCCCAGCTCCGGTATTGTTGTATGTCCAAATCGTACCGTCTGCCCGTGTCTATGAAACCCAGCGGATCCGGCTCTTCGTCGATCCACAGTATCCGATACCTTTTTTTGTCGTTTCTCATGCTTGTAATAACGTTGTGAATGGTATAAAATTGTGTGGCCGATTTTCTTTTTTCCTCTGACTGAAGCGATGATTTTTTTGTTGTCCGACCATAAAAACAAATAAAAAAATATTTTTTTAATAGACTGAAATAAAATTATTTAATTGATAAATCTTTCGGGTGGCGGAAAAATATTTTGCCAGTTTGGAAAAGATGTGTACTTTTGCAAACTCAAATTGAAGTGAAAAAAAGTATTTTTTTAACCAATCGTTTATAAAACCACTGTTTAAAACGGCAAAAAAATCAATCAAATGAAAAAAGGAATCCATCCCGAGAACTACAGACTCGTTGTGTTTAAAGACATGTCCAACGACCATATGATTTTGACCAAGAGCTGTGCCAATACCAAGGATACGGTTGTCTTCACCGACGGTAAAGAATATCCTGTTGTGAAGCTTGAAATCTCCAACACCTCCCATCCCTACTTCACCGGTAAGTTGAAGCTGGTTGACACCGCTGGACGTGTTGACAAGTTCATGAGCAAGTACAAAAGATACAACAAAAATAATTAATAAGTAGTTTGTTTTAGGTTAAATGTTAGGAAAAAGCTCTTCTCGTAAGAGCTTTTTTTTATTTTTGTGTGAAACTTTTCCGAAAGGCTGTCGTAAAAGAGGTTTATCGAATAGCAAACTATGAAGAATAAGTATATTGATGAGTTGTTCAGAGATGTGATGCGTGCGGACGAGATGGGTCATGCGAAGATTGACATCGTGCCGATGTCGGACATCGACAATGTGGAGGAGTTCCTTTTCGAGAACTATCCCGACTGTCCGGAGGTGATACCCATTCTTCCGCTTACAGGCAATGTGCTTTTCCCCGGAACGATTACACCGGTGACAATCACCCGGCAGAGTTCCCTCCAGCTGCTCCGTGAAGCGGCGGAGACGGGTCACCATATCGGTGTCGTCACCCAACGTGACGATTCCGAACATCCTACCCGCTCCAAACTCTATGATGTGGGTTGTATAGCGCTAGTGGTGAAGGTGATCGAGATGAATGACGACGATGTGATTGCCATTCTGCGCGGAAGCTGCACGTTCCGCCTGGGACGCATTGTTGCCACCTCGCCTTATCTGATGGGCGAGCAGCATCAGGAATTCGGTGTCGATGCCAACGACCAGTTGAGCAAAGAAGACCGTGAATCGATAAAGATACTGGTTCGCAAATATTCCTCTTTCCTCAAGGCAAGCAATCCCAACGATGTCACTATCAAGACGCTGAAAGAGATTCGGGGTCCCCGTATGCTGCTTAATTTCATCGCCACCCATATCGAGATGGAGGTGCCGAAGAAGCAGCAGCTGCTCGAGATGAAGAGTTACTCCGAACGCATACTGGCGTTGATTCGTGAGGTGAAGGCGCTGGCTTCGATGGAAGATCTGCGGCACGAAATACAGGAGAAGACCCGTGTGTCGATGGATCGACAGCAGCGTGAGTATTTCCTTAACCAGCAGATGCATGTCATCCAGGAGGAATTGGGTGGCTCCTCGTCGGACTCCGATATCCGCTTCCTCCGTGAGCGTGCGGCCAAGATGGACTGGCCTCAGGAGGTGTCTCACCATTTTGAGAAAGAGCTGGAGAAGTTGACGCGGATGCCCCAGTCCATGCCCGATTACAGCCTGCAGATGAATTACCTGACCCTGCTGCTTGACCTTCCGTGGAACCGGCGGGGCAGTTTCAATACCGATATCGACAGGGCGCAGCGCCGGCTTGACAGTAACCACTTCGGACTGGAGAAAGTCAAGGAGCGTGTTATCGAGATGATGGCTGTGCTGAACCTCACCGACCAGCGCAAATCGCCGGTCCTCTGCCTGGTTGGTCCTCCGGGCACAGGCAAGACCTCTTTGGGCAAATCCATTGCTACGGCGCTGGGACGCGAGTATGTGCGTGTGGCCCTCGGCGGTGTCCATGACGAAGCCGAGATACGCGGTCACAGACGCACCTATGTGGGTTCCATGCCGGGCCGCATCATCAACGGCATGCTCAAAGCCAAGGTTAACAACCCCGTCTTTGTGCTTGACGAGATAGACAAAGTGCAGTCGAACAATATCAGCGGCGACCCTATGTCGGCGTTGCTCGAGGTGCTTGATCCCGAGCAGAACCACGCCTTCCACGACAACTACCTTGATGTGGACTACGACCTTTCCCATGTGCTCTTCATTGCTACAGCCAACAGCACCGCCGGCATCCATCCCGCCCTGCTTGACCGGATGGAGTTGATAGAGGTGCCGGGCTATGTGATGGAGGAAAAACTGCAGATCGCCAAGCAGTTTTTAGTCCCACGCCAGCTGAAGGACAGCGGTTTCAAGCGAGGCGATTTCACTTTCTCGACGGACGTGTTGCGTCGCATCATCCAGGATTACACCCGTGAGTCGGGCGTCCGCCAGTTGGAGAAGATTATCGGAAAGATGATACGTAACCGGGCGGTCAAAGTAAATCGTGACGAGCATCCATCCAAGAAGATATCGCCCGACGAGCTCCGGCCCGTGCTGGGACTGCCTATCCACCAGACCGAGCGTCGCGGTTCCGAACCGCGGGTGGCTGTGGTGACCGGACTGGCATGGACCCAGGTGGGCGGAACCATCCTTTTCATCGAGGCTTGCACTTCGAAAGGAAAAGGTGCTTTGACCATGACGGGCAATCTGGGCGACGTGATGAAAGAATCCGCCACGCTGGCCTATGAATACCTTAAAGCCAATGCCACCACCTTCGGCATTGACCCCGAACGCTTTGAAAACACCAATGTCCATATCCATGTGCCCGAAGGGGCGACTCCCAAGGACGGTCCTTCGGCGGGTATCACCATGTTCACCGCCATGGTCAGCGCATTCACCGGCAAGAAGGTGCGTCCGGATTTTGCCATGACAGGTGAGATCACCCTGCGTGGCGCGGTGACGCCGGTGGGCGGCATCAGGGAGAAGATCCTGGCTGCCAAACGGGCAGGCATCACCCATATTGTGCTGTGCGAAGACAACCGGCGCGACGTGGAGGATATCGACTCCGGTTATCTTACAAATCTGAACTTCCATTATATTACCGATATGTCGGAAGTGTTGTCCCTGGTGTTGGTTTGAACGGTTTGAAAGATTAAAAGTTCGAATAAGAGAAGTCAAATTACTAAGGCTATGAGTGGAATGAAAAAGATGGCGCTGCTGTTGCTTCTGTTGCTGATGGGAATGCTTCCCGTGAGCGCACAGCAGCCGGTGTCGGAACTGGTGAACAATTCGCTGCGCTTTCGTGTGGCCTCCGGTGTCAAGCTTCCGCAGCCGATAACGACACTCTTCTGTTTGGACAACAAACTTCATGTGGGGGCAGGCGATATGCTTTTTGTCGCCGCCTATTCGGACGGTTATGCCGGCAGTCTGGAGATCGACACCACCCTTCTTGCCATTGATCCGGCACTGGACTATGCCGTCCGTCATCCGCTCAACGGTTCGCTGTTCTTTACAAAGGACGACGGCAAAGGCCATTCGGTTCTTTTCGAGCGGTACGAGAAACGGCCGGGTAAGTACGAGGTGCGTCGCATCAAGCCGTCGCGTTTCTCTTTTTCCATAGAGCGCCCTGTCTTTTCTGCCGACGGGAAAGCCATGGTGTTCGCTTCCGACTGTCCGCTGGGATTTGGTGGCAAGGACCTCTGGTACAGCGAATGGCGTAACGACGAATGGCAGTATCCGCAGAATATGGGACGACGCATCAATACCGTCGGCGATGAGACAATGCCCGCCATCTATGGTGAATTCCTGATTTTCTCTTCCAACGGCAGAAGCGACGGCCGTGGCGCCAACGACCTCTATGCAGCCCGATTGGTGGCGACGGAGCAGACGGGTGACACGGTGATGATGTATCCCATCGGACAGTGTGATGCCTATAGTTTGGAAGCCCCCTTCTGCAGCGGCTCCGACGATATACTTTTTGCAGTCAATAGCGACCGTTCAGGCGGCTGGTGGGTGATGCGTGAAGGGGATGGACAGGAAACGGTCTACAGCTTCTCCGACCGGCTGGACTGCGTGATGCTGTCCGGCATGGTGAGTGGTGTGAACGGACATACTGTCGCCAACGCCACGGTGACGGTGCGGCATGCGGATGTGGCCGACCGTTCGGTGCGTACTGACAGTGCGGGGCGCTATACCCTTTTCCTTCAGCCGGACGAACCCTACGAACTGGTTTTCTCGGCATCCGAGCATTTCGCCACGACGCAGCAGTTCACGCCGATACGTCTCAACGAAGAAAGTCTCTACAACCGCAATTACCTTGATGCGTCGCTTTTCTCGTTCACCCTCGATTCGGTCTATGCCTACAACGATTTCTTCTTCGGCACTGCCGGCTGCGAACTCTCTCCCGCCGGTCGTGCGCGCCTGGATGTGCTGGCCCGATACTTGACTGAGAATGGACATTTGAAAATCAATATTCTTTCCGATTACCGTTTCAGTAGCGATAGCGCTTTCTGTCAGTTGCTCAACGACGCGCGCATCCATGCCGTGCAGGCCTATCTGACAGGCAAAGGCGTTCCGTCTGACCAGATGGAGCCGTCGCCCGACCTATTGGCTTTGATCAGGGAGTTGCACGATGAACTGACTGACGAAGCCGATTTGGAGCGCATCTCGCGTTTCATTTATGTCAGATTTCTGCGTTAAGGATGATTGAAGTGTAGTCTTCAATACAAATCATTCACGCTGACAGGCGATTAAAAACAGGGTTCCCAAAAGGTGCCCCACTGTTGTTTTAACTTTTTTTAAGATTTTATTTTCGGCTTTTACGCAACGTTTTGGTTTTGAAATGTGACTAAAATCTGGTTTTTTATAATAAAAAAGTAATAACATCGTTCTTGTAAAAAATTAATTCGATATGCATAAAAAGAACTGTTTTTCGATAGCTTTTCTTTCCGTAGTACTCTCGGTACTGTTTTTTATGCCCGGCACGCTCCGTGCGCAGTTGAATGTTACGCCAGGTACGCAACTTACCGGCTGGACGCCAGATTCATTGGTTCGCAATATCTTGTTGGGTGAAGGTGTGGAAGTGTACAATGTGAAATTCAATGGCAGTCTTACAAACATCAATTGTACGGGTGTGGGTAAATTCACTACTGGAACTACTCAGACCAATCTGGGAATCAGTGAAGGTTTGGTACTCTCTGCCTCTGAATTGAATTATATTGCCACATCTTCCGGCAGCGATGTGTCAAATTGCGTGACCTATAGTGATGCCAGTTTGTCGGCTTTGGTGCCGAGCTATAGCACAAACAATGTGGCACTATTGGAATTTGATTTCATTCCCAAGTCAGATTCCATCAAATTCCGTTATGTCTTTGCTTCGGAAGAGTATTACGGTTATGAGTGCAGTCAGTTTAACGATGTTTTTGCTTTCTTTTTGTCGGGTGTTGACCCCAATCCGGGTAACCCGACGGGTATGTATAACAATAAAAACATTGCCTTGATACCTAACGATACGACTATTATTTCGATTAATACGGTCAATGGAGGTCAGTCTTACGGTACTGTGACTCCATGCATTTTGACCAATACGGCCTATTTTGTGAACAACCAGTCACAGACATACGTGCATCACATGGACGGTTTCACCACGGTGCTTACTGCCGAGGCCAAGGTGGTGCCATGCGCACCGTATCACCTGAAGATGGCTGTTTGCAATGTGAGTGACCAGGCATTGCCTTCTGCAGTGTTCCTCGAGGCCAACAGTCTTTCGTCCAATGCTATCCAGTTCTCATTCGACAATCCGGCCAATATCAATGCTCCTTCCGACCTCTACGAGGGATGTGTGGCTACCATCAACTTGCACCGCCCCACAATGTCCAGTTTGCCGACGGTTATCGGTCTGAATATGGTAGGCGAAGCTACCAATGGACAGGATTTTCCGATGATGAACAGCACAATCACGTTCCCTGCTGACACGCAGGATATGAGCATCGTCATCGCCCCCACCAAGGACGGCATCGCCGAAGGCACTGACGGACGTGAGTTCGTCAAGATTCTTATGAGTCCCGCCAATGGCTGTCCCAACTCCGACTCGGTGGAGTTTCATATTGTCGACACCTGGCCCATGGAGGTCTATATCAATCGCGACACCATCAACAGTGCTTCGTTCCGTATCACGCTGCATGACTCGATTGTGGGCGGTATGCCTTCACGTTCGGAGACATGGTATAAGTTAGGTTATCCTGCCCCGGTGGGCACGGGCAGTTCCTACGAGGTGTTCCCCATACCCGACTCAGTGACCTATGTAATAGAGGTCAGCGACTCGTGTGGCAACTATGCCTACGACACCATGACTATCGGTGTGCGGCGCAATTTCGCCTTCGAGCCTCATGACACGACAATTTGTCAAGGCGATACGCTCTTATTGACCGTTACTGGTGCCGACAGTTGTGTGTGGAGAGACCTCGAGTCCGGTGTTTTCGAAACGCAATCGCCTACGGTTCATTTGGCTTTGGATCATATGTGTGCCTTTGAGATAAAGTCGTACATCACATGGAACGGACAGATATGGGAGGATATCGACACTATGAGGATTGTGGTGCTGCCCAAACCGGAGGTGGTGATGACAGCGTCGAGCCAACGAATATGTGAAGGACAGTCGGTGACACTTACCGCTACGGGTACGCCGAATTTCTCATGGGGCGATACAAACAGTTTCGCTACGGTGTCATCGAAGACCTATGTGCCCGATTCGACCACGGAGTATATCGTTTATGGAAAGACCAACGGTGCCGACTGCTACGGTTCCGACACGATTGTGATAGTCGTCGACACCATTCCGGACATCACCTTTACCGGCGGTGGCGGTGTGTGCGACGGCGAGGATGTGGAGATCACCGTCTCCACGACAGCGGAGAGCTTTGTGTGGTCGGCCAATCCACCCGACGTCACCCTTACGGGACAGGAGACGCACGGCATGATTATAGTGAACCCCGTCCAGACGACGGTCTACACGGTCAATGCGGTGAATGGCGTATGCACCAACTCCAACCAGACCACCGTCCCGGTCGAGACTTCGCCGGTGGCCATTGGTGAAGTGACGCCCAAGACCGTGTCGTTAGGTTCGATGGAGGCTGTCTTCACCGACCTGAGCGAGCATGCCACTTCGCGCAAATGGGAATTCCCCGATGGAAGCACCAAAACCGAGGCACAGGTCACCTACCTTGTCCCCGACGATGTGGATTCCATCAATGTTCTGCTGTGGGCATACAACCCCTACATGTGTTTCGACACCACGACCATCACGGTCTATGTCGACCACACCACGCTGTGGGTCCCCAATGCCTTTACCCCTGACGAGGGGACCAACAATACCTTCCTCGTCAAGATGAACGATGTGCAGCGGTATCATATCTTGATTTACGACCGTCGAGGACAGTTGGTTTTTGAGTCGTTCGACCCTGAAAAAGCGTGGGACGGAAAGAACCAAAATGGCAAAGAATGCCCGCAGGGAGTGTACACTTATTTGATCTCCTGCCATAAAATTACCTATCCTTATGAGCAGTTGGTCCGTAAGGGGACGGTTGTGCTTGTCAGATAGTTATAATGCGAGCGACCAAATTTTTTAAAGAAAAACAAAAAAAAATTTGGTCAGTATTGCAAATTGTAGTACTTTTGCAACCGCATTCAGGCAAGGAAACGGGTTGTTTTTCCTGATATGTTTAAAGGGTTAGGCCTGATGCATTGTTCGGGGCGTGGCGCAGTTGGCTAGCGCACTTGCATGGGGTGCAAGGGGTCGGAAGTTCGAGTCTTCTCGCCCCGACGAAATCAGCTAGAAAAGGATTCTTCATTTGAAGGATCCTTTTTTTACATAACCTCGCACCTCTTAAACTTTTATTCCTTTTAACTCCCATTTCACACTTTTTTTGTTTTTTTTGCGTTGTCATGGGAAAACGACATCTATAGCTATGGAATTGGAACAGTTATATGCAACTTATCTCAAGTCACGCAAGGTGACTACCGACTCGCGTCAGGTGACACCTGGCTGCATCTTCTTCGGATTGAAAGGCGATAATGTCGACGGCAACACCTTTGCCGCCGCCGCTCTAGAGAAGGGGGCTGCCTGTTGTGTGGTGGACAATCCGAAGTACCGGATTGACGACCGCTGCCTTTTGGTGAAAGACAGCCTGAAGGCTTTGCAGGAACTGGCCACCTGTCATCGTGCGCACCTCGACATCCCGGTGGTGGGCATCACCGGCACCAATGGCAAGACCACTACCAAGGAGCTGGTTCATGCGGTGCTTTCCAAACGTTATCGTACATGGGCCACACAAGGCAATTTCAACAACCACCTGGGCGTTCCCCTGACGCTGCTCTCCATCCCTGCCGATGCAGAGATGGCCATCGTGGAGATGGGGGCCAACCATCCGGGTGAGATCGACTTCCTTTGCAAAATCGCCAATCCGGGCTTTGGCCTTATCACCAATGTGGGAATTGCCCACTTGGAGGGATTCGGCTCTTTCAAAGGTGTTATCAAGACCAAGACCGAACTGTACAAGCATTTGGCGGCGATGGCAGGGGTGATTTTTGTCAATGCCGACAACGACATACTGATGGAACGTGCCGAGAAAATGGCCGTCCTGCCTTCCAGTCCGTCGGTCCTGCCTGGCATCGTCCCTGCATTCCCCGGCGCATCACCGTCGGACTATGGTTCCGATTTCAAACCCCGTGGCGTGAATCTGCCTATGGCGTCGGTGGTGACCTATGGTAGCAGTATGGCTTCTGAATTCAAAGGTGCTTTTGTGTCGGCCAACCCCTATCTGAAGTTTTATTTTGAGGATGACGATAATGTCTACACCGTCCAGACGCAGCTGATCGGCGCGTATAATTTCGACAACGCCATGGCGGCGGTGTGTGTGGGTCGTTACTTCGATGTGCCCCTCTTCGACATCAAGACCGCCTTGGAGGAGTACCAGCCCTCAAACAACCGGTCGCAATATGTGCGGACCGCGCACAACGAAATCATCATGGACTGTTATAACGCCAATCCGTCGAGCATGAAAGTGGCCATCGACAATTTTGTGGCGATGAAAGGCGAGCGGAAAGTCGTCATGCTGGGCGGCATGCGCGAACTGGGTTCCGACTCCAAACGAGAACATGCTGATTTGTTCAAACGGATAGAGAAGGCCGGTTTCGATTTGGCGGTGCTGATAGGGGAGGAGTTCCGCTTTGCCGAAGGCAAGGAGCGGGTCTGCTGGTTCCCCACCAGCCAGGAGGCGCTCGACTACCTCAAACAACACCCAGTGACAGATGCCTTGGTGCTGCTGAAAGGCTCCAACTCCAACAAGATGTGGCTTCTGGAGGATGCTCTGTAAGGGAAAGTTGTTACCATAAAAAAACGGCGCAAAGATCAAGTCTTTGCGCCGTTCGTTTATTGTAGAAGGAAGGTATCTTACTTGTTGGCTTTGGGTGCGGCGGCGGGTTTGGCGATGGATTCGCGCATGTCGGTATCGGCTTGGATGTTCTTCATGCGGTAATAGTCCATGATACCCATGTTGCCGGTGCGGAAAGCTTCGGCCATGGCCTTGGGCACTTCGGCTTCGGCCTCGATGACCTTGGCGCGGGCTTCCTGAGCCTTGGCTTTCATCTCCTGTTCCTGGGCGACAGCCATGGCGCGGCGCTCCTCGGCCTTGGCCTGTGCGATGTTCTTGTCGGCGTTAGCCTGGTCCATCTGGAGCTGGGCACCGATATTCTTTCCGACATCGATGTCGGCGATATCAATGGAGAGAATCTCGAAAGCGGTACCGCTGTCAAGACCTTTGGTAAGCACCAGTTTGGAGATGCTGTCGGGGTTCTCGAGCACCTGCTTGTGACTTACGGCAGAGCCGATGGAGGTGACGATACCTTCACCGACACGGGCGAGGATGGTCTCTTCGCCGGCGCCGCCGACGAGTTGTTTGATATTGGTACGGACGGTGACACGTGCCTTGGCGATGAGCTGGATACCGTCTTTGGCGACGGCGGCGACAGGCGGGGTGTCAATCACCTTGGGGTTGACGGAGGTCTGCACGGCGTTCAACACGTCTCGGCCAGCGAGGTCGATGGCGGTGCAGGTCTTGAAATCCAGGTTCATGTTGGCCTTGTCGGCGGAGATGAGTGCCTTGACTACGGAATTGACGCGGCCACCAGCGAGGTAGTGGGCTTCGAGTTCGTTCTGGCTCACTTTCAGACCGGCTTTGGCTGCGGAGACCATGTTGTTGACGATCACCGAGGGCGGCACTTTACGGAACCGCATAAAGATAAGCTGGATGAGAGAGGTGTGCACGCCTGAGATAAGGGCTTGGAACCAGATTCCGATGGGTACGAGCCACAGGAAGAGTATCAAAAAGATGATACAAGCGAAAATGATAACTAATGTAATAGGATCCATGGTATTGAATGTTTAAAATATTATAATCACAGTTTTAGGACACTTTCTTGACAATGATTTTATAGCCTTCGATGGCGATGACTTCGACGGTGCTTTGTTCGTCGATGAACTCACCTTCGCTGTGTACTTCTACGATTTCGTTGCCGAACTGGGCCTTGCCGGCGGGTGCCAGACGGGAAAGGCAGGTGCCCTGGCTGCCGACGGCGACGGTGGCGTTGTCGATCTGGTTGGTCTTGCCGTCGCTGGATTCGTTAAGGCTGAAACGTTTCCAGGTGCCGCTCTTCAGCAGTATGACGAGCATGACAATGGTGACGACAATGCTTGCCAAAAGGGTGATAATACCGGCAGTGGTGCCGTACTGGGCATAGCTCTGCCAGACGCCGATGACGAGAAGGATGCCGCCAAAGATACCGCAGATGGCGCCGGGAAGCGCCACTATTTCCAGAGCGACAAGGGCAACGCCAACAAGGATAACGATGATGATAATGGGCCAGCTCATTTGTAAGTTTAAGTGTTTAGAAGGTTCGGAACAGGTGTTATTGGACGATTTCGGAGGTGAGTTGTTTGTTGAGGAGTGCGGTATGCATGGGAAGGAGCTCTTCGTAGCCGCCGTTTTTCACGATGCATTTTCCGGTGTAGTGTATCATGATGGTACATTGTTCGGCTTGTTCGTAGGTGTGGCGGCAGATATCGACGAGGGCTTTGATGACATAGTCGAAAGTGTGGTAGTCGTCGTTGTAGACAATCAAGTTGCAGCCGCTGTCGTCAAGCAGTTCAACATCTTGTTCTTCCTGGGATTTGTATTGGCTGTCGTTGTTCAAGGCGCTGTTGTTGATAGGTTGAAAAGGTATTCCGTTTAACGTTTTAGTGTTTCCGTTCAATGAGGACGTTGGCGATGGCGGAGACGCCTTCCTCACGTCCTTCAAAGCCGAGGTGTTCGGTGGTGGTGGCTTTGACGGAGACGGCATCGGTGTCGAGGTGCATGATGGTGGCCAGGGTTTCCCTCATAAGGGGGATGTAGGGTGCCACTTTGGGGCGTTGCAGACAGAGGATGGCATCGACATTGCCGATAGTGTAGCCATGGCTGTCCAGCAGTTCGCAGGTCTTGGCAAGCAGGATTTTGCTGTCGATACCTTTCAAGGCGGGGTCGGTGTCGGGGAAGTGTTTTCCGATGTCGCCCAGCGCTGCGGCTCCGAGCAGTGCGTCACAGATGGCGTGAATCAATACATCGGCGTCGGAATGGCCCAGAAGTCCTTTGGTGTGGGGTATCTGGATGCCACCCAGCCAAAGGGGAAGCCCTTCTTGTAGCTGGTGTACGTCGTATCCTATGCCGGTGCGGAAGGTCATGCTATTTTTTGTTGTTGTTGAAGTTAAGGGTGAGGGAGACGCGGAGGGTGTTGGCCAAGGGGTTGTTGGAGAAGTTAGCCGTGGGGATGAGGTAGGAGAGGTCGAAGACCATGATATTGTAGCGGACGCCCAAACCGAGGGTGAGGTACTGGCGGGCACCTTTGGTTTTGTGTTCGTAGAAGTAGCCGATACGTGCGGCGAAGGTGTTGGCATACCAGTATTCTGCACCGGCACCGACAGAGATCTCATGAAGCTCTTCACGGAATCCGCCCGGGGCGTCATAGAACGACTGGATGGCACCGAGCACGGAACTTGTCTGATGGTAGTCGGCCATATTGGCGTAGTAGCCGCTATAGGTGCTGTCCTGTCCCAGAACGGGCGGGGTGGGGACGAGGAGTTTGTTGAGGTCGAGCAGTATGTTGACTTTGTTGTACTCGTCGACTTCATAGGTGTAGCGGCCACCCAGACGGAGGTTGGCAGGCAGGAATTCGTTGTCGGTATCGTCGTCGGAATAAGAGAGTTTCGATCCGAGATTGCTGATATGGAGACCGGCGGCGAAGCTCTGGTTCTTGTCGACCGTCTGCTGGTAGTAAAGTCCCACATCGGCGGCGAGTCCGTTGGCAGCCTTGGTGGTCTGGTCTTCGACATTGAGTCCCTGGGTGAGGTCGCTGTGGACAAAGCGTCCGGTGGCGCCGAGCGAGAGGTTGTCGGAGAGCTTCATGGCGTAGGTGACATCGAAGTCGAACTCGTTGGGGTTGAAGGTGCCGAGGTCGTTGCCGCTATCGTCAGTATGCTGGATCTTACCCAAGGAGAAAAAAGTGAGAGAGGCTCCTACGGCGCTCCGTTTGTTGATGCGTTTGTATCCTCCGAGGTAGAGGAAGTTCATGTCGTTGTCGAGTTTACGGAGCCAAGGGGTGTAGGTGGTGCTGATACTCATCTCGTTGCCGGCAAAGGCGAGTTTGGCATTGTTCCAGTGCGAGGAGTAGGCATCGGGCTCGGTGGCGGCACCGACATCGCCGAGCGAACCGGAGACTGCATCGGGCGCAATCAAGAGGATGGGCATACCGGTGGGTATGAAGTTGTTGGTTCGTCCAGTGGAGATATCGTAGTCGTTTTCGACCTGTGCTTTCACGCCAGAGGAGATACCTCCCAGCAGGATAAGTAAAAGGACAAGGATGGTTTGTTTCTTGGAAAACATTATTTGAGTTTAAAAGGTTTGAACAGTTTGAACAGTTTTCTTTATGTTGTTGGAAAACGCCGGACAGCCGTTTTTATTGTGTTGTGAAAAAATATACCTATTTAACGATGATTTTGCCTTGTTCGACAAGTTTTTCACCGTCGGAGGTGGTGACGATGAAACGGGCGATATAGACTCCTTGGTTGACACGTGTGCCGGCATTGGAGCGGAGGTCCCACCGAACCGGCCCGACCACATAGCTGTCGTTGTTGACGGCGGGGGAGCAGGTGTATACGCAACAGCCTCGCATATCGTATATCTCCAGGCGGGCTTGGCTGACGGTTGACTTGCAGTTGTGCTCCATCTGCAGCGTGGCGTAGTCGGAGGCTGGGTTGGGGTAGGTGTGGAACTGCGTGGCAGCCTGTTCGCTGTTGCGGACACGGAAAGTGACGGTGGCGGAGTTGGAGTAGTTGAAGATATTCCAGGCTTTAAGGGTAATGGTATGGGTTCCGGCAGCGAGTCCGTTGAGGTTGTAGCGGATGGTGCCGAAATGTTCGTCGTTGATGTCCGGTTCGTAGAATTCGTTAAGGGTGATGATGCTGTTGGGGCTGTTGTCGAGTGTGGCGGTGATATCGTGGCCGATGCCGCTACCGACGGCGTTGATGCCGATGCTGTCGAAGAGGATAGCGAGGAGGGTGGGGTTCTGGTCGGTGATACCGCCGTTGAGGAAGTTGGTGTCGTTCATGAAGAGCCGGATGTCGGGACGGCTTTCGGTGATCTGCACGCTTTCGTCGAAGCCGCCGACGTATAGTCTGGTATAGGCGCCGCAGGCATCCTCAGTGGCACTCTTGGCGTAATGGCTCATACGTACGGGTTCGAATTTGTATGCCACGTCGCGCGGAACGATGAAACGGTAGGTGAAGCGTCCTCCTTGGACGGTGGTGCGCCCCTTGTAGAGCAGATTGTTCTGTTGGGTGAAGACGACTTCGCATCCATCGTTGTCGTTGGCGAGGGTGTGTGTGGTGACGGGGCGGTCGTAGACGACAGGGAAGAGGGTGCCGTCGAAATCAGACACCAGTTGCCCTGATTTGTCGTGTATCTCGCCAGTCACCTCCACCGTGGAGAGCACCTGAGCGCTGTCGCAGCCGTCTGCCGTTACGGGACGGCCATTGATGGCGGTGACCACCACATCGTAAATGGGGAAGCTGAGTCGGATGGCGGGGTCGCCTAAAAGGGTGAGCGCCAGTGTGGCGGTACGTTTGTTTTTGGCTATCCGGACAGCTTCACCGATGGTGTTGCTGGGGTTGAGCGACTGCATAATGATTTCGGTATTCACCTGCTGGATATGGGAGATGGGGCGGGAGGCGGCGATGCAGCCGATGCCGGCTCCGGAGGCGAGGACAAAGTCTTCGGCTCCGCAGGTCTCGTCGGTCATGTCGAAACGGCCGAAAGTGCAGGTGCTGGTAACGAAGAAAGCAAGGCGGTCGATATTGGCGTAGTTGCTGATGTTGGATTTCATCATGTAGCGCTCGGTGCCGATATACTGGGCTGATCCGTGGCCTATGTAGTTGAGCAGGAGGCAGCCGTAGTCCATGCGTTTCTTGAGTGCGTTGTTGACATCGGGGTAGAAGGAGCCGTCGGCACCCGATTGCTGGATGTAGGCGTCGGCATAGATTTTGTCGATGGTGTAGTGGGGGTAGAGCGATTGGATTTGACGGGCAGTGATCTCGGACGAGTTGGTGAAGACGGTGTCACCGGCGCAGCTGGGGTCTGCGTCGTCGGCCAGCAGTGCCACGCAGTTGCGCCAATCGCCGCGACTGTTGTCGTCCAAAAGGTCGCTACGAGTGATGTAGTGTTCGATTTTGGTCACCAGATGGTTGGCCTCGTCGCTGTTCTTGGCAGGCAGTCGTCCGACGCTGATGTCGCGGGATTCGTATACGGTGCCGCTCTCACCGTTCTCTAGGAAGGTGAAGAAGTCGTCGGTCCCCATAGAGCCGCCGTCGTCATCAAACGACTGGGGGGTCTGGTAGGTGACCACAGTGGGCAGTTCGTCACCCAACAGGTGGCGGTTGTCGTAGGTCCCTTTGCCGAAAAGGAGCAGATGCTGTGGGGCGTTGTTGCTGTCGGCTGCTGCCCGCTGGCGGAACATGCGGAGCATCTCGCGGATGGCGACAGGGTCGGTCTGTCCACTGCTGAATTCGTTGAACACCTCCTCCTGGGTTAGGGTGAGCACCTGCATATTGTCGTATATGGAGTGGATATTTGCCAGTCGCTGGGCTTCAGTCTGCAAGCTGCTGTGGCAGATGATGACCATGTCCGGGACCGGTGTCCCGTGAAGGTCCTGGTTAGCGATGGGCGTTATCGCTTCCGGTGTGCGGTAGGCTCCTGGATTGAAGACCGCGTAGGTACGGCTGATGTCGTTCTTGTTGTTGAACAGGAGTGTATTGCCTGTGCGCTGAGTCGCCAAAGCCGTCACCTCGTTATAGTCGGTGACGTCCCATACTTGACATCCGTCGCCGACACCGTTTACCCGATGGGGGTGGATGGACGAGTCGGCTGGAGGTAGGTACATCAGCGTAAAGCTGCCACTGAGTGTCATAGGTACCAGTGCGTCGATCTCCACGTAATCGAGGTAACCGGCTGCGAGGTTCTCGCCGTACTGGTAGGTGAGGGCTATATTGACTGTCGCGCTGCTGCCGGCAGGGAATAGCTCGGAGAAGGTGGCGTAAGGACTTTTGGCAGAGATGGGATGGGTGCGTGATTGACCGTTGATCTTCACGGTGAAGCTGCTGTTGCTGTTACTGATGGAAGCCAGCGCATAGCGCACTTTCAAGTCGCCTGTGGCTGTTGCAGGGAGTGTCAAGGTGATGTTGCCTTGGCTGTTGGCACTGTTAAAGCGTTCTCCCACCCAGATCTGTCCGCTGCTGTAGCAGTTGGTGAGGTCTCGGTTGTGGACAACCAGTGCATGACAGGTGGTGAGTTCGTCGCCGGTGCTTTGGAGTGCGCTGGTAGCGATACGTTTATGGGAGCCTTCTTTGGAAGTAAGGTAAAGGAAGTTGGCGTTGGTGTAGGGGTGGTGTGACCATCGGTAGGTCTGTATATCGCTGTCGTAGTACCATTTGTCGGGTCCTGTGGCGAAGCAGAGGATATAGTCGTCGGCATCGAAATAGCCGTCGTTGTTGGCATCATGAATCTGGATGGCCACCTCTTGTAGGTCGTCAAAACGGGGGTCGCCGTTGCGGACGGGCAGCAAGCCTCCCTGCTGTCCGTAGAGTGCCAGCCGGTCGACCGGTGTCCCTGTCAGTTCAGACACATCGGATCCTTTAATCCTATAGATACCCTCTTCACGGATTTCCATCTTCCACCAGTTGCCGGTTGCAAGCACCGAGTGGGCGACGTATTGCGCCCGTGCAGACAAGGTGGGAGCCAACAGGCAGATGAGTATGGTGCAGGCTGCCAAAAGGAGCTGGAATGATTTCTTCGTCATAACCTATTCATAACTCCGTTTTTGGAATATTATTGTGTGAGGGATGGCAGGAGTGAGAAAAGGGAGCGGGGGAAGGGTGATAGGTTCAGACCATCTGTTCGATATTCCAGACAAAGGCGCGGATACCTACTTCCTCGTTGCGTTTGTCCAGTTTGCGGACAGCGGTGAGGATGTCGTCGACTTTGGAGTCGTCGACGACGGTCATGATGGCGTTGTTCATTTCTGGCCAGGTGTGTGTGCCGCGGTGGGGGTCGCCATTGATATTCCCACGCCCTTGGACATTCTCCCAGAAGGTGAAGCCTCGTACCTCAAGCGTGTCAAGCAGATACTCGACACGTTCGTTGTTGGCCTGGTTGTATACAATAAGGATGGATTTCATTATAGAGGGATTAAAGGGTTTAAAGGGTTTGAAAGGTTAAAAGGTTTGAAGGGTTTGAAAGGGATTATACTTTTTCAACCTTTGAAGCGTAGCGGTCCAGTTCAACCATTTGTCGATTCTTCGTTTTCTGTTTTTGGCTCTTCGGCTTCGGTTTCGTCCAAGTTAATATTCATGAAGACAAATTTCTTGCGTTCTTTTTCTTTCTTCTCTATTTCCCCTTTGCGGTTGAATATGCCGTAGAGGACAGGCACCACAATGAGGGTGACGAAAGTGGAGACGGTGAGACCGCCGATGACCACAAGACCCATGGTGGTCCACATCTCAGATCCTTCAGAGTTGGAGGTGGCCATGGGAATCATACCGAGAATGGTGGTGAAGGCGGTCATAAGCACCGGGCGCAGACGGCTCTTGCCGCTGAGTGCGATGGCTTCGTTGAGCGCTATGCCGCGTTCGCGCAGGAGGTTGATATAGTCGACCAGCACGATACCATTTTTGACCACGATACCGATAAGGAGGATAAGACCCAATGCACCGATCATGTCGAGGTTGTTACCGGTGAAGAACATCATAAGTACCACGCCGCTGATTGCGAAGGGGATGGAGAACATGATGATGAATGGTTTGCTGAATGACTCGAACTGCGAAGCCATCACGATGTATACCAGCATGATGATGAGCAGACCGAGCATAAGCATATCGCGAGAGGAGTCCTGCTGCTCTTTATATTCGCCGGCGAGGTCGTAGTGGATTTCGTTAGGCACTTCCATCTGGTCGATTTCCTTCTGCACGTTTTGTGCCAGTTCCTGCAGCGAGGTGTTGAAAGGCATGACGGTGAGGGTGAGGTAGCGTTGACGGTTCTTGCGCTCGATGGTTGGCGGGCACCAGTACTCGGACACCGAAGCGAGCTCTTTGAGTTTGATATTTCCGCCGGTCATCGTGGGAATGGAGAGCTCCTCGATGTCACTGATGGAGCTGCGGTATTCCTCACGCAGGCGTACAACGATATTGTATTCTTCACCGTCCTCTTTGAGGTATCCTGCGGCCATGCCGTTGACGCGGTTGCGGACATACATGGCCACGGTGGAGCCGTTGAGACCGTGAAGGGCGAGTTTCTGCTTGTCGAATTCTATCTTCAGCTCGGCGCGGTCCTCGTCGCGGCTGATTTTGGTGTCGCGTGCCCCTTTGACATTCTGGTCGATACGGTTCTTGAGGTCTTGTGTGAATCGCGTGGTCTGGTCGAAATCGTAGCCGTAGATTTCCACCTGCAGGCTGTTGCTGCTTCCACCGCCCATCATGCCGCCCTGGGAGACTTGGAAGGTGACCAGTTCAGGGTATTCGGCAAAGCATTGTCGCAGTTTCTCCTGCATCTCGAAGATGGACTCCTTGCGCTCGTATTTCTTGGTGCAGCGCACGGTCATCGAGATCTTGTTGTTGGTGGTGGAGTTGAAAAGAGCCGCAAAACCGGCGTCGTCGTTGGATCCGGCCGAGGTCGAGACCACCTGTACCTCTTTGCCGAGGATACGATTGATGTCGTCCTCCATTTGGCGTGCGGTCTTGAGGGTCTCCTCAATACGGGTACCGCGTTGCAGTTCGGCGCTGACGCTGATTTGTCCGTCGTCCTGCATCTTCATGAAGTCCATTCCGATGGCACCGGTTGCCATAGGCAGGATGGTGACAACGAAGAATGCGATGGCGATGATGCAGGTGAGGCGTTTATGGTGGAGGCACCAGCGCAGGAGATTGGCGTAAGCGCCATCGATAGCGTTGAAGGCACGGATAACGGTGCGGTTGTATAGATTGCGTTCCTTTTTGGCGTAATAGGCTGCTTCCTCTTCCTTCTTGAAGAAGAACGGACGCTCTTTGAGAATCTTTGAGGAGAGCATGGGAATGAGGGTGATAGCCGCCGAAGTGGAGACGCAGACCACGATGGTGACAATCCAGCCCAGCTCTTTCATGAAAATACCCATCATGCCGGGCAGCATGGTGAGCGGCACAAAGACGGCCACAAGCACCAATGTGGTGGCGATGACGGAGGTCCACACCTCGTTGGTGGCGCAGATGGCCGCCTCGCGCGGGTTTTCACCGCGGTCGATATGCTTGGAGATATTCTCCAGCACCACAATGGCATCGTCGACCACCATACCGATGGCTACGGTCAGTGATGCCAGCGATATGATATTCAGCGAACTGTCGGCAATAAGGAGGTAGATGAAGGAGGTGACAAGTGAGATAGGGATGGTGAGCGCGATGATGACGGTGGATCGCCAGTTCCCAAGGAAGATGAGCACTACCAGCACCACAAAGAGGAGTGCGTAGAAGATACTCTCGGTGAGGCCGTTGATAGCGTTGGTGATATTCTCGGATCCGTCGCGGATGAGGATGGTCTTGATGTCGGGGGGTAAGGTGCGTTGAATCTGTTCCATCTTGGCTCTCACCTGACGAGCGATGGCTACGGTGTTGGCTCCTGTCTGTTTGGATATGATGAGTCGGGCGCCTTCCTTACTGTTGATTTTCTCATCGAGCGAAAGGTCCTTGATGGTGTCGCGCACGGTGGCGAGGTCGCGTACAAAGACCTGCTTGCCGGTGGGGGTAGTGGTGACGGCGATGTCGGCAATTTCGGAACTTTCCACGTATTCACCCTTGACGCGCATCTGGTACTGCTCTTTGCCCATCTTGACGGTGCCGCTGGCCAGGTCGAGGTTGTTGCCCGAGATAGCGTTGCCCACCTGTTCCACGCTGATGCCATAGGCATCCAGCTGTTTGGGATCGAGGTCGATGTAGACATAGCGCTGAGGGGCACCGCTGACGGTGATGTTGCCGATGCCGTCGATACGGTTAAGCTCGTTGACGACATTGTCATCGAGGATGCGGTCCAGACCTGAGTAACTCTCGCCGGCAGTGAATCCATAGACGATGATAGGCATTGCCGAGGAATTGAGTTTCAATATCATAGGTCGAGATACGCCGTCGGGCAGGTTGTCGAAGAGCAGGTCGACATAGGATCGGATGTCATTGAGCGCCTCATCGATATTCTCACCCCATTCGAATTCGAGCGTGACGATGGAGAGGTTGTCTTTTGATGTGGAGGTGATGTTTTTCAATCCGTCGACGGAGTTGAGCGAGTTCTCGATGATTTTGGTGATATTGGTCTCGATATCGCTTGCGTTGGCACCGGCGTAGGTGGTCATGACGGTGACGTAGGGGGGGTCCATCTCAGGCATCTGGTCGATAGGCAGGCGGCTGAGCGAGAAGAGACCCAGGATGATCACCGCCACAAAGACAAGGCCTGTGGTGATGGGTTTATTGATTGCAGTTTTGTAAATGGCCATGCTGAAAATAAAGAATTAATAATTAAAAATTTAAAATTAATTATTGTCGATGTTATTTTTGGAGGTTTTTATTATCGAGGAAGGTAGTGCATAAAGTTCAGAAAGGTCATTATTTATCGAATCGTACTCTTTTTGGGAAAGAATATTTGATTTGTACATAACCTCGAACCAGTAGGATGTTTCGTTGGCTTCTTTTAGAAGGTTTGCGTCAGCCGAATTCTTAATTTTTATTTCTTAATTTTTAATTTTCCACGATTTCGAGCTGGTTCCCGTCAACCAGTCGGGCTTGTCCAGTGACAATCAGTTTGTCGCCTTCCTTGAGGTCGCCCGGTTGGACGGGGATGATCTCGATTTGGTCATCGAAGCGTTGGCCCAGGGTGACTGATACGCGGCGAGCCGTGTTGCCGTCGGCAACAAATACATAGCGATCGTTGCTTCCGGTGAGTTTCAGCACGCTCTGATAGGGCACCACGATAGCGTCGATCTCACCCAGTGCCAGAGTGGTGCGGACATACATGCCCGGACGGATTTTCTCGCCGGGATTGGGAATGTTAAGCTTGGCTTGGAAGGTATGCGACGTGGGGTCGATGGTGGGATAGACAATCTCGATGGTGGCAGGGAACACCTTGTCGGGGTATATGTCGCTGAAGACGTTGACTTTCATGCCTGCTTTTACCAGCGGGAAATAGCTTTCGGGGATATTGATAAGTGCTTTCAGCCGTCCAATCTGAGTCAGTTGCAGGATGGGTGCGCCGGTGTACATCTCTCCGTCTTCGTAGTTCTTGGCGCTGATAACGCCGCCGAACTGCGCTTTGACAAAGGTGTTCTCCGTCTGGAACCGTTCGCTTTCCACCAGTTGGTCGTAGGCCGCCTTGGTCTGGTCGTATACCTGTTCGCTAATGCTTCCCGACGCCTTGAGTGCCGTCACACGTTCCAACTCGGTCTTGGTGCTTGCCAGATTGATGCGGGTGGTGTTGAGCTGCGTCTGATCCATACGGACAAGCATTGCCCCTTTGGCCACGCGGCTGCCCACTTGCACATAGATGTGCTCGATATGGCCGGTGATGCTTGGCGAGATATTCATGGTCTCGTATCCTTCCAGCGTGGTGGAGAGTTCCAACTGCTTGGCGATACGCTGGCTTTTGAGCTCCTGTACTTTGACTTTTTCTGTTTCCCTTTTGGTCGTGGAGGGAGTTTTGCTATCCGACTTTTTTCCGCCTCCGCATGCAGCTACCGTTGCCGCTGCGAGGACAATCATGGCGTATTTGACAAATTTGTTCATATAGGGGGTGTGATAAGTTTAAAAAGTTGAAAAGGTTTAATGGTTTACATGTCTTGAGTGGTTCTTGCCCGAGTCAAAGGTCATCTCCCAAGCAGGTTCTCCAGCGCCACTTCTGCGGAGACGACACTCATGACGGCTTGGATGTAGTTGCTTTGGGCGGTGATAATGTCCGTGCTGGCATTGGTCACCTCCAGACTGCTGGCATGACCGTAGTGGAATTTCTCCGTGGTGTTGATGAACACCCGTTTGGTCACCTCCAGGTTTTCTTTCTGAATCTGGTAGGTTTCGAGCGCATTGGTCAGATCGTAGCAGAGCTGGTTGTACTGTACGCGGAGACCGTCTTCGGCCTGTTGTTTGCTGTTAAGCGCTTCGGTGTAGTCAATCTCGGCAGCCTTGACTTTGGCGTAACGCTGACCGCTGCTGAAGAGCGGCAGCGAGATGCTGGCGCCTATCATGTTGGGCGGCGTCATATTGAACCCTTCGTCCTTGCCGAAATAGGTCTTGGCGCTGTATTGGTAGTAGGCTGTGAGGGTGGGGGTGAAGTCCATCCATGCCATCGTGACGTTTTTACGTGCAATCTGTTCGTTCTGCTGCAACAACTGGTAGTTGTAGTTGTCCTCCATGTTGAAGCCGCCCAGAGTGAGCTGTCCCAACTTCTGGATGTCGAGTACTTCATCGAGTTTCGTCGTCAGTTGTATTTTGCTGTCGACATCGGCACCCAGTTGGAGTAGGAGTGAGTTGTAAAGCATCTGCAGCGAGCGGCGGTTGGCCTGGATGGTGTTGCGCAGCGAGGCGACCTGCACATGCAGCTTGTCGGCTGCAATCTGTTCGGCGGCACCCACACGGACACTCTCCATCGTGGTCTGTTCCAAACTTTGCATATTGGCCAGACTGCTGTCGAGGAGTCCGACGATATCCTCCATCACCAAGATGGAAACGTAGACGCTGCGTACCTGTGAGCGGATGGTTTGCTCGGTTTGTTTGTGGTTGATGTCCACCATCTTCTGTGCCAAGTCGTTCAGCATGAGGCCTACAATCTGGGCACCGGTGAATGCCACAGAGGCGGTGATGCTGAAGGTTCCGCTGGGATTCATGGGGATGACAGTGCCGCCACTGCTCTCGTCGCCGCTGCTGGGGAGGGAGATGGGTACCGGCACACCGCCGATAAGGATGGTGTCGGGAATCATGGAACTGATTCCGCCGCCACCGCTCATGACCATCTCGTAGCCGCACATGTTCTGGTAGTCAAATCCCGCCTTCACCTGCGGAAGCATGGATGCCAGGGTCTGCCATTTGGTGTATTCTGCCTTTTTCACCTCGAGTGTTGCATTCTGCATGGTGTAGTTGTGTTCCACCGCATATTGTTGCGCCTCCTCAAGTGACAGCCGGAGCATAGGGCTCTCTTGTGCCTGCAAACCCAAGGGAAGGAAAAGAATGGCAAAGATTGAAAGTCGCCATCCCTTCCGGTAGGATTGTAAGGATGTTTGTGTTAAAGTGTTCATCTAATATCGCTTAAACTTTATTTTTGTGCGTTGTTTTCGGGAATAGGGGTTAGTGTCGATGTGGCGACTTTGACAATCAGGTTGTTGGCAATCTCGATTTGGGCGATGGAGCCGTTGTTGCTGACGACGGTGGCGTGGATGCCGGTGCTGGTCATCACCCGGTCGCCTTTCTGCAGACCTTTCCGGTAGGCTTCCTCCTGTTTGGTTTTCTGCGATTGGGGACGGATGATGAAAAAGTAGAAGACAGCAATCATCAAGGCAATCATGATGGCGGTTTTCCATCCGTTGGAGATGTCTAATAAAATCAGATTGAGCATGAGGTTCTAATGTTTAAGAGTTTTAAAGGTTGATTTTGTTGATAGGTTGATAGGTTGATATGTCGAAATGTTGATAGGTTGATATGCTGGAATGGGTCTCTTTATGTTTTGTCCATTTTTACTTCCATTTTAACTCCCACTTCAGCTCTCCGCTCTCTTCTGCGGAAAGACCAGAGAAAGCAAGATACTGCCGGTCAAGATGCCCAGGATGACGAACAGGGATGCCGAGGTGCTGATATGGAAGTGGAAGAACTCGCCGGCGATCATCTTCAGTCCGATGAAGCAGAGCAGCGCTCCCAGTCCGAAGCGCAGCAGCCAGAATTTCTCGGTGACATCGCTGAGCAAGAAGAAGAGGGATCGCAATCCCATGATGGCGAATATGTTGGAGAAGTAAACGATAAAGGTGTCGGTGGTTACCGAGAACACTGCCGGAATGGAGTCGACGGCGAAGATGACATCACTGAATTCGATGACCAGCAGCACCAGGAACAGCGGCGTGATAAACCGTTTGCCGTCGATGAGGGTGAAGAAATTGTGTCCGTCAAGGGTTGGGGAGACGCGGAAGTGCTTCGAGGCGAAACGCACCGCAGGATGATTCTCGGTGTCGATCTGCTCGTCGCTTTTGTTGCGGAACATTTTGATACCGCTGTAGATAAGGATTACGCCGAAGATGGCGAGAATCCAACTGAGGCGGGTCACCAGTGCGCCGAGTGCGAAGATAAAGACGAAGCGCAGCACAATGGCACCCAAGATGCCCCAGAAGAGAACGCGATGGTAGTATTTCTTGTCAATGCCGAAGCTGACGAAAATCATGATCATCACAAAGATATTGTCGATGGAGAGCGATTCTTCGAGGAAGTAGCCGGCCAAATACTGTTCCGCCATTTCACCACGATAGATGGAGAGTGCCGATTCGTATCCTCCCGCCTGTTGTAATTCGGCAAGCAACTGGGGTTGGTTGGAGGCGTAGGCAAGCAGGTCGTCCATGTTTTCGATGCCATGCACCCATTCGGCATGGAAGAAAAGCAGCAGCGCCATACCCATGGAGAGAGTGACCCATACAAGCGTCCACAGCAACGCTTCTTTGATTTTGATTACATGGTCCTTTTTGTGGAATACACCTAAGTCCAGAGCTAGCATCACAACGATGAAGACCATAAACAAGGTGAAAAACAGTATTCTTGACATGAATTTGGATATGAAAAAAACATGCAAAAATACGCATTTTTTGTATTATGACAAAAATATTTTTATAAAAGTGCAATTAAAACGGAAGCAAAACGTTAACAAACGGAAAACCTTTGCTTCTCTCATGTACCGTCAATTGTTTGTCAGTTTCTGGAAAATCGGTGCCTTCACCATCGGTGGGGGCTATGTGATGATCCCGTTGATGGAACGGGAGGTGGTGGACCGTCGGAAATGGCTTACACGCGAAGAATTCATGGATTATCTCTCCCTGTCGCAAGCCATGCCCGGCGTTTTTGCGGTCAATATGGCCACCTGTCTCGGACGCCGTCTGGGAGGCTTCAGGGGGGTGGTGTGTGCCATAGCTGGTAACATACTGATGCCTATTGTCTTGATACTTCTCTTGGCTGTTTTTTTTCGTTACTTCCGTGACAACGAAGTGGTGGAGCATATCTTTATGGGCATCCGTCCTGCCGTTGTGGCACTGATAGCGGCTCCCGTGTTCCGTCTGGCACAGTCGGCGAAAGTCAGTTGGTCCAACTGCTGGATTCCTGTCGTTGCCGCTTTGCTGATATGGATTTGGGGCGTTTCTCCGGTATGGGTGATACTGGCTGCCATGGCAGGTGGGCTGGTATATGGGAAAGTCAAAGGCGATGTCGCACCGAAAAACAAGGAGGCAAGATGATCTTACTGAGGCTTTTCTGGATTTTTCTCAAGATCGGCATCTTCACCTTCGGAGGTGGCTATTCCATGATAGCCCTCATCCAAAACGAAGTGGTGGAAAAGCAGGGGTGGATGACGGCCCAAGAGTTCACTGACATCCTTGCTATCAGTCAGATGACTCCCGGACCCGTGGGTATCAATACCGCCACCTACGCCGGCTACACGGCAGTGGTCAATGCGGGTTTGCCGGCGTGGCAGGGAGTGGCGGGATCGTTGATAGCTTCTTTTGCGGTTATCCTGTTGCCCGTTATTGCCATGACGCTGGTATACAATTATTTGTCAAAGCATAGAGACAATCCGGTAATAAACAGCATGTTCCGGGTGTTGCGTATCACCGTTGTCGGCTTGATAGCTGCTGCGGCATTGCTGTTGCTTGGAGAAGAGAGTTTTGGTGTTCCGGGATTCAATAAGCAGTTTGTTATCAGTGTATTGCTGTTTGTAGGGGCCTTTTATCTCTCATGGCGGCACAAAACCAGTCCCATTATACTCATTTTAGCCTGTGGATTTGTCGGATGGATAGCCTACTCTTTTTAACAAAAACGCACTGGACAATCATAAAAAATCACCCTTTCAAAAAAACATCGATTTTCTTTTTTTGACGCTATATTTTCTTCTTATTACTCTGCATTTTACCTTTGTTTTGTTTTTGTAAATATCTTGGAATTAGTATTTTGTAAAATTTTTTATAAAAAAACATGTTTATTTGAAAGAAAATTCGTAATATTGCCAATTATTTCAAGGCTTATTTATACTGATTATATGATGAAGAAATTCACAAAAATTGCTCTCATGGTGGTTCTGCTTGCAGTAGCGAACCAGGGTGTCCGCGCTCAGGATGTCATCTTCTCGCAGTTTTATGCCAATCCGCTCTATTTGAATCCCGGTTTTGCAGGTTCAAAGATTTGTCCGCGGTTGTCGTTGAATTACAGAAGCCAGTGGCCGGCGCTTGTCAGTGCATTCACAACAGTGTCGGCTTCATACGACCAGTATTTTGAATCCCTGCATGGCGGTGTCGGTGCCATTCTCATGACCGACCGTCAGGGTGATCATGCAGCCCTTTCCACCAGTTCGTTTGCCATCATGTATGCCTTCCGTTTCCAGTTGGCGCGCGAAGTGTGGGTGAATGCCGGTTTGAAAGCAGGAATCGTCAATACCAGTCTGAACTGGAACGATCTCCGCTTCCCCGACATGATTGACCGAATCAACGGTTTCACTGGAATGACGTCGGCACAGATGCCGGAGCATACCAATGTCTGGTATCTGGATTTCGATGCCGGTTTGGTGGCTTACGGTCCGTCGTGGTACGCCGGCTTCTCCGCAGCCCACTTGACGCAGCCCAGCAACGGATTCTATGGTATCACCAAGCTGCCCATGAAATTCACCGCCAATGTTGGTGCACTGTTCAACATAGCGGAGGACGCCCGCCGTACCTCCTCTCTCGGACTGGGAACGCCGGTGCTTTCGCCTAACTTCATCTATCAGTATCAGGCCGGATTCCATTATTTCAACTATGGCCTTTATCTCGACTGGATGCCTTTCTTGGTCGGTGTGTGGTTCCGTAACGGTATTGAGAATCCCGATGCCTTTATTTTCCAAGTTGGTTTCCAGCAGGATTACTTCAAGATTGGCTACAGCTACGATGTGACGGTCTCCAAGTTGGCCAACAACACCTCGGGAGCTCATGAGCTTTCGTTAGGCGTTATCCTTCCTTGTCCTGAAAAGAAACAGCGGATTAAAGCCATCCGTTGCCCCTCCTTCTAATGTGAAGTGGCAAAAAAATAACGATAGAATTATTTGAAAAATAACTGAGAGACATTTTTTTGCAGTTGACGTAAGACTTGAAACAACAAAAAAACGAAACTTTCATCTGAAAAAAACGTATAAGCACAGAAATAAAAAGTAACTAATATCATGAAAAAACTCAGCATCGCATCACTCTTGTTCGCTGCCGTTCTCGTCATCACCTCGTGCAGCAAACAGAAATCGGCCACCACGGGTTGGAATTACAATGATCCGGAATGGGGTGGATTCGAAGTGTCCGAGTACAATGAACAGATTACGGCTCCGGGACTGGTCTTCATCGAAGGCGGTTCCTTTACCATGGGTCGTGTCTCCGACGACGCCCGCTACCAGTGGAACAACGTCGCCCACAATGTCACCGTCTCTTCTTTTTATATGGATGAGACCGAGGTGACCAACCAGTCTTATCGTGAATATGTCTATTGGATGAAGCGCGCCTATGGCGAGGAGTATCCCGAGCGCGTGCGTGCCATCTATCCCGATACCAATGCTTGGCGTGACAAACTCGCCTGGCGTGAGGGATTTGTGGACTACTACTTCCAGAGCCCCATCTACGACCAGTATCCGGTCGTCGGTGTGACTTGGGAGCAGGCATCGAAATACTGCATCTGGCGTACCGACCGCGTCAACGAGAAGATTCTTGTCGACAAAGGCATCATCGTCCTGGACCTCACCGACCTGCGTGGTGAGACCGCTTTCCAGACCGATGTCTATCTGGCAGGCCAGTACCGTGGCGAGTCCAAGACCGAGTTGGAGAACTTGGATCCCAGCGCCGGTGGCGAACCCCGTCAGGTGCGTCGCGAGGATGGTATCCTGGTACCCCACTACCGTCTGCCCACCGAGGCTGAATGGGAGTTCGCAGCCCTTGGCCTTGTCGGCAACACCTACGACGAGCGTATCGTGGAACACAAGACCTATCCTTGGGCCGGTTCCAGTGTCCGTTCCGCCAACAAGAAATACTACGGTCAGTTCCTTGCCAACTTCAAGCGCAGCCGCGGCGATGCCATGGGCGTTGCTGGCAACTTGAACGACGGTTGGGATTACACCTGCCCCGTGAAGTGGTACTTCCCCAACGACTACGGTCTCTACAACATGGCCGGCAATGTCAGCGAGTGGTGTATGGATGTCTATCGTAAGGACCAGAACCCGATTGGCGGCGAGGATCAGAACCCCTTCCGTGGTAATGTCTATCGTACCCCCACCTATATCGATGAGGAAATCGCCATCAACGACACGACAGGTAGCATTATCTATAAGAATGTGGATGACGACCTGAACCGTCGCAACTACCGTCAGGCAGACAATATCAACTACTTGGATGGTGACTACGCATCGAATATCTATGACTACAACAGCAAGTCCGGTATCACCGACTGGATTGCCTCGGGTGATGACGAAGATCAGGTAGTGGTGTCGGAAGACTCCTACCTCAACAACCCCGACAGTGTCACCAATATGATGTACCGTCGTAACTTGGCAGACCAGCGCAATGTTACCTCGCTGCTGAGCAACAAGGTGCGTGTGGTGAAGGGCGGTTCCTGGAACGACCGTTCCTACTGGATGCAGGCCGGCACCCGCCGCTTCTATGAACAAGACCGCTCCACTTCCTGGATTGGATTCCGCTGCGCCATGGACCGTCTCGGACCCCGTGCCGCCAGATAACATCAGGAAACGGTAATACAAAAGATAAAAGACCTCCTCGCAAGAAGAGGTCTTTTTTTTTGCTATTCCATGGAAAAATCGTTTTTTATTGAGGTTGTTTGGATGATATAATCTTGCACCTAAGTATGTTGCAAGATGCTCGTATCGAAGATACGAAATCTCAATAACCCCACACTACATTGTTGCGGCAGATTTGCCTGCCTGACCAAAGGGAACGGCCTTGAGCACCACTGAATAAAATAATTATAGCGAAAAATCTGACGCAACCTATTATAAGGATTTGCAATCCGTAATGCAATAATGCCGTTCCCTTTGGTCAGGCAGGCAAATCCGCCACAACGGGACTAAGTGTGGGGTTATTGAGATGGTGTGCTTTCAGCACACAAACCCCTACTTGCTGTTTTATCATGTATACGACTCGTTATCTGATGTGTATAATGTTCACTTTATATTTTTACCTGACACCAATATTTTTTTAAAGATATTTCTTAAATCGTCTGTGGCAAAAACAAAAAAATAGGTGTAACTTTGCAAATTCGTTCGTATCCTCGTTATGGGCTCCAAATGGTTGAAAATATTGGTGTTGTTTGCTGCGGCTGTATTCGGTTCGATGACGGTTCGGGCGCAGCGTATCATTCAGTACGAGTCGGGTATGGGTACGCGCGACCCGGAGAACCCCAATGTGTGGATTCTTTACAACAAGGTGAAGGCCAGGCATTACGGTATGACGCTCTATACCGACTCCGCCTCGTTCGACACCAAAAACAATATCTTTATCGCGCACCGCAAGGTGAAGATGGTGATAAGCGACACCACTACCCTCTACGGCGATATGGCGGTGTATGACGGCACCACACGCATTGCAGAGGTTTGGGCCGACACGGTGGTGCTCATCGATGGCAAGACCACGCTGAAGAGCGATGAGCTGGCGTACAACCGCAATACCAGTACCGCCTCCTATTTCAACTGGGGCCATACCACCCACGACAGTACCACGCTGGACAGCCGCAGGGGCTTCTACCATACCGACACGCGTGACCTGTTCCTGTATGGCGATGTATATCTGCGCGACACCAGTTCGTGGCTGGAGACCGACACGCTGCAGTACAACACCCGCACGTCGCAGGCCACATTCACTTCGCCGACCTATATCTATAGCGACTCATCCACCGTCTACAGCGAGAACGGCACCTACAACACCAAGTCGCATTTCGCCTCATCGTTTCAAGGCACCCATCTCTCCAACCGCGAGAAGTGGCTCAAAGCCGACACGCTGTACTTCAACGACGATACGGAACACGGGGAGGCTTACGGGCATGTGACCATCGTCGACACGTTGAACGAGGTGATATGCACCGGCCGTGTCGGCATCACCGACCAGAAAGCGCATTATTCCTTTGTGACCGACTCCGCCCTGATAGTCTATATCGACAAGGGCGACTCGCTGTTCCTCCATGCTGATACTATCTGGGCCTTCAATAACGACGACCGCGAGTTTGAGGCCGCAAAGGCCTATCGCAACGTCTGTCTTTACCGCAGCGACGTGCAGGCCCGCTGCGACTCGATTTATTTCTCGGCGACCGACTCCACCGTGACGCTTTACCACGGTCCCATCGTCTGGTACGAGGACTACCAGTGCACCGCCGACACCATCCAGTGCGTCTACGACAGCGACGGCGTGCGGCTGATTCACCTCCGCAACAATGTCTTTGCCATCGAGCAGGTCGACCCCGAGAAGTTCAGCCAGCTGAAAGGTCACAATGCCGATGTCTACTGCCTCAAAAGCGAGCCCCAGTACGCCGATATCCTTGGCTCGGCACGCATGGTGTATTATGTCCTTGACGAGGATGTGCCGGGGCGCAAGGAACTGATAGGCATTAACTGTGGTGTGGGATCGGATATGCGCATCTATTTCAACGACAAGCGGGAGCCTTCGCGGGTCACCACCTTCGGCAATCCCGACATGAAGATGTACCCGCCCGACAGGCTGCCTGGCGACGAGCGTCGGCTGCCGGGATTCTCATGGCAGTCGGAACGGCGACCCGCCCGTCCGAGCGATGTGTTCCCGCCAACGAAGTCGGATGCCTCCTCACAACCCACGAAAGAAAACATGACAAAATGACAGCATGCCATAAGGAGTCCCTTTTGGCATCTTTTTTGTTATTATACGAATACAAAATAAAAAGGAATTGACAATGGAACAACAAGAAAATAAAGAACAGTTGGCAAATGAACAACCCATGGACACCGCAGCGCTCCATGAGGAGACCCCGCAGGCAGGCGAGGAGAAGATAACGGAAGAGCAGTCAGCGCCAGAAGAATCCTCACGCCGCTCCCGTCGGAAACGCTCCGAGCGTCAGATCGACGAACTCAACACCAAAGTCGAGGAGATGGGCATGAAGCTGGCCGAGATGAACGACAAGTACATGCGTATCTATTCGGAATACGAGAACTACCGCAAGCGTACCAGCGCCGAGAAGGCGGGACTGATACTCAATGGCGGCAAGGATGTCATCAAGCTGATGCTTCCTGTCATTGACGATATGGAACGGGCTCTGGCCAATCTGGCTGACGACGATGCCGCCAAGGAAGGCATGCAACTCATACTGAAGAATATGCTCAATGCCTTGCAGCAGAAAGGACTCAAGCCGATGGAAGCCATGGGCGCGAAGTTTGACGAGAACTACCATGAAGCCATCACGCAGATTCCCGCTCCCGCTCCTGAAGCGAAAGGGACCGTCATCGACGTTGTCAAGAAAGGCTATTTCCTGAACGACGAGGTGCTCCGTTTCGCCCAAGTCGTTGTCGCCAACTGACAAAATGCCCGAATGGCAGATCCATCGTTACTATCAAGTAAGCGACATTTTAACGCAACACAAAACGTTTGACATAGAACGTTAAATCCCAAGCAAGAAGGAAACATAACAATATGGCTAGTAAAAGAGATTATTACGAGGTGTTAGGTGTAGACAAGAACGTCACGCCCGAAGACCTGAAGAAGGCTTACCGCAAGCTGGCGCTGAAGTACCACCCCGACCGCAACCCCGGCGACAAAGAGGCTGAGGAGAAATTCAAGGAGGCGGCCGAGGCGTACGACGTGCTGAGCAACCCCGACAAGAAAGCCCGTTACGACCAGTTCGGCCATGCAGGACTTGACGGTGCCGGCGGCTTCGGCGGGCAGGGGATGAGCATGGACGACATCTTCTCGTCGTTCGGTAGCATCTTCGGCGACTTGTTCGGCGGTGGTGGTGGTTTCAGTTTCGGCGGCTTCGGCGACGGCCGTTCCAGCGGAGGACGCCGTACCGTCCAGCGGGGCTCCAACCTGCGAATCAAGGTGAAGCTGACCCTCGAAGAGATAGACCTGGGCGTGGAGAAAAAAATCCGGGTCAGCAAGTACATGCCCTGCAAGACCTGTGGCGGAAGCGGCGCCCGCAACAACAGTTTTGAGACCTGCTCCCACTGCCACGGTACTGGAGTGGTTACCGAGATGCGCCGTTCCCTCTTCGGCCAGATGCAGACCCAGTCGGCCTGCCCCTATTGCGGCGGTCAGGGCAAGATCATCAAGGACAAATGTCCCGACTGCCATGGCGACGGCATTGTGAAGAACGAAGACATCATCACCATCAATATCCCTGCCGGTGTTGCCGACGGCATGCAGCTCTCTATGCGCGGACAGGGCAATGCCGCCCCCCACGGCGGCGTTCCGGGCGATTTGATTATCCAGGTGGAGGAACTGCCGCACGACCAATTCGAGCGTCAGGACAACAACCTGTTCTATAACGCTTTCATCACCTTTGCCGAGGCTGCCATGGGCGCCTCGATAGAGATACCGACCCTCCACGGGCGGGTGCGTGTCAAGATCGATCAGGGAACCCCGTCGGGCAAGGTCATCCGACTGAAAGGGAAGGGACTGCCCGACATCAACGGCTACGGCCGGGGCGACCTGCTGGTGAGCATCAACGTATGGATACCGAAGAGCCTCACCAAGGAGGAGAAAGCCCTGCTGGAAAGCCTGAAGGACCATCCCAATTTCCAGCCCAACCCCACCAAGCAGGAACGCGGTTTCTTCGACAAGATGAAAGACCTTTTCAACTAACGTTTATGTTCCAATGACCGAGGCATTTCTGCAATACGTATGGCAGCACCAGCTGCTGGAGAAGCCCCTCGCTACCGTCGACGGGCTTTCTGTCGTTGTGGAGCGCCCCGGCATGCTGAATAAAGACGCTGGTCCCGATTTCTTCGACGCCCGGATACTGATTGACGGCATCCGTTGGGCCGGCAACGTGGAGGTGCATATCAATGCTTCGGATTGGAAGCAGCATCGCCATAGCGCCGATCCGAACTACGGCAATGTCATCCTCCATGCGGTCTACTGTCCCGACACCGACATCTTCAGGGGCGACGGTCATGTGATACCCATGATCGACCTCTCGAAGCATATCCCGTCGTCGGTGTGGGACAACTACGAGAGCCTGATGCACCCTGCGGCGGATGTCGACATCCCCTGTGCCCCCCGTATCGGTGAAATCCCCGATTTCCTGTTCCAAGCCGGACAGGAGCGGTTGGCGGCGGAGCGGCTGGAACGCAAATCCGCCGACGCCCGCCAGTTGCTCGAAGCCTGCAAAGGCAGCTGGGAGCAGGCCTGCTATTGGCTGGTGGCCCGTTATTTCGGAGGCAAGACCAATGCCTTCCCCTTTGAGTTGCTGGCCAAGAAAACCCCCTTGACCCTGCTGGCGAAAATCAAGGATAACCCCATGCGCGTCGAGTCGCTGTTTTTCGGACAGGCTGGACTGCTGGAGCAGCCGCTGTCCGACGGCTATCCGTTGGCGATGCAGCGCGAGTACAACTACCTCAGGGCCTCGTACAACCTCAATCCCATGGCAGGCCATCTGTGGAAATTCTTCAAACTCTATCCCGCCAGTTTCCCCACCTTGCGTATCAGCCAGTTCGCCAGTCTGATGTCGCGGAGTGGCGACCTCTTCTCCCGTTTGCTGGAGACAAATGACATCAAGACCCTGCGCGGTTTTTTCCGTACCACTGCATCCGACTACTGGACCACCCATTACCTTTTCGACGAAGAGGGGACACGGCGCGTGAAGACATTGGGTGTGTCGGTGGCCGACCGCATCCTTATCAATGCGTGGGTGCCGTTGCTTTTCGCCTATGGAGCCTTCCACGACATGCAACAGTACAAAGACCAGGCCATAGCGCTGCTGCAGCAGTTGCCCCCCGAGCGCAACAGCATCGTCGGCAAGTGGACCGCCCTGGATGTGAAACCCGCCAATGCCGCCCAGTCGCAGGCCCTGATACAACGCTATAACGAATACTGCTCCCGACACCGCTGCACCGACTGCAGTCTGGCGTTCCGGCTTTTGAAGATGCCCCGGCCGTAGCGGGGACCATTATATATGTAACTTAATCTACCCATTTCGAATGACCACCAGTGAGCTATCCACCATCCTGAAACCAGCTGTCACCAGCATTGGCAGCCCGGAGGCCTCCTTCACGCGTATCCTCACCGACAGCCGTAAAGTGACCGATGCTTCCGACACCCTTTTCTTCGCCATCCGCACCAAGCGCAACAACGGCGCCAACTACATCTCCGAGTTGTATGCCAAAGGAGTGCGTAATTTTGTTCTGTGCAACGATCTGGATGAAGCGTTGCAGACCGAGTTGCAGATGCTTTCCAAGGCCAATTTCTGGTTTGTAAAGGATGTGGTCGCCATGCTGCAGCGGTTGGCTGAATGCCATCGGCAGCAGTTCAACATCCCTGTCGTCGGTGTGACCGGAAGCAACGGCAAGACTATCGTCAAGGACTGGATTGTCCAGTTGCTGGCCTCCGACCACCATATCGTCTCCAGCCCCAAGAGTTACAACTCCCAGATCGGTGTGCCCCTTTCCGTATGGCAGATGGCCCCGGAACATGACTTCGCCGTCTTCGAGGCCGGCATCTCCGAGGCCGGCAAGATGGAGGCGTTGAAGAATGTCATCCGTCCCACCATCGGCATCTTCACCAATATCGGGCAGGCACACGACGAGAATTTCCTCACCCGTTACCAGAAAATCGCCGAGAAACTCCAGCTCTTCACCCATTGCGAGGTGTTGATCTACTGCTCCGACCACAAAGACATCCACTCTGTTGTCTCGGAGAAAGAGAGTCTGCGCCAGCTGAACCGTTTCACCTGGGGTTCGTCAGACGAGAACCAGGTACAGCTGGCCGCCACACAGGTGCAGGAGCGTTCCACCGTGCTGAAAGTCATCTATAACTCCATCGGGTATGATGTCGAGATACCATTTGTGGACCGTGCCTCCATCGAGAATGCCATGCACTGCGTTTCGCTGCTTTTCTACCTCGGCTATGAGGGTGACGAGATTGTGGAGCGCTGCCGCCATCTGGCTCCGGTGGCCATGCGTCTGGAGATGGACGAAGGCATCAACAACTGCCTGCTTATCAACGATGGTTACAGCCTGGATATCAATTCGCTGTCCATCGCACTCGATTTCATTCAGCAAGAGCACCAGCATTTCCACAAGACGCTTATCATGAGCGACTTCCTTCAGTCGGGCGTTCCCGAGCAGGAGCTCTACTCGCAAGTGGCTTCGCTCATCAGTCAGCGTGGTATTACCAAATTCATCGGCATCGGCGAAGCCTTAATCCGCAACAGGGAGCAGTTCAGTGCCTTCACCACCTATTTCTACCCTTCGACAGCGGAGTTTATCCGTCAGCATCCTTTCTCTGAATTCCAGAACGAGACCATTCTGCTCAAAGGGGCGCGAGTGTTCTGCTTCGAGCATATCGCCAAGATGCTGCAGCGTAAATCCCATGAGACCATCATGGAGGTCAATCTTGACTCCATTGTGCAGAATGTCAACTACTACCGGTCGCGAATCCAGCCCACCACCAAGTTGATGGCCATGGTCAAGGCCTCCTCCTACGGAGCTGGCAAGGTGGAAGTTGCCAACACGTTGCAGTTCAATCATGTGGACTATCTTACCGTCGCCTATTGTGACGAAGGTGTGGAACTGCGTCGCAACGGTATCAAGCTCCCCATCATGGTGATGAACCCAGAGGAGGAGAGCTTCAACAGTATCATTCGTTATGAACTGGAGCCCGACATCTACAGTTTCCGTATCCTTGAGCTCTTCTCGGAGGCGGCGCGTCTGTATACAGGCACTGAGCACCCCATTCCCATCCATGTGGAACTCGATACGGGCATGCACCGGCTGGGTTTCTCGTCCGACGACATGCCTGAACTCGCCCGTCGGCTGAAAGCCTCCGACTGTCCCCTGCGGGTACGGTCCGTTTTCTCTCATCTGGCCTGCAGCGAAGACCCCGCAATGGATGATTTTACGCGCCAGCAGATTGCCTCTTTCCGTCAGGGCTCCTCGCTGCTCAAGTCGTTGCTTCCCGACAGCGATATCCTGTGTCATATCCTCAATTCGTCGGGCATCACCCGGTTCCCCGAGGCGCAGATGGACATGGTGCGACTGGGTATCGGACTGTATGGCGTTTCGCCTGAGCCTGATGTGCAGAAATGTCTGGCTCCCGTCAGCACGCTCAAGACACGCATCTCGCAAATCAAGGATATTCCTGCCGGTGATTCGGTGGGTTACA
The DNA here is from genome assembly GCA_946401725.1 of uncultured Bacteroidales bacterium. GTDB lineage: Bacteria > Bacteroidota > Bacteroidia > Bacteroidales > P3 > Colimorpha. Next base: position 5,838 of record CAMIVE010000010.1, on the reverse strand, counting down.
ACCGTCGCTGGGTAGCGGAGCGCGATTCACGCATCGCCATCATCCCGATTGGCTATGCCGACGGTCTTTCACGCCATCTGGGCTATGGCCACGGGGCAGTGCAGGTGGGCGAATCGTTGGCACCTATCATTGGAAGCATCTGTATGGATATGTGCTTCTTGGATGTGACCGACATCCCTTGCGAAGAAGGTGATGAGGTAGTCTTGTTTGGCACGGCCGAATCGCTCTGTCGCATGGCGGAAGCGGCCGGCACCATCCCATACGAACTGCTCACCGCCGTTTCGCCACGAGTAAAACGAGTGTATGTGACTGATAATTAATTATTTTGTAAATATCAGTCGTTACTCAATAAAGCAAGTCACCAAACCCTTTCAACCCACATAGCGCCCCTTTAATCCCTTTCAAGCGCAGCGAACCTTTCAAGTGAAACGACCCTTTCAAGTGAAACGACCCTTTCAAGTGAAACGACCCTTATAAACCTATCAACATACCAACCATGCATTCATCGCTCTTTACTCCACACATGAAACTGGCCGATTTAATCGCTGCCAATCACAATATCATCTTGTTGCTCCCGCGATTCAACATCCCTTTGGGTTTCGGTGAGAAATCGGTGCGCGAGGTCTGCCAGGCCAACCAGGTGCCGGTCGATTTCATGCTTTTGATTTGTAACCTTTACTCCTTCGACCACTATCTGCCCTCTATTGAGGAATTGAAAACAATAGACATGCGGCCGTTGGTGCCTTATCTGAAGGCTTCGCATGACTACTATCTGCAGGAACGTTTGCCGCATATTGAGGCCCATCTGAACCATATCGCCGACCGTAGTACCCCCCGTTATGGGACGGTGCTGAAGCAGTTCTATGCCGATTTCCGGAGTGAGGTAGCAGCCCATTTCCAGACAGAGGAAAACTACGACTTCCCCAATCTGCAGCGGTTACATGAAGGCCTGCGTCCGCAGCCGGGTACCTGTGCCCATCAGGACCAGTCGCATAATGGACTGGTGGACAAATTGAACGACCTGACGCAGATAGTCTATAAGTACCTTCCGGGCAATGTGCTGCCTGAAGAGACCATGGAGCTGGTGTTCGACATCCTCCAACTGTCGGCCGACATACAGAAACATGCGTTGATAGAGGAGAAGATACTCGTTCCCTATTTCGCGTGGTTGGAAAGGAGTGTGAAATGAACCCATTAGTCTCAGTCTTGATTGTCGAGCCCTCAGAGATTATCGTGGAGGGGTTGTCGGCTATGCTTACAGACACCAAGCGTTATCATCTCCTTTCGCCCATGCATGATGCGGAGGCGCTAATGGAGCGACTTCCTGTGGTCAGTCCCGATCTGCTGATAGTCAATCCCACTTTGTTGTCGTCGGCGTCCAAGCAGCTGTCCGCCATTGCACAGCTGCGTCCTTCGATGCCTGTTGTGGCGTTGGTCTATCAGTATGTCGCGTCGTCGGTGATGGAGCATTTCCGTTATGTCGTCGATATCAGAGCCTCGCGCAGTGCGATATGCGCTGTGTTGAGCGAGGCGCTCGATGCAGTTGCCAACGAAGGCGAAACGGTGGAGCAGACGGAGAACTACGAGCTCAGCGAACGTGAGACCGATGTACTTGTCCTTGTTGCTAAGGGTTTGAGCAGTAAGGAAATAGCCGATACGTTGCATATCTCTATCCATACCGTCAATTCCCACCGCAAGAACATCACCCACAAGACCGGTATCAAGTCTGTAGCCGGTCTGGCCGTCTATGCCATGATTCACAATCTGATGGAGTAGATCTTTCTTTGGACTATACTTGAGTCATCAACTCAAAAAGAAAGACATTCTTCACAGTTCCATAACGAGCCGCAAACCGATATCTCCCTTTTTATCAGGGTCTGAAGAATCTCTTTTTTTTACAGCGTAATATACTGAACCTGAAGAATAAGACCCTCCTCTGACAACGCGGGATGTGCCCGAGTCCGCACCTTTTGGATTTATCTGTCTGGTTGCAGTGTAGTTGTCATACCAATCCGAGCACCATTCTTTTACATTCCCACTCATGTCGAACAGTCCCAATTCGTTTGGTTTTAATGAGCCTACTAATCTCGGCCCATTTCCTATAACAGCCACATCCGATGCACTGTCACTGCCACTAAAAATATAGTTCTGGGTTTTTATTCCCCCTTTTGCCGCATATTCCCATTCCGCTTCGGTGGGCATTCTGTATTTTTTTTTGCTTCCTTTGTTCAGTTTTGCAATAAACTCCTGACATTCATTCCATGTTACACGAAAAATGGGAGATTGTTTATAAAATGGGACATTGTTTTCTAAATATTTTTCATTAAAACATTTAGGGTATTCTCCCATCACAGTCTTCCATTGTTCGAAAGTCACTTCGTATTTTCCGATAAAAAAACTGTCAATATAGACCATGTGCTCTGGGCAATCCTCAGAATGGCAATAAGAACCCTCAATCCAGTTGTCGTCCAAACATCCCATGACAAACCATCCTCCTTCTACAAGAACCATATCTTTTTCAAATAGTGCATCATAATCAGTATACTCAAATTGATGATTAATACATGAAAAGAAAAAAAAGGGTAATAGAAGTATCAATAATGATATTTTTTTTATGGAGAAACGGTTGTACATAATTAATCAGTCATACTTTTTTAATTCTGTAGGTTTGTGTTCGTGGCCACATTCGTTAAAATAGTAATAGTAATTAGGTCGGACACCCTGTGTTATTTTCTTTACAATCGGGGAAAAGAGTGCTATCCGTATTGTAGAATGAGTACCAGAGAACAGACAGGAAGCTCTATCATAATCCACGCTGCCAAAAGAAGTCACCACACACACAATGCCCTTATAAAGGAAACAGCCTTGCACATCCTTAAAATTACGGCCATACCACTCATATACCACTTCATTTCTCCAGTCTGCCAGTATATCCGCCATATAATAATTAGAAATTGGTGTTATGGACAAACCTAAAGTCAAGGAATCCTCTGTTTTGTCAAAAATAAGTAACTCCACAAAAAAGCCTGAAGAATCCGGAAATAGTAAATAATCACACTTATAGGAATCGTTTAAGCAAGAGTCTATTAGGTGAATAATATTATCATCGTTTACTGTCACAACAGGAATATCTATGTTTTTTTCAAATATACAAGAGTCCGAATCGTGATTAAGTCTATCTTCTTCTCTGAATTGGGTATCCTTATTCACGCACCGTGAAGTATCCATATTAAAGTATATAGTGCTGGATTTATAAATATTTTGTCCATAACATCCAAAAGAAATAGATGAGACTATACCCCATAGAATTATTTTTATTATCTTGCGAATCGGTACCATAGCTGTCTAAATTTTGGTAAAGTGATATACCCATTCCTATGAGAAGGAACATATTTATTAAAATCCATGGAGCGGCCTTCTGAAAAAATTGTACATCTGACGCCGTTCAATTCTCTCGCATGATCCTGATCTGAATAGGATGGGTAGAAACAGTCGGAGGAGTTTGTGGGATGATAATGATCCCAAAAAACCACAGTCTCTGATGTATATTGTTCTTTATAATGTATCGTTTCGTTCGTAATTCCAGATGACGATAAATCTCCGTAGTCTTGTGTCATTGAATAATAATCCCATTCCACGGAGGAACCAATATTTGCTATCTTTTCAAAAATCTGTTCCCCTATCTTGATATCACTACATAATAAATGTTCATTATGGCATTTCAATTCTTTATTATCTTTAATATACTTTAAATCATATGAGTTTGTGCGAAAAGAGCATTTGTCTTTTTGGATTGGTTCCGAATATACAAGTTCTCCATTTTTATAATAAAGAATACTATGGTCGCCGTCGGATTTTATTCGATTAATTGTACCTTTATCCAAATTTACATAAATGGTATCTCTCCCATCCGGATCCACTAGCTTCACCGGGTTCCATGCGCAATAAGCATACGGGCTTATACTAGGATACTTATCCGCCATCGGATCCACACTCAGCCAGGCGGTGATGAGGGTGTGGTCAAGGTACCTCGCTCCGAAGTAGGAATACCCTGTTTCAGCATCTAACTCCTTGCCGGTGGAATTCGGAGTGATTTTGCGACTATATCCATATTGATTATCAGTATTTTGAAAACTCCACAAACGACCATTTTCGGCGTTTCCGAAAGCGATGACTTGACAATTTGATATGTTTCCGAACATTTCCAAAACACTGATTTTATTGACGTAACGTTTGATGGACTATTATATTGTGTTTTTGTGGATTTGGAAATCCTTATAATATTTTGCGTCAAATTACAAATCTGCCGCAACTATACGCAACTGGAACATCCGCCGCATCGGGCAACAATACGCGACTGGAACATCCGCCGCATCGGGCAACTTATATACCTTATTGGATACGTTTTAATTCATATAGATATAAGGACACTGCGGAATCAATAAAATCTTCGAGGTTTTCATTTATAATATTGTAGAGAAGAATTTGAGAATATTTACCTTTGATTGCCATTGTAGTCCTACCCTCTTGCGTTTTAGGCGTCCTATCAAAAAGTTGTGTTAATATGTCATCGGATTCCTCATTGAGGGGTATCCAACCACCAACATGTTCTATAAATGCCGAAAGGTCTTCTTCTGAAAGGATTGAATCGAAATCGAAAAGGTGCTCTATCTTTTTGTTCTTATCTATTAATATAACCATAAATTGATCCTCAACAAATCCGTATGTATAGAATGCTACATCATAATCTTTACCCCCTTCAGAGAAGTACGTATCATACGGGAGACATATAGATATTATCGGACCATTGTCATTCATAGGACGGGCATCAAGGCCTATTAGGACACAGCCGGGCCGAGAGACCCTAAAAAAAACTTCCCCGGTACTATCAATGCATTCTTCTGTGATAAGGTGCTTCTCTTTCCTAACCGTATCACAATTGCAAATATCTTGACAGTGTGATTCTGGGATTATGACAAGAAGAAAAATAAGAGATAATGTGAGCTTTTCCATTTTATTGGTTCGTTACCGTTTGTAGATTCTTTACCTTTTTTTTAAACGTTTCATATGTGGGTGATTTACCGCCAAGTTCAATCTTACCTTTATGGTCATAAAAACTCACAGACCGTATGAAACCATCTCTATTTGCAGTGCTGCCATTGCTAAAAGATGCGCCTGACGATGTTCCTTCTTTTATGCTGTAGCCAAGAATTATTCCAAATCTATTACCTATACCAACGCAATCTTTATCCATAGAGGGATCAAGGTTAGAACTATTGGATTTCACTGCATCATCAAGCGTATGTGTGTGAACATTGAACAGATCATCTTCAGCAAATTGAACCTTTCCCCCATAGGGTCCCAGTTCTTCGGGAGTCGTTGAAGTTCCATCTTTTCGTACCCTATAATACCATTCGTCTGCCCCTTCCCCTGCAGAATTATTATACATTTCATCCATTTTTTTGAAATCAATATCATTTACATCAAAAGCATAATATCCTCCTTTATTAAAGGATTTTTCATCAACTTTCTTTCTAGTAACGATCATCATATTGATATCAGAACCTCCTTTTTTTACAAATAGTGGATTCTTCCCACCATCTAAATTATAATAAGAAGTATCCCTCCCATTTGGATCCACCAACTTCAACGGATTCCACGCACAATAGGCATAAGGACTAATGCTCGGATACTTGTCCGCCATCGGGTCGACGCTTAGCCAGGCGGTGGTGAGGGTGTGATCGAGGTACCTCGCACCGAAGTATGAGAAGCCCGTTTCCGCGTCTAACTCCTTGCCGGTGGAATTTGGGGTAATTTTACAATTGTATCTATATTGAT
>CAMIVE010000009.1 GCA_946401725.1 uncultured Bacteroidales bacterium | reverse complement strand
CCGCCATCTTCTTCGGCCTCAGCGGCACCGGCAAGACCACCCTCAGCACCGACCCCAAACGTCTGCTTATCGGTGACGACGAGCACGGATGGGATGACGAAGGTGTCTTCAACTTCGAAGGCGGTTGCTATGCCAAGGTCATCAACCTCGACAAAGAGAGCGAGCCCGACATCTATAACGCCATCAAGCGCAACTCCCTGCTTGAGAATGTGACTGTCGACGCCAACGGCAAGATCGACTTCAAAGACAAGAGCGTCACCGAGAACACCCGTCTGAGCTATCCTATCGACCATATCGAGAAGATTGTTCTGCCGGTTCACGGCAAGAGTGCCGGTCCCGCTGCCAAGAATGTCATCTTCCTTAGTGCCGATGCTTTTGGCGTGCTGCCTCCTGTCAGCATCCTCACTCCCGACCAGTGCAAGTATTACTTCCTTAGCGGTTTCACCGCCAAGCTGGCCGGTACCGAACGCGGCATCACCGAGCCTACGCCCACCTTCAGCGCCTGCTTCGGACAGGCCTTCCTCGAGCTGCATCCCACCAAGTATGCCGAGGAACTGGTGAAACGTATGGAGAAGAGCGGTGCCAAGGCCTATCTGGTCAATACTGGATGGAACGGCACAGGCAAACGTATCAGCATCAAGGATACCCGCGGCATCATCGACGCCATCCTTGACGGCTCCATCGAAAAGGCTCCGACCAAGAAGATTCCGTTCTTCAACCTTGAAGTGCCGACCGAGCTGCCCGGCGTCGACCCGAAGATTCTCGACCCGCGCGACACCTACAGCAGCGCAAGCCAGTGGGAAGAGAAAGCCAAGGATCTCTCCGAACGCTTCATCAAGAACTTCCAGAAGTTCACCTACAACGAAGCTGGCAAGGCCCTCGTGCCCGCCGGTCCCCAGTTGTAATCTAGGTACGCAGGCGGCCTTGTCTGCGGAAATCCGATAACAGAGAGTTGAAATGAGGTTGACGACACCAATTTTCAACTCTCTTTTTTCAACTAAATGTTACGGGAGTAATAAATGGAAGTAAAAGTAGACAAATGAAATATAACTGGTTTTTATGAAAAAGAGCATCTTTTTTCTCGCAATCCTGCTTCTGACAACCTTTATTCATGGACAGAATCCAGTCAGACCCCTTACACCCATGAATCGCATCGAAAGTCAGGTTCAAAATGCTTTTACGGCTTGGGCAAAAAAAGGGGAATTTGAGAAAACCATAGTCTACAATGAAAGAATTGCAAACAACGCGGTTCATGTCTTCGACTCGCTTTGCGAACATTATATTTTTTCTGAAATTAATGAAATCAACAGACCCATTACCAGTTGGAGCAATTGGAGCATGACCTATAATGCAGACGAAGAGTTTTTCCAAATAAAATATACTTCTTCTTACAATACCAGCAATGAGTTCTACAACTTGCTTCGAAGACTCAACATCCATATTTCAATACCGATCGAAAATGCTCCCCAATTCAAACAAAACCATAATGGAAGAATCGATGCAATGCCTTATGGTTTTTGGAAAGAAAAAAATGGATATCTCGTTCCTTCCCAATTGGTATTTTTCAACAATTCCACATTTGACTCCATTACAAATGCCGATATGCCCATGGCCGACACAAAGGATATCGTTATTTCATCCAACATTTTACCCCATATTCCTCAGGCACTAAAAGGCCATTCCTATAAATTCAAGCAATGGATTCCCGCAAAAATTAGTGGTTCCGTAAATAATCCTCAGCCTTCAACCAACCCTAATGCCACCTTCCAAGACCTAAAGAACGGCAGCGGCGGTAAGGGCAAAGGCACTGCCATCGGCAGCGGTCAGGCCGGCAGTCCCAACGGGACCCAGGGAGTACAAGGTGGAACAGGTAGTGGCATCGGTGAAGGCTATAGTTTGGGCGGTCGTGGATTGCGAGGCACAATCCCATTACCGTCAAATAAAGGCTATAAAAAAGAAGGCAAAGTTGTTGTTGAAATCTGGGTAGACCGTGACGGCAATGTAGTCGATGTGAAGGCTCCAGCCAAGGGGTCCAAGAACTATGACAACGCCATGGTCGAGGCGGCCAAACAGGCTGCCCGCGAAGCCCATTTCAACAATGATCCCAATGCACCAGAAACACAAAAAGGAACCATTACATACAAGTTTAGAAGAGTAGGTTAAGTATTTAAGTGGACATTATCTGTGTACGTAATATAACCAACCGAAAAATCTGTACGGCATACGCCCGGGTATGTTTTCTTCAAACTATATAACCCTAAAACTAAAAAACAGACAACCTGTAAAAAAATGGCAAAAAATGTTACTGATGTAACAAAAAAGTCTAATTACATAATAGTATAATACAAAATGTAACGATATGACACAGAACAAGAATTGATTCCGATTTAGGCTTTAACCTTTACAAAACATCAAACATTTTTACACATGAAAAAAACTGTTCTTTTAGTCCTGCTAGTTCTCCCATTGCTTGCTCTGAGCCAGTCGAAACAACTTGGCAAAAAAGTGGGGAAACAACGCATTGCAACACTCCAAAAGGTGGCTCGTCAGTACAAACATTTCTACTGCTCCGACACCACACTTATAGTGTACTTTAATGAAAAGGAGAGTGGTCTCATGGACATGGAGGGGAATGTCCTTCTGAAAGGAAACTATTTTTTTACCCCACAGGACAATTCTCCACTGATAATGGTACAAAGGGATAGTCTGGTTGGCTTTGTAGACCACCAGGGTCGCTGGGTACTTCCCCTGGAGTTTGATGCGCCAGGAGAATGTGCCTGCCATATAGGCAGACTGTTCGATGGCTCCGGCACCTACACACTGCAGAAAAACGGCAAGTACGGAGTGATTGACTCGGCAGGGAATATAATCGAGCCTTTTGTGCACGATGAATACTTTATTCTGGACGAGAACAAGAAGTGGAAAGTATTTAGTAACTGGTTGAAAAAAGAGACATACTTCCTTTCTCGCGACGGAAAAAAGAAAATCGGTCCCTACGAGTACATATTTCCCTTTTCCCATGCGATAACCGTTTTCCAAATGGACGAAAAATACGGATGTCTCGACACCAATGGTAATGTAATACTTCCCTGCCAATACGAAAGGGTCCATGTTATTGACGACCATTGTGTGGCATTGAAAGATAACGAACAATGGGTGCTGAGAAAGTATTCCAATGGCTATGTCAAGTATCGTGATACCCCCCTGCAACAGGAAGGACTTGACTTCCCCTACTGGATGGTGCAAGAAGGCGAATTAATCCTCTGTGCCCAAACCAATCCCGATTCCAAGGAAACAATGTTGGGTGCCATCAACCGCAAAGGGGAGACGGTAATACCATTCCAATACAATTTAAATGAATTGCGCTACGGAAAATACATTATCTTGTTTGGTCAGGAGAATTCAGACATATACGACCATTCGGGCCGTTTGCTGAAGCGTTTTGAATATCTTACCGTTTTTGAGGATGAAGATATGCTTTGGTACGACTTGCCAGCGTTTGCAGCACAAAAGGACTCGCTATGGGGACTGGTCGACAGTGACTTCAACACAATACTTCCATTCCAATACAAAGAGCTTTGGGTTCAGGACAGCAGTAGGGCATTCACACGTCTGGCTAACGGGAACAACGCTATCATCGACTATAAAGGGAATATCATTATTGAGGGTCCCTTCAACAGTATCACCCCCGTATGCAACGGAATATACGAATGCAGTACCTTCAATCCTGACAATCACGATTGGATTGTCGGCTATATCGACCTATGGGGTCATACCACATTGTCACGCAAAGAGCTGAAAAAAGCACGGCAGTGCTTCAAAGAAAAACGCCGTTAATTCCAATTTGAATATTCACTCAAATAGCAACAATTGCTTAATACGTACTGTCTCATGGATCAAAAGCCCTTTATTAATACTCCTAACAAAGAAGAGTACCCGCCGATGCACACAGGGAGAACTGACACATCCTTAAAGTGTAATTTTTTCATATGTGCATTATGCTTTGCCTTAGTTATGTGGTGCAGTCCTTGTCAAAGCAGCTTTGCCCAAGCCCCAAATAGTATAAAAGAAAACGACGAGCACCAAGAGAGTATTGCACAGAATAAAGACTATTATATGTACATCCTTGCCTTGGATAATAAGATTCTTAAAGGTGGCAATATTTCATCTTCACTATGGGATACAACAACTCAGCATATTATGGGATCGGTCGTGGATGCTACCAATAACAGACCAATAGAAAATGTCAAGCTTGAACTGCTAAGGAAAGATGATTCGTCGTTTGTCTGTTCGACGACAACCAACAGTGACGGCAAGTATGGGCTGTCGTTCCCTCAATTAACCCACGACGACGGATCTCTTGTCTTATTTTTGCTGAGGATTACGGCCGATGGTTACCAATCCCTTTGTCTTGAAGTGGATATGTCGATGATAATTGAGTATCAGTCAATCTTCCCGCCTATACCATGCAATTTTAGTTTGAATCCAATAGATAAAGAGGTTCCCTATAATAATACAAAAGGTACAGAACAGAAACGATGATTTGAGAATATTGGCAAAGAATAAATCATTAAATAATATGGAACAAGAACCTGTTTTAAACGCTCATAATAAAGAGGAGTATTTGCCGATGCATACGGGAGGAATGGACATATCCTTAACAGTAGGACTCTTCTTTGCTTGGTTGTTGAAATATTGGTGGGTACCTGTCTGTGTGACAATGCTGTGCTATTTGTTCAATTTGGCAGGCGATTTCTATTCGTATTCCAATAATTCGGACTATTTGAATGATTGGTTTCCCTATACTCATTTGTCATTATTAATAGGCTGCCTTTCTTTTTTGTGGAGAGGTACGGCATTTTTTATGGCATTGGCCAAAAAGAAATGGACGATTGCATTATTATTGTTTCTGTTTCATTTGTTGTGCTGGGTGCTTTTTTACTTTGTAAATCTGCGATATTATCCCTATAGCGAATTATAGAAGTTTATCTGTTATGGAACAAGAACCTGTTTTAAACGCTCATAATAAAGAAGAGTACCCGCCGATGCATACGGCGGAGCATATTTTAAACCAGACCATGGTGCGGATGTTCGGATGTCCGCGGTCAAGGAATGCACATATTGAACGCAAGAAAAGCAAATGCGATTATCTGTTGAATGCAGCTCCCACCGAAGCGCAGGTGGCGGAAATTGAAGCCAAAGTCAACGAAGTTATTCAACAGCACCTGGACGTGACTGTCGAATATGTAGACCGTGACCATGTGCCGCCTGAAGTCGACCTCTCCAAGCTGCCAGACGATGCTAGTGCGACATTGCGTCTCATTAGGGTAGGGGACTACGACACCTGTGCCTGCGCTGGCACCCATGTGCAGAACACCTCCGAAATCGGCACCTTCAAAATCATCAGCCACGACTGGACCCCAGCGGAAAGCCCCAACACTCCTGGCACATGGCGTGTACGGTTCAAATTGGGTTGAAACTGTCAGAACAATTGTCCAATATCACTTCCTTTCTTACTCCTTAACAAAATGAAGATTACGAAACTAATAAAGCTTACGCTCCTTTTGGTTTTATCGCAGTCTGTGATGGCACAGCTCCCAAAACCCTATGCAAAGCCTAATACAAAACCGATTATAGTTACAGACCTTATAAAACCAGAGGGTTTCGCTAAAAAGAATTACGACAACAAACGAGACAGTGCTAATTATTATTACTTCAGCATCGATGAACAAACCTATTTCTATCGTTGTAATGCCGATACACAACTAATCGGATATGTGCTTGTCCCAACGGGATTTGACTCGGTTTTTATGAAGGGGCGCATTAATAGCGCTGGCAGCCTCATTGACAAAGGCAAAAAACTGCACCTCTTTGGCTACGGGCGCTTCAAGCAGGATATAACCATTGAGGATGTCCAGCGAGCCGAAAATGCCCTTGCTGCTGCACTCAACGAAAAAGATTATTTCAAGCAAATCCGCAAACGTTACAAAGTCTACGGCCGACAATACATCTTCTTCTATGATGAGAACAACGAGCCATGTGTCTTTGTTAACTGCAGTTGTGAGAAGTACAATTGGCTTTTCTCTCGTCGCTTTTGCAGTGTCCTAGATGGTGGCGACTGCTATTGGAAAATGGTACTCAATCTTGAAACAGGCAAAATACTCTCTGTTTCTGTCAATGGGGAGGCTTAAAAACTATTTGTCGTTTTTTTTTAATTTACAAAAAATATTCGTATTTTTGTAGTTCTTAAAATAATAAAGAAATACAAATTTATAAATAATTAACTTGATGATTACCAATAATTTTACTGCTCGTCACAATGGCGTTTACAAAGCCGCTGACGAAGAAAAAATGCTCAAAACCATCGGTGTCTCCTCTATGGAGGAACTTATCGACAAGGCTGTCCCCAAGGCTATCCGCCTCGACAAACCCATGCCTATCGCCGACGGAATCAACGAATACGAATTTCTGAACCGCTGCCGCGCACTGGCCCAGAAGAACAAGATGTTCAAATCCTACATCGGTATGGGCTACTACAACACCATCACACCCGCTGTCATCCAGCGCAACGTGTTTGAGAATGCCGGCTGGTACACCGCCTATACTCCCTATCAGACCGAAATCAGCCAGGGTCGTCTGGAAGCCCTCATGACCTACCAGACCATGGTCAGCGACATGACCGGAATGCCTTTGGCCAACGCTTCGCTGCTTGACGAAGCTACCGCCGGCGGCGAATGCATGATTATGTTCTACAACAGCCGCAGCCGCGCCCAGGTGAAAGAGAATGTCAACAAGATTTTCGTCGACGACTGCATCTTCCCGCAGACACTCGACGTGATGCGCACCAACGCTGCTCCCCGCGGCATCGAAATCGTTGTCGGGAAAGCGTCCGAGGTGAAACTCGACAACACCTTCTTCGGCGCCGTGGTCCAGTACCCCAACCAATTTGGTGAGGTAACCGACTACACCGAATTCATCGCCAAAGCGCACGAACTGGGCATCTTCGTGGGTGTCGCCACCGACCTGATGGCGCTGGCACTGCTCAAGACTCCCGGCGAGATGGGTGCCGACTGTGCTTTCGGTTGCAACCAGCGCTTCGGTCTGCCGATGGGCTTCGGCGGTCCCCACGCAGGTTTCTTCGCCGTCACAGAGGCTTTCAAACGCAGCTTCCCCGGACGTATCATCGGCTGGAGCGTCGACGTGAAAGGCAACCCCGCTCTGCGTATGGCGCTCGGAATGCGCGAACAGCACATCAAACGCGAGAAAGCCACTTCGAATATCTGCACCGCCTCGGCGCTGCAGGCCATCATGAGCGGTTTCTATGCTGCTTGGCACGGTCCGGAAGGCATCCGCAACATCGCTTCGAACATCCATGCCATGGCCGGCGTGCTGGCCAAAGAGCTGGAGAAATACGGCTACAAACAGCACAACCGCCTCTTCTTCGACACGCTGGCACTGCAGTGCCCCGTGCCGACGGCAACGGTTCGCAAGGTCGCCGAGGAAAACCAGATTAACTTCCGTTACATCTGTGAGGAATGCATCGGCATCAGCCTCGACGAGACCACCTCGAAGGACGATATCAACGCCATCATCACGGTGTTAGCAAAAGCCGCAGGCAAAGAGCCCGAACTGCTGCAGTGCAACGGTAAGGGTTGCTGCACCACCTTCAGCGACATTCCCGTCGAGATGCTGCGCAAGAGCGCTTACCTGACCCACAGCGTCTTCAACAAATACCACAGCGAGACCGAAATGATGCGCTACATGAAGAAGCTCGAGGTGAAAGACCTCAGCCTCAACCGCGCCATGATTCCGCTGGGTTCCTGCACCATGAAACTCAACGCCGCCGCCGAGATGCTGCCGCTGAGCTGGAGCCGTTTCGCCGGCATGCACCCCTTCGCACCTGCCGACCAGGCCGAAGGTTCCATCCAGATGATCAAGGAAATGGAAGAAATGCTGGCTATCATCACCGGATTCGCAGGTGTTTCGCTGCAGCCCAACTCGGGTTCGGCTGGCGAATACAGCGGCTTGACGGTCATCCGCAATTACCATATCGACTGCGGCAACCCGCAGCGCAACGTATGCCTCATTCCCGCATCGGCACACGGCACCAACCCCGCATCGGCTGCCAAGGCTGGCATGACGGTGGTGGTTGTGAAATGCAACGACCGCGGAGATGTCGATATCGACGACCTGAAAGAGAAAGTGGCCCAGTACAAGGACAACCTCAGCTGCATCATGATTACCTATCCTTCGACGCACGGCGCCTTTGAGGAAGGTATCCTCGAAATCGTCGACATCATCCATGCTGCCGGCGGCCTCGTCTACATGGACGGTGCCAACATGAACGCCCAGGTGGGCATCACCAGCCCGGGACGTATGGGTGCCGATGTGTGCCACCTCAACCTGCACAAGACCTTCGCAGGTCCTCACGGCGGCGGCGGTGCCGGTGTCGGCCCCATCGCTGTCAGTGCCAAATTGGTCGACTTCCTGCCCAAACACTGCATCTACGAGGTGGGTGGCAAGAAGGGTAACGCCATGGCTGCCGCTCCGTACGGAAACTTCCTACTGTTCCCCATCACTTACGGCTACCTGCTGATGCTGGGAGGCAACGGCTTGACGGAGGCTACCAAGCACGCCATCCTCAACGCCAACTACCTGCGCGCCCGTCTGCAGAAATACTATAAGATTCTTTACACCAATAAGAACGGCATGTGCGGTCACGAGATGATCGTCGACTTCGCCGAATTCAGCCTCAAGGTCGGTGTGGGTGACATCGCCCGTCGTTTGGACGACTATGGCTTCCACGCTCCCACGGTGGCTTTCCCGGTTCACAATACCCTGATGGTGGAACCCACCGAGAGCGAGCCGCTCAGCGAACTCGACCGCTTCTGCGACGCCATGATCAGCATTCGTCAGGAGATCGACGACATCATGACCGGCAAGTACGACGAGAAGAACAACCCCATCGCCAACGCTCCCCACACCATGCAGGTGGTTTGCGCCGACGAATGGAACTATCCGTACAGCCGCAAGGTGGCCGCCTTCCCGCAAGAGCACGGCGACAAGTACTGGCCGACCATCAGCAAGATTGACGACGCCTATGGCGACCGCAATCTGCAGCCCGTCTGGCCCGCCGAAAACTAAAATTGTTACGCGGACGGCCCCGTCCGCAAAATAGGATAGGGGAGGATCTATTTAGATCTTCCCCTTTTTCTTTTTATATGTTATGAGACGATTCTGTTTACTGATGCCAGTTGTGCTTTTGCTGTTTGCCTGCTCAGCGCACAAAAGCCTCTCAAAAGCCGAGAAATTAATCCCCGGCACATACAACTACGAACATTCGTGGGATTACAAAGCTCCCGACGGCAACGGCACCATCCATTGCGACGAGCAGGGGACACTGCGTTTCTATGCCGACGGCACCTATGTCGACGAGGCAATTCAGTCTCACGGCTTGACAATGGACTCCACCATCGTCATTCCTCTTTTTACAGGCGAGACGGATACAATAGAGAGAGCAAGGTTTAATTATCATTACCATTGCAAAGGCCGCTGGAAAGTGGAGAATGGTAAGTTCCTCTTCAACGAAATGTCCGAAGGCTTCTCGATGTTACCGATTGATAACGCAATTTGGAGCGACTGGTTCACAGACTACGGTGCCAAAATTGTGTCGCATTCCTGGCCCAACAGCGACCGCTGGTTTACCTTCGACATTGAACGACTCGACAGCGAGTGGTTCATCTGGTCCTACACCTATCCCAACGGCCGCAAAGACACCTGGGACATGAAGCGCGTCAAACCCAACGAAGCCAACTTCGGAACACTAATCAATTCAGAGAACTGATTAATTATAGAGCCAATCCCAGACTTTCTTTGAGGAAATAAAGTATTTACTGTCCGCTTTCAAGGAAATCCATGACAATGTCGAGAATTTCTTTGCCGTATTTTTCAACGGTCTTGGTGCCGACACCGAGTTGTTGTTTGAGTTGAGAGGGGTTCTGCGGCATATTGGTGGCGATGGATTGCAAGGCTTTCTGCTGTAACACCATATAGGGCGGCAATCTTTCCTCCTTGGCCTTGACAGCACGCCAACGACGCAACAAGGTGGCTAGGTCGGTGTTATATTCTTCGCTTCCGGACTGCTTCTTGTTCTTCTTTTTCGTCGTTTTCTTCTCGCCAGCCATCAACTGGTCAACCTTAGCATGTTGCACAACGGCTACGCTGTAACCCTCTTTGATTACAGCCTGGAAACAGGCCAGCTTAATGGACATAATCTCTGCCAGCTGGTCGCTGATCTCCTTGAGGACCTTGAAAGTCTCCTTGTTGTCTACTTCGATGTCGAAAATATCGGTCAAGTGAGAATCGAGCCGAGAGAGCTGCTTCTCATAATATTCAGCTCCTTGACGGGCTCGTGAGTTCTGCGACTCAACGTCCATGCGCATCAACTGTTTTTTGAACTTTTCACTGACACTTTGCAATTCAACCACTGCATCAATCTGTTCGTTGAGCGAACGGAGTTTCTCGGGGTAGATATGTTTCAACTTTCCATAAGGGGTGCGCAGACGGTCCAGCCAATGGACGAGCTCGTTGATGTCGAAAAGCTCCATCAGTTTATCGATACGGTACTGCCGCTCGTAGTCCGCTGCCGACGCCAAAGCCTGTTCGTAGGTAGGTTGTTCGTTGATGAACTGCGACACGGAGCGGTCGTCGAAAGCCACATCGGGCGTCAGTCGGGAGGAGAGGGAGAGTCCTTCAAGGGTGCGGCAACGGCTCAACGCCACATACACCTGCCCAAAGGCAAAAGCATCGGCGGCATCTATGATTACACGGTCAAAAGTGAGTCCTTGCGCCTTGTGGATGGTCACCGCCCATGCAGCCTGCAGAGGATATTGGCTGAAGGTGCCATCCACTTTCTGAACTATCTCGTTGGTTTTAGGGTCAATCTCATATTTGAGATTCTCCCAGGTTTCGAGACCTACAAGAATGGTCTCGCCATCGTCGTCGACTACCTCAACGAAATTGCCGTCTTCGTTACGCACAAACCCCGTCACGGTGGCCAGTTTGCCGTTGTAATAGCGATGTCCTCCGGAAGAATCGTTTTTGACGAACATAACGCGTTCTCCCACTTTCACCTCCAGTGTGCAGTCACAAGGATAGGATTTCTCTGGATAGTTGCCCTTGACCAAGGCCTCAAACTCGTGGCTTTCGCCGTTCAATGCCCGCATGTGGCGCCGGTTGATGGCGTCGGACTGACGGTTGTGGGTGGTAAGGGTGATAGCCTCTCTCTGCGGCACGCCAACACGGCTGTTGAGCTGGCGCAACGTCTCGGCGTCGATATGGTTGTCACGCACATGGTTGAGCAGGTCGACAAATGCTGCATCCTGCTGCCGGTAGACATGGGTGAGTTCGATGGTGACGTAGTGGATCTTCTGCAACGCCTTGCTGGCGAAGAAATAGGGAGAGTCGTAGACGCGCTCAATATACGGGCGTTCATTTTCGGTGACCACAGGCGAAAGTTGGTGCACGTCACCGATAAGCAGCAACTGCAAACCACCGAAGGGACGGCTGCTGCGCCGATAGCGCCGCAGGGTCATATCGATGGCGTCGAGCAAATCGGCACGCACCATGGAAATCTCGTCTATAATAAGAAGTTCCAGTGTCCGGATAATATTCAACTTGGTTTTACTAAGTGATTTGCGGTTCTTCGGCAACTGATACTCGGTAACCAATTCCTTGACGTCGGGAAGATACGGATCGAAGGGGAGCTGGAAAAAAGAATGGATGGTGACCCCTCCGGCATTGATGGCGGCGACACCGGTCGGTGCCACGATGGCATGGCGTTTAGGACAACGTGCCGCCACTTCACGCAGAAATGTGGTCTTGCCTGTGCCTGCCTTGCCTGTAAGGAACACACTGACATTGGTCTGTTCCACATAGCGTCGTGCCAGTTCAATCTGAGGGTTGGTGTCCATTTAACCTATCAATTCGCTTCAACCATTTCTTCCTCGATGCTTTCGCTGATGGCTTCGCTGAGTTGACGGGAGGCTTCACCTTTCTCTATCTCGAAAACAATCTTTTCCTTGTCGAGAGTGGGAGAGTCCTTGCTTTCCTCTTTGCCCGTAGTCACATGGATGGTGTCGCCCGACAAAATGTCAGCCTTGATGATTTCCTCGGCGAGGTCGTCTTCGATGTAGCGCTGGATAGCCCGCTTCAACGGACGGGCACCATATTGGGCATCCCAACCCTTCTTGACCAGGAAATCCTTTGCCGCTTCGTCGATGGTGATTTCATATCCCATCGAGCGGATACGCTTAAAGAGTCCCTTTAATTCAATATCTATAATCTTATGGATATCTTCACGTTCCAGACTATTGAAATAGATTATTTCATCGATACGGTTGAGGAATTCTGGGGCGAACGATTTCTTCAGCGACTTCTCGATGACGTCGCGTTCCATCTCCGATTTTTCGGCTTCGCGTGCCGTGGTACTGAAGCCCACACCGGTGCCGAAATCCTTCAGTTGGCGACTGCCGATATTGGAGGTCATGATAATGATGGTGTTCTTGAAATCCACCTTACGACCCAGACCATCGGTCAGCTGGCCGTCGTCGAGGACCTGCAACAGCACATTAAAGACGTCGGGATGTGCTTTCTCTATTTCGTCCAACAACACAATGGAGTAGGGCTTGCGACGCACTTTCTCGGTCAGTTGGCCACCCTCTTCGTAGCCTACATATCCCGGAGGCGCTCCGATAAGGCGCGACACGGCGAATTTCTCCATGTATTCGCTCATATCGATACGTATCATGGCTTGCTCGCTATCGAACAGGTACTTGGCCAACACCTTGGTCAGATAGGTCTTACCTACACCTGTAGGTCCTAGGAAAATAAAAGTTCCAATGGGTTTGTTGGGATCTTTCAAACCGGCACGGTTACGGCGGATGGCTTTGCAAATCTTCTTGATGGCAGTATCCTGTCCGATGACGGTGCCAGCCAGTTCGTCTTCCATCTTGAGCAGTCGCGCACCTTCGTTCTGTGCGATACGCTGCACAGGCACTCCGGTCATCATGGCCACCACCTCGGCCACATCGTTCTCGGTCACCGAGACGCGGTTGTCGCGTTCTTCGGCTTCATGGCGGCGGCGCATCTCTTCCAGCTCGGCAGTGAGTTCGCGTTCTTCGTCGCGCAAAGCTGCGGCTTCGTTATAGCTCTTACGTGCCAGCACCTCTTTCTTCTGCTTGACCACCTCGGCAATACGTTGTTCCATATCGATGATATCCTGCGGCACACGCACATTGGCGATGCGGACACGTGCACCAGCTTCGTCCATTGCGTCGATGGCCTTGTCGGGCAGCAGACGGTCGGTGACATAGCGTTCCGTCAGGCTGATGCAAGCTTTCAAAGACTCGTCGGTATAGTTAACCCCGTGGTGGTCTTCGTATTTGTCGCGTATGTTATTGAGGATTTCGTATGTCTCGTCAGCAGTGGTCGCCTCTACCAGAACTTTCTGGAATCGGCGTTCCAAGGCGCCGTCTTTCTCTATGTATTGGCGGTACTCGTCAAGCGTGGTGGCGCCGATGCACTGGATTTCGCCACGGGCCAACGCGGGCTTGAACATATTCGAAGCGTCCAAGGAGCCCGAAGCGCTACCGGCACCGACAATGGTATGGATTTCATCGATAAAAATGATGATATTGTGGTTGCGTTCCAACTCGCTGAGAATGGCTTTCATGCGCTCCTCGAACTGTCCACGGTATTTGGTTCCGGCAACCAGCGACGCCAAGTCGAGCGAGATGACACGCTTGTTGTACAGTGTGCGGGGGACACGTCCTTCTACGATACGCTGTGCCAATCCTTCGGCGATGGCCGATTTCCCCACGCCGGGTTCGCCGATAAGAACAGGATTGTTCTTCTTGCGGCGACTGAGGATCTGCGCAATACGTTCCAACTCTTTGGTACGGCCCACGATAGGATCCAGGCGTCCCTCTTCGGCTGCTTTGGTAAGGTCGCGTCCGAAATTCTCCAGAGCAGGTGTCTTTCCGTTCTTTGCACTCTCAGAACGGCTGTTGTCCGATTCCGGATTGGCGTAAGGGTAGTCGTCCTCCTCATCGTCGCCGTTGAGGTCGAATTTGGCCTCGTAGTCGTCGATGTTCTGTTTCCCGGATTCCGAATCGCCACGACTATTTTTTAAAGAGTTGAAAAATTTGTTATAATTGATTCCTTCGCGTTCCAAAAGACGGGCGGCCACATTCTCACCTTCCATCAGGATGGCCAAAACCAGATGTTCTGTTTTTATTTCGCCCTCTTTCAGTTTGGTGGATTCCAGAAATGCCAGCCGTAAGACTTTCTCCGTCTGTTTCAGCATAGGTATTTCGCTTTCCTCGCTGTAGGAGATATTCGACTGTTGTTGTCCAATGGCCGATTCAATGCGACTTTTTATCGCTCCCATGTCGACACCCATCGACACCAGCAGATTATAAGCTGAACATTCTGTCTCGCGAATGACGCCAAGGAACAAATGCTCCACTCCGATGTGTCCGTTTTTCAGTCGGATGGCTTCATCTCGACTGTCAGCAATGACTTTTTTGCTGTTTTTACTCAGTTTAGCTTCCATAGAGTACTCTGAACTTCAATATGTTATCAAGTATTCAATAAATTCAATTCAACGATTCAAAATTACTACATTTGACTTATCCACAATATCTTTGCCAAATGTTATTTTCAACAGCCTTGTGTGAATAGTGAATGACAAAATGGCAGTCTCATAAAATGTTAAAAAATAATCCTTAAATAAACAAAAAACAACTGTTTTCTTTGAGAAAAAAAACGTATCTTTGCTTTTTTATTAAATAAAGGTATTCTTTATTAAAGAATTGGTATATAATAGAATAAAATACATCTAAATGATTTCTGAGAACGAAAAAATCACGCAGGTCGATATAGAAACCGAAATGAAATCGGCTTATATCGATTATGCTATGTCTGTAATTGTCGCACGTGCGCTTCCCGATGTGCGTGACGGTTTGAAACCTGTCCATCGTCGTATTCTTTATGCAATGAACGACATGGGTCTTTTCTACAATACTGCTTACAAGAAATCTGCCACCGTTGTTGGTGAGGTGTTGGGTAAATACCATCCTCATGGCGACTCTTCTGTATATGGTGCTATGGTTCGACTGGCTCAACCCTGGGCCATGCGTTACATGCTTGTCGACGGTCAGGGTAACTTCGGTTCCATTGATGGTGACGGTGCCGCTGCCATGCGTTATACCGAGGCACGAATGAAGCAAATCACCAATGAAATGCTTGCCGACATCGACAAAGATACCGTCGACATGATGCCCACCTACGATAACGATCGTGAAGAGCCGACCGTATTGCCTGCAAAGATACCCAATTTGCTTATCAACGGATCGAACGGTATTGCTGTAGGTATGGCTACCAATATGCCCACACACAACCTGCGTGAAGTACTGAATGGATGTATCGCCTATATTGACAATCCGGACATCACGGTCGAAGGGTTGATGCAGCACATCACTGCTCCCGACTTCCCGGGCGGTGGTATTATATATGGTTACAACGGTGTTCGTGATGCATTCACAACCGGACGAGGTACCATTATCATCCGTTCCGAGACTTCCATCGAGACCGACTCCAAAGGCCGCAACATGATTATTGCCCACGACATCCCCTATAATGTCAACAAATCGGAGATGATCAAACGGCAGGCTCAGTTGGTGAAAGACGGCAAGATTGTCGGCATCACCGACATCCGCGATGAGTCAGACAAGGACGGTATCCGCGTAGTCTACTACCTGCGTCACGACGTGGTGCCTAATATCATCCTCAACAAACTGTTCCAGTATTCCGAACTGCAGTCGTCGTTTGCCGTCAACAACATCGCTTTGGTAAAAGGCCGCCCACAGCTGCTCAATCTGAAGGATTTGATTCAGAATTTCGTGGAGCATCGTGAATCAGTGGTAACCCGTCGCACCCGTTTTGAACTGGCCGAAGCCGAAAAGCGTGCCCACATCCTGCAAGGTCTGTTGAAAGCCATCGACATTATGGACGATATCATCGCCCTCATCCGTCGTTCGGCTACTGTCGACGAAGCCCGTCAGGGATTGATGGACAATTGGGGGTTCAGTGACATACAAGCCCGTGCTATCGTGGAGATGCGTCTGCGCCAGCTCACCGGACTGGAACGTCAGCGTCTGCAGGAAGAATACGAAGAGAAAATGCGTTTCATCGAACGCTGCAAGGAAATTCTCGGCGACCACAAAGTACTTATGGAGGTCATCAAGACCGAATTGGCTGAAATACGCGACAAATACGGCGACGACCGTCGTACCCGTATCGAATACGACGCTTCCAATTTCAGCATCGAGGACATGATTGCCGACGACAAGGTGGTTATCACCATCTCTCATATGGGTTATATCAAACGGACGCTCCTCAGCGAATACCGTGCCCAGAGCAGGGGAGGTGTCGGCTCGAAAGGCAGTTCGGTCCGCAACGAGGACTTTGTGGAGCATATCTTTATGGCCACCAACCACAACTACATTTTATTCTTCACTGAAAAGGGCCGCTGCTACTGGAAACGCGCTTTCGAAATTCCCGAAGGCGGCAAAGACTCCAAAGGACGTGCCATTTTGAACCTTATCAACATAGAGCCCGACGATAAAGTCAAAGCCTATGTCAATGTGCTAAACCTCAAAGATGAGGATTATCTCAACAACCACTATATCGTCCTTTGCACCAAGAACGGCATCATCAAAAAGACCTCACTGGAGGCCTACTCTCGTCCCCGTACCAACGGTATCATCGCTGTGGGTATTCGCGAAGGCGATGAACTGCTTACCGCCCGACTCACCGATGGCAACAGCCAGTTGCTTATCGCCTCAAAGAACGGCAAGGTGGTCCGTTGCTCGGAAGAGGAATTCCGCGAAATGGGCCGTGGCGCTTCAGGCGTGAAAGGTATTACGCTGGAAGGCGCGGACGATGCAGTCATCAGCATGCTTTGCACCAACAACGAAGAAGAAGACATCCTTGTGGTCAGCGAAAACGGATTCGGCAAACGTTCCCAGCTGAAATATGAACCTGAAAAGAATCAGGGTTATCGTCCTACCCATCGTGGCGGTAAAGGCGTGATGACAATGAAGGTGACCGAAAAGACTGGTGGCATTGTGGCTCTGATCAACGTCACCGACGAGGATGACCTGATGATCATCAACCGTTCAGGAGTCACCATCCGTATGCACATCGCCGACCTGCGCGTGTTGGGTCGCAACACACAGGGTGTGAAGCTTATCAATCTGCGTGGCAAAGACATTATCGCCTCTATTACAAAGGTTGACGCCGAACCCGAGGAAGAGGTGGCCGACAATGTTGAAAACGTAGAAAATATAGCAGAATCAACTAATACTGAAGCTATTACTAAAGATAATGGAAGTGGAGTAGGGGAGTCTGGCGAATCCAACCAGGAAGCAGGGGAGACGACGCAGGATTGATTTCAAAGACTTAAATATTCCTAAAAGCACAATAATAACAAAACAAGAAATACAAACTTAGGAAAATAACATTAAAACATCTTATTCATCATGAAAAAAATCGCATTGTTTGCAGCGCTTTTAACTCTCGGTATAGCCGTGAATGCGCAGACCCTTAATGTTCAGAGCGCCATGTCGGATCTGAAGAGAGGCTATCTGAACAAGGCTAAAGCATCTATCGACAAGGCTTGTCTCCATGACGATACCAAAGATGATGCCAAAACTTGGTATTATGCCGGACTGATTTACAGCCAAATTGGTGCCGACAGCAAATTGAAGAAACCCAAATACAAAGATCTAGATCCCGATTGGTGCAATAAAGCCTACAATGCAGCGCTTCGTTGCAAAGAACTTGACACCAAAGGCGAATTCACCAAGTCTAACGGTGAAGTTTTCAAATTCATCGGTAACGAGTACTTCAATAAAAGCTGCGACCTCTTTAATTCCGGCAATTATGCCGATGCTTTGAAAGAAGCTGATGAGGCCATCAAGATCTCCAACAACTCGGGTGATAACGACTTGGCCAATAATGCTTACTATATTGCCGGTTACAGTTGCCAGATGCTGAAGGACAATGAAGGTGTGAAGAA
Organism: uncultured Bacteroidales bacterium; assembly: GCA_946401725.1. GTDB lineage: Bacteria > Bacteroidota > Bacteroidia > Bacteroidales > P3 > Colimorpha. The sequence goes on along the minus strand of CAMIVE010000009.1, from coordinate 39,866 downwards.
ATACTATGGTTACTTGGTCACCAAATCCAAAATCAAGAATTTCGAAGACAAACTGCCTCGTATATACAATACGATGGTAGCCCTCTACAAAGAGGCTGGCGATACAGCCAAGGTCATCAAGACCGCTGATCGCTACACCAAGGCAACGAATGGCGACCCCAATTCATTCATGCTTCTTGCTTCAGCCTATATCTGGGCAGGAAATCAGGCCAAAGGTATTGAATTGGCCGAGAAAGCCATTGCCGAGACTCCTGACACCGTTACGAAGGATCAGATGGCATTGATTCTTTGTGCAGCCGCAGGTATCTATGAAGAGGCGCAAGACTACGCCAAAGCCGAAAACGCATACAAAGAGTCAGCAAGACTCAATCCCAACCAGGTTGAAGCGAACTACGGTATGGGTATCATGATCTACAACCGTGCAGCCGATAAAATCCAGGCCATTAATAATATCTTTGAGAAAGGCAGTATCTCTGACGATGATGAAGCACTTGTCAACAAATTGACAGAAGAAAGCAATCAATTCTTTGAGCAGGCCATTCCGTACCTGAATCAAGCCATCTCATTTATTGATGGTCTCAGCGAAAACGACCAGCTCAGAAACCGTCAGAATCTTTTCAACTGCTTGACTACTCTCAACACTTGCTACATGCGTCTCGATATGCTTAAAGAAGCAGAACCTATCAGAGCACGTATCAAAGAAATTGAGAAAAACGCAAAGCAATAATTGACGCAAATAATCATTGCAAACTTATTAATAGCCCACAAATCTGTGGGCTATTTTGTTTTTCAATAATCCCTATTATGTTAAGTAGGTAGTAAAGTAATAAAGAGGGATAATTGTACTCCCTCTCTATATCTCATTTTAAAACAACCTGTGCTTGGACGGATATTCCACTACTATTTGTCAAACGAAATTGAAAAGCAGAATCATTAATGGATTTCCCGTATAATTGGACTTCAGGATCGTTGTATTTGGTTTCTTTGACGTAATTGATGTCGAATGATGAAATCTCACGACGATGTTCATCAGAATGTGATTTACAGATATCAGGTATTGCATCACAAATCCATTTCATGTACTCAGCATTATTAACATGATGCGTATGATCAATAGATGAATATGGAACATCGATATGTTTCACTAAAGACAAATCGTCATCCAGAAGCATTTTGTCAAATTTCACAACCGATGTAGCGCTCTCTGTCTCTTTCTCAAATGGCTTAATTATTTCGCCCAAACGGCACACACGACGAGACTCCATATTGAGAATCACCCAGTTGGATGTACATGAAGCACAAACCATTCCGTTAGAATCAATAAGTTGAGAATCACGAGGCGCTATCAAACCATTGTCTGGTTTGGGCCATGTTCGAACAGTTAACTTCTCCCCTGCTATCGGGTAGCGTAAAATATTGTAATACACGCGTGTAAGAATCCATGCCCGATTCTGGACAATGAGACCATCATAGCCTACTCCATAAGACTTGGAATGATCTTCGGCAGCATCTTGAAAAAGACGAGCCAGTCCCCAAATGGTCAAATGGTCATCTTCATCGCAGATAAGAGTGGAAAGTATAATATCTTCAGTAAAAAACATTGGTCAAAAATGTAAAGCTTACAGTTTTATGTGTAACGTATAACAGAATCCCCTACATTCTTTCCGGGACGTCAATACCGAGGATCCACATCATATTTTTCAGACCTACAGAAACGGCGTCACATAATTGGACCAGGAATAGCATCCGGTTATTGTCTGTTTCACGAAGGATCGGTGTGTCTTGATAGAAGCTGTTAAAAGCCTTGGCAAGATCATAGCTGTAGTTGGCAATCATTGCAGGACTATAGGCTGCAGCAGCTTGTGAAACAACGGTAGACATGTCGTGAAGCAGTTTGATCACTTCACGCTCTTTTTCATTGATAGTGATATTGCCCGGATTGGCATGCAAGTCAATCCCCTTTTCATAGACCGCCTTGCGGACAATGGAACGGATACGGGCATGAGTGTACTGAATAAAGGGACCTGTATTTCCGTTGAAATCGATACTCTCTGCAGGATTGAAGAGCATGGTTTTGGAGGGATCCACTTTTAAAATGAAATATTTCAATGCGCCGAGAGCCAGCATATGATAAAGTGCTTTGAGCTGGTCGGGATCCATGTCGTCATTCTTGCCACGATCACGGCACATTTCTTCGGCCGTTTTTTCCATCTCCTCGATTAAATCATCAGCATCGACCACCGTACCTTCACGCGATTTCATTTTTCCGTTAGGCAGTTCCACCATTCCATAGGAAAGATGATATACCTTATCGGCCCAGTCAAATCCAAGCCGTTTAAGAACAATCTTCAAAACCTGGAAATGGTAATCCTGTTCATTACCGACGACATAAATCAATTGGTCGGCGCCAAAATCCTTCTGGCGCAATAAAGCGGTCCCTAAGTCCTGCGTCATATATACCGAGGTTCCGTCTTTGCGGAGCAACAATTTATGGTCCAATCCTGCATCAGTTAAATCGCACCAAACGGAACCATCTTCTTTACGGTAAAGCACACCCAGATCCAGTCCCCGTTGAACAAGTTCTTTTCCTAAAAGATAGGTATTCGATTCATAATAAATCTTGTCAAAACCGACACCCATCTTTTTGTAAGTCTCATCAAAACCGGCATAGACCCATCCGTTCATTTTCTCCCATAGTTCACGAACCTCCTTGTCGCCGTCTTCCCAACGTTTAAGCATTTGTTGTGCTTCTATCATTAAAGGCGCTTCCTTTTTCGCCTGCTCCTCCTCTACCCCACGGTCCATCAACGATTTGATTTCCTCTTTGTAATGCTTGTCAAATTCCACATAGTATTTACCTACAAGATGATCGCCTTTCAGGCCCGACGATTCTGGTGTTTCGCCGTTACCGTAACGCAGCCAAGCGAGCATAGACTTGCAGATATGGATGCCACGGTCATTTACCAGATTGACCTTCTTGACATTACGACCATTGGCGGTGAGCAGCTGTGAGACAGACCATCCCAAAAGATTGTTGCGGATATGACCCAAATGTAGTGGCTTGTTGGTATTGGGTGATGAATATTCAATCACCACAGGAGCCTCGTTGGAATCGACTGTTTTCAAACCATAATGTGGGTTGTTGGCGATAGCAGTGGCAAAGGAAGTCCAATAACTGTCACAGACGGAAAAGTTGAGAAAACCCTTGATTACATTGAAATCAGATATCAAATCGGACAGTGCGTTTTTCACTGCGGAGCCCAATTCGTTAGCCACCATCTCAGGTGATTTGCGCGCTTGTTTGACATAAGGGAAAACAACCAGCGTATAATCTCCAGAGAATTCCTTTTTTGTTTTCTGGAGTACAATAGATTCCGGAGTTGCCTCAATCGAATAGAGGTTTTGCAACGCCTGAGCAATATTATTTTGAAGGGTGATGTCGATCATACAAAAGAAATAGTTAAAGCGTTAATAGATTTATAAAGATTAAATTAGTCTCAAATAAGTGCCGTTCCTAAAGAAATGGCTTATCGGCTGAATTTATTACGTGGAACATATTCCGGCTGCTGAACAATACGCCAGGGGGCATTCAACAGAAATCCTGTGCTGGGAGCTGGAGTGACATCGTAAACTATACGCCCTTCCGGATCGAGCAGTACGAACCATGGGTAGCTGTAAATCTGAAAATGTCGGAGCATATCGTAGTTGCCGTCAAAATGAAGCCATGTCCAGTTGTATTTATCTCCGTGTTTGGAATTCTTAAGGAAATGGTACATTTTCTGGAATTCGCGATCGCAGTCAATGGTAACGAACTTTACATTGTTAAAGTGTGCACAAATGGAATCGTGAAAATAGGCTATCGTTTCTATTTCGGAGAGTGAGGCGGGATCGCTGACCCGAACAAAAGATATATACACCCAGTTGCCTTTAAAACTACTGAGAGAGACGGGACTTTTGTCCACATTGGGAAGAACGAAATCGGTCACTTCCTGGTTTTCCTGCTCGTCCCGATGGTTGAATCCTTCCAGGATATGGGCGGCAATCACTTTATGGTCTGAAAATTTGGTTCGCGAAGCCAGCTTTTCAATCATTTTGATCACCATCTCCGCATCATAGTAGCGGAAATTGTAATATGATTCCTGCAACGCCTGCAGAGCGGCCAGTTCACGTATCTGCTCATTGCGCAACAGCGGATCCATGCCGATGGAGTCAAGGTAGGTGTCCAAGTCTAAGTTGTAAACCCAGTGTGCAAGTCGGTAGACCGGAATGTCTTTCGTCCCTTTAGAGATGCTATTGGCGTAGAGTGTGGAGAAAAGCGACATGTAGTTCTCGTCATAATAGAGAATGGGTTGGTTTTTGATAAATTTTTCAATCAGGTTGCGGCGAGAATCGAATTTCATTGCATACTTCAATTCCGCCAGACGATAGATTTTGTAGCGATTGACAAATTCATTGCTTGTGTCGTTGCAACGGCGGTTGACTGTTGTGACGAGGCTGTCAAAGAAATAAGCAGTAGGATGGAATTTTTGATCGAAATAAAAAGAATTGTCGTCAACGAAACGGGCAATTACCCTGTCAATACTGTCGATAAGTAGGTTTATGTCGTTGGAAGGGATGTTCTGAAAAAGTAGTGGAAGGGGCTCAGGGTCAAGAAATACATTGCGTTTTTCGTCAAGCGTCCAATCGAAGGATGGAATAATAACCACGTAATCCCTACCCGGCTCGACATAGAACGACTGGGAATAATTCTCAATCTGCACCGTAACCATCATGGGGTAATTGGCCCAGCAGCGCAAGTCGAATTTTTTGTCATCCGAAATCCGGAACGTATCCAGCAACACTTCCTTTTGGGAAATATAGTCTGAGATTTTATAGAGTTCTACCTTTCGTCCAACCCCATTTTCTGCAGTTCCTTTTATTGATATATTTTTCTGTGCTACAGAGAAATTAGAACATATAATTAAAGCAACAGTTAAAATCAAAAATCGCTTCATAAAACAACACATTTTATTTCAATAAACAGATGCAAAATTACAAAAAATGCCAGTGGATAATGAGCCTAGAACATTATTTTATCAACACAGAATTGTCAACGTTTCAGCAACGAATCAAGTATTTCAATTTTTTGTTTAAATTGAGAAATGATATCTATTTCGGCTTCAGTCAACCCTTTGACGTTCAGATTGCATATTCCCAATCCGTGTTCCAACATCTCGGTACAATGGCCGCCCAATTCTACAGCGGTCGTGTGCCCTCGTTCACAGACAAGCAATGTACCCGACTTGCCAAAAAGATTACCCTTTCCTTCTTCGTAATGACCCGTATCTGGCAAATTGTCAATAAAATCAGCAATTTTCTTCATCAATTCCAAGTCATGAATTGAATAGGATGCTTTGTCGGCTACAAGCAGCGAGATAATCAGGTGTTTGTTGTCATGATTTAACAGTCTGACAATTTTTTCCGGGTGAAAGAGATGACATTTCTCCACCACATCGGCAGTGCAATAAGGATCTGTATGGACATCGTCATAAACCACATTGGCGGCATCCTCATAATTCATGCTCTTGAGAAACGGAATAAAGTTATCCAAGAGCAGTTTCTTCTCCGAGAGAGGAATATCGCTCACCGTCGCTTTCGTTAAAAGCAGATAACGGTGATAAATGAGCGGAGCCAAATCCACGAGAGAATAACGGAGAATATTTTCCCAGTCGGATTCGTTTAGTGCGTAATTGTCGTCGCTCATTTTTCTGCGAAGAGAGAGCAACAGTTGCTGACGACGCAAGACATCGGCAGCAACTGCAGTTTCCTCCCCTTCCAAAAAAAACGACTTGGATTTGTCCAATTTTACCGCCGTTCCGATAAGAGAAACAACAAATTTGGTCTTTCCTTTGCCAAAGATTTCTTCAAAATCGGTATGCAAGCCAACGATAGCATCGGCACCGACTGCAGCGCATTTAAGTTTCAAATCGACCATGGCGCGATCGTAGATGGTGTTGAGCTGGGAGCGATATTTCTGGCTGGTACCGGAGAACAAATCAGCAAGCGACAAATCAGTTCCCACGACCATGCTGCTACGCAACACATCTATATAACGGGTGATTGTCGTCCCTTCAATGGAATCGGTGGTGGTGATGATGATATCCATGTCAATAGAGTCTTACCAAAGTTTGGCGCGTTTTTCAGGTGCAAGCCACATCTTGTTGCCTGGCTTAATTTCAAAAGCCTCGTGGAATTCGGTGATATGCGGCAGAGTAACGTTGACGCGGTTACGGGCCAGCGCATGGACATCCATGGTGGTGAGCTGGAGGATGGCTTGCGGACGAATATTCGAAGCCCAGACGGCGGCATAGGCCAGGAAGAAACGCTGAGCGGGAGTGAAACCGTCCATGGCTTTGTTCTTCACTTGCTTCTTGGCGATGGCGTTTTGCATGGCCAGATAGCTGATATGCAGACCTCCATTATCGGCGATGTTCTCTCCGAGTGTCAGTTCTCCATTGGCATAGGTTTCCGGGTCGTCAAGCACCTTGACCGCGTTGAAGGCGTTGACGATTACCTGAGAATTGCGTTTGAAATTCTCGGCATCGGCAGGACTCCACCAGTCGGCAAGGTTGCCATCCTTGTCATAATTACGTCCTTGGTCATCGAATCCGTGAGTAATTTCGTGTCCGATAACAACGCCAATAGCACCGTAGTTGGCGGCATCGTCAGCTTTCATATCGAAAAAGGGAGGCTGGAGGATGGCGGCAGGAAAACAAATCTCATTCGTAGTGGGGTTATAGTAGGCATTGACTGTCTGAGGAGTCATCTGCCATTCATTACGGTCAACAGGTTTATCGATTTTTCCAAGCATGTATTTCACATCGAAGATATTGCTGCGGATGATATTGGCGAAGTAGCTGTCATTCTTGATTTCCAGGCCACTGTAGTCACGCCACTTGTCGGGATAGCCTATCTTGACCAGGATGGCGTCAAGCTTCTCTTGAGCGCGAGCCTTGGTGGTGTTGTCCATCCAGTCGGCCTCCTTGATACGCTGACCGAAAGCAACTTGCAGGTTCTCCACCAAAGTGACCATACGTTTCTTGGCCTCGGGAGGGAAATATTTCTTCACATAGAGCTGGCCAAGAGCTTCCCCGAGGGCTCCGTTGACAGTGGAAACGCAGCGTTTCCAACGGGGACGAATCTGCTCCGTGCCACTCATCGTACGTCCGTAGAATTCAAAATTTGCCATCACGAAATCATCGCTCAAGTAACCGGCGGCGGCATTGATGACATTCCATGCGTAATAAGCTTTGATTGTCTGCAGATATTCGGAGGCCATGATGGTGTTAACCTCTTCGAAATACTCCGGTTGTGCCATATTGAGGGCGCTGAGCGAAGGTAGACCCATCCAAGAGAAGTATTGCGGCAACTTCAAAGCAGGGACTTTTGCATCGGCTTCGGTAACAGTCATCTTGTTGAAAGTCTTGAAAGGGTCGCGATTGGTCAGATTATCATATTGTGCTTTAGCCAGGCGGGTTTCGAGAGCCATAACCATCTCGGCAAGATCTTGAGCGGAGATACCGCACATCTGATCGTATCCAGAGAGCGCAAATTCTTTGGCCATGAGTTTCAGATAAGCCTCGCGGATTTCTCTGTTGTGTGCATCGTCCTTCAGGTAATAGTCACGGTCGCCCATACCGATACCGGTCTGATACAGCCAGGCGAGGTTCATTTTAGCATTCTCATAATCAGCCTCACCAAAGAGACCAAAGAATGGGTAGATGCCGATTTTGTGCAGCTGGCTAAGGTGATGAAGTACTTCGTCACGAGTGTGCAGCACTAAGATGTTTCGCAGATAAGGTCTGATGGGTTCGGCACCCTGTTGCTGAAGGCGTACAGAGTCCATGCCAATGTTGTAAAGCATGGCAATCTTGTCAGCCACACTGCCGGGCTCATTCTTTGCTTTTGCCGTCTCGAGGATAATCTCCTTGAGGTGTTTCTGGTTGTCGTCAGCCAGTTTGTCAAATGAGCCGTAACGGCTGTGTTCGGCGTCAAGCGGGTTGGCTTTCATCCAACCGCCGCAAGCGTACTGGTAAAAGTCTTCAGTCGGGTTAGCCGTCTTGTCCAGATTGGACATCTTGATGCCAGAAGTAACTTTCTGTGCATTGACGGCTGTAGTCATCATTGTTGCTGTCATAAGCAATAAGAATGTTTTTTTCATGGTAATATGATTCTATATTATTTATTTAATTATTTACAACAGTGAAACATATTGAATCCTGATCATCTAACAGGAATCAAAAAAACACATGCAAATTTACGTTTTTTTTTTGAAACAGCACTTCTCTATAAGCATTATTTGAATCAAGATTTTATATTTATTTTTGAAATAGAATCAATTACAAAAATATATATTTTTGTTTCAAAAAAAAATGTAATTTTGCAAAATTAAAAAAAACAATTCATTTCATGAAAAAAATATGTATAGCAATGGCTTCGTTGGCGCTGATATGTGCTTGTTCGAAGCAGTCATCGGAGGGTGACGGCAAAGTCGTCGAAAAACCCCAAATCGAAGTGAAAAACGGCCAGTTCACTCCTGAAGTGATGTGGGCTCTGGGCAAGATGGGCGAGAGCGCCGTTTCACCCGATGGTAAACAGCTGGCCTATACCCTCACCTACTATGACATGGAGGAGAATAAAGGCAATGCGGAACTGTATGTGATGCCGACTGCTGGCGGCGACGCCGTGCGACTGACAACGACAGCGAAAGGCGAGTTCAACCCCGTCTGGCTGGATGATGAGACACTGCTTTTCTGCAGAGGTAATGAAATGCGTAGCATCAACGTAAAAAGCAAGAAAGAGAAGCTGCTGGGCACATTTGAAACCGGTATCGAAGGATTCAAACTTTCGGCTGATGGCAAGCAGGTGGTCTACATCACCGACCTGCCTGTGAAACGCACTCCTAGCGTAGATCCCCTCTATGAGGGCCTGGACAAGACAACGGGCCGCATCAACGAAGATCTGATGTACCGCCATTGGGACAATTGGGTGGATGAATACCCGCAGATTTTCGTCACAAAGCTGGACGGAACGGTAGACATCGAGCATGCAAAAGCCGTGGTGGACAGTACTTTTGAATGTCCAATGCGTCCGTGGGGTGGTGTGGAGCAGTTCAACTTCTCGCCTGACGGGAAACAGATAGTCTACACCTGCCGTAAAAAGACGGGCAAGGACTATTCTCTTTCAACCAATAGCGACATCTACCTGTACACGATTTCCGACGGGACAACGAAGAATCTGTCGGAAGGCATCATGGGCTACGACCAGAACCCGGTGTTCAGCCCCGACGGCAGCAAAATTGCCTGGGAAAGCATGGAGCACGACGGCTATGAGAGCGACAAGCTGCGCCTGATGGTATATGACGTGAAGAGCGGCGAAAAGACCGACTACACCGCCGACTTCGATTACGGTGTAAGTGGTATCAGCTGGACGGAGGATGGCAAAGAGATGCTTGCCGTGGTGATGTATCGCGGCATGAACGAGATTTTCGCCTTCAACGTGGCTGACAAAAGCATCCGCCAGGTGAGCCATGGCTACCATGACATCAATGGTTTCGAATTGAAGGGTGACAAGATCTATGCGACGCAGGTGTCCATCTCATACCCTGCAACGATCTTCACTTACAACCTGAAGGAGGACAAAAAAGAAGGCAAACAGTTAACCACCTTCAACAACGACATCCTGGATCAGGTGAAGATGGGCAAGGTGGAAGAACATTGGATTAAGACAGCGGACGGAAAAGAGATGCTCACTTGGCTGATATATCCTTACAACTACGACAGCACGAAGGTCTACCCTGCCCTGCTCTTCTGTGAGGGTGGTCCGCAAAGTATGGTAAGCCAATTCTGGAGCACCCGCTGGAATTTCCAGGTAATGAGCGGAGCCGGCTACTTTATTATCGCCCCCAACCGCAGAGGCTGCCCTGGATTCGGAACGGCCTGGTGTGAAGAGATCAGCGGCGACTACGGCGGACTGTGCATGCAGGACTATATGACCGCCACCGACTGGTTTGCCGACAATATGAAACAGATTGACAAGGAACGCATCGGTGCCTGCGGTGCCAGTTTCGGAGGCTACAGCATCTACTGGCTTGCAGGCCATAACCACGATGTGAAGGGTTATGCTGACGGACGCCGTTTCAAGGCTTTCCTGGCCCACAACGGCATGTTCAACTTCGACCAGCAGTGCCTCGAAACGGAAGAGTACTGGTTCACCAACTGGGATCTTGGCGGCACCTACTGGGAAAAGACCCCGAAAACGCTGAAAAGCTTTGCCAACTCGCCCCACCTCTTTGTGGATAAATGGAACACACCTCTCTGTGTGGTGCACAGCGAATTTGACTTCCGCATTGTCGCTTCACAAGGTATGGCTGCCTACAACGCTGCCAAGTTGCGTGGTCTGGAAGCCCGTTACCTCTATTTCCCCGATGAAACTCACTGGGTGCTGAAACCGCAGAACAGCCTGTTGTGGCACAGGAATTTCATCGATTGGTTTGACAAGAATCTAAAGAAATAAAAGAAGTCAAACAGTATTTTAACGAATTAATTGAACCTTTAAACCCATAAACACCAAACAACCATTATGAAATTAATCAAATGTATCAAATGCGGTCGACCGTTCTATGACAACGAGCCCAAATGCCCTTACTGCGGCAGCGACACAAGTCTGTCGGCAGAGAATTACATCACGAAACCCATTTCCGATCCTGAGTCGCACAAAACCATGGAGGATGTGCTTTCTGGCAACTATCAACCCAAACCCCAGCAGCCCGAACCGGTAGCTCCTGCACCGATGGCTGATATGGCAGAGCCGGTTCCTCCCATGGAAACCATTCCTCCGATGGAGACACCCATGGCGGAGCCAGTTGTGGAAATGGCTGAATCATCACGTGCAGAGGCTATGGCAGCCATCGAGTCACAGTCGGTGGAAGCCGTCAACGAGATGGTTGGCGATGTGAATGAAGCAATTAATGAGGTAGAGACCTCCTACGCCCCGCGCAAACGCCATAGATGGATATGGATTGTAATCCTCATTCTACTGCTGGCCGCTGCTGCAGCCGTCTATTGGAAATGGGACTTTGTCTACGCCAAAGTGATGAGCTTGCTGGGCAAATAACCAATCGGTCCTAATATGAAAAAAGAGCTTTGCATGATTTGCAGAGCTCTTTTTTTTATGGTTTTCTATAAAGGAACTTGTATTTTGCAGCATTCCCTTTTTGATTTATGATTTCAGCCAAGGATGGTTGAGGACCTGTGCGACAATCTTGTCCATGTCGTAATAACGATATTCGGCCAGTCGTCCGCCGAACGAGACCTGCGGCTGCTGCTGGGCAAGTGTACGGTATCGGTCGGCAAGCTGTTCGTTTTGCTCGTTGTTAACAGGATAATAAGGTTCCAGCCCCGGTTCCCACTTTATAGGGTATTCGTAGGAAACAACCGTGTCAGGTTGTTGTCCGAATTCGAAGTGTTTATGTTCGATGATACGGGTGTAGGGAGTTTCGGCATCGGTGTAATTAAACACTGCATTGCCTTGAAAATTCGTCACCCCTTCAAGAAGCTGATGGTCGAAACGGAGTGAGCGGTAATCGAGTCGTCCCAGACGGTAATCGAAGAAGGCGTCGATCGGACCGGTATAAAGCACCCTGTCTGCGAGTTGAAGGAAATGCTCCCTGTCACCAAGGAAATCGGTTCCAAGGCGCACTTCGGACCCTTCGAGCAACCGCTCGAAAATGGGCGTATAGCCTCCCATGGGTATTCCTTGGAAAGGGTCGTTGAAATAGTTGTTATCGAAGGTGAAACGGAACGGCAAGCGGCGCAGGACAAACGCAGGGATTTCCTCGGCAGGAAGTCCCCATTGCTTTTCGGAATAGCCTTTGACCAGCTTGGTGAAGATGTCATGTCCAGCCAGCCGCATTCCTTGCTCATACAGGTTACGAGGTTCCCCTTCGAAGGAAACAGCGGCCTGCTGTTCGGCAATGCGCTGTCGGGCTTCGTCGGGTGTGTGTACATCGGGCCACAGTTTGCAGAAAGTGTTCATATTGAACGGCAGGTTGTACAGTTCACCATGGTAGTTGGCAATAGGGCTGTTGACATAGTGGTTGAACTGGCAGAAACGGCTCATATAGTCCCAAACCCGACGGTCGGAGGTGTGGAAGATATGTGCTCCGTACCAATGGACGTTGATACCGTTGACAGATTTGGTATAGCAGTTGCCGCCGATATGATCACGTTTTTCTAGGACCAGACAGCGTTTACCCTTTGCTGTAGCCTCATGGGCAAAGACAGCACCATAAAGGCCGGCTCCTACGATAAGATAATCGAATGGTTTCATAGTCATTTCAGTTTTCCGTTGATGGCCGATTCCAAGATATCCATGATGCATTGTGAGGGGAGCATGCCGTCGACGGGTGCCAGATAAGCATCAAAGAATTCTTTGCGGCTGGATTGCATGGGGTCGTTGCCAGCGAGGACGACATCCTCCAGGAAATGCTCCATATCTGCTTGCGTGACACCGTGGTAGTGCTGGCGGTAGGCTTCAACACCGAAAGTGTTGAACATATCCTCAATCTGTTCCTTGCGCTGCAGGTACATCACCGGTTTGTTCAGATAGAGATATTCTGTAGTGAAGCTGCCGCTGTCGTGCATCATGGCGTCGGAGTGGATGAAGAGATCGACATAGCCAGCCTCTTCAAGCTGAGTGTTCTCCATGGAAGCCCACTGGTTGTAATACTGTTCAGTCTTCTCGGCCCCCCAGATATCAATCAGTTTGAATTTCAGCAGCTGATGCGGTTTGAAAGCGAATTGGATGCTATCGCTGTATTTTTGGGCGAGCTGCAACATCAGATCGCAGTTGAGAAGAAATGTCGATGCGCTGAAAGAGTCGGCTGCCGAATTGCCAATGGTGTGGTGAGGACCCCAGATAACGCGTTTCTTGGGTGTAGCTTGCGGCTTCCACACATCCCGGGATTGGTAGTCGCTGTGGAGGAACACCTCCGTTCCTGGATAGCCGGTGGCATAGGCACGGGCACCTCCGTTTCGGCCATACTGGCTCACATAGTGCTGGTGAATGGTCGTTTCGGCGAAATAGAAGTTGAAGAGGTTGACTGTCGATGTCCAGTAGAGCATGCGGTAGACATTGATAGCATTGAAAGCGTAAGGAATGTAGCAGGTCAGACTATCCTTGAAGTTGTAGATATAGTATTTGGATTGGACATCGCGGTAAGGCGACGCAAAGAAGACGATGTCGGGTTTGTTGATTTTTTTGATATCAATCCATTTGTTTTTCTTTTCGTCGAAAGGAATGATGTATTCGAATCCGCGGGATTTGATGAATTCCTCCGTGCGACGGATGGTCTTCCACACCTCTTCCCTACTGAACCCCTTGTATTCAGAATAGGGGTAGATGACCACATAAGGGTGGTAATGGGGATGCTGCTGCATGAGGCGGAAAAGGTAGTCGTGTTTCCACATGCCGGGGATAGTGAGCATGAAAGCCACTTCGATGGTCTCTTTGTCTTTGAGCCGCATAGCCAGCGGGAGTGTGCTTTCCTTTACTTGATTCATCATGTGGGCAAACAGGAAAGGGACACGTGTTCGCAACGCATCCTTGTGGGCCATCATGAGGTTGAGTTTGTACTTCAGATTGTTCATGAAAAGGGATAAGAGTTGGGGAAGGGAACTAAATCCTAATGAGATCTTTTTCGTTATAGAAGTCTTCCAGGATGGCGACCATTGCTTTTGACACCTGACCGGAGATATAGGGATAGGAACGACCCGTTTGGACCGCACGGATAAAGGAGACCAGTTCGTAGCGGATGCCTTCGCCGTCCAATTGGTAGAAGTAACGTTTGTTGAAGGAAGGGTCTTCGCGACGGACTTCGAAGTATTCGGTCTTCCACCATGGAGCCGGGACGTAGATGTAGCCTGTGGTTCCGGAGACCACAAGGCTGCCTTCGGTCTTTACCCCTTTACCCACTTTGATGGAGGCAACCGCCTCGGGGTAGACAAAATCGATCTTGGAGAAGGTGTCGTATTTCAGCGATTCATTCTCGATATGAGTGATAATACGCTTTGACTGGTAGTCGGTACCCAGCAGTTGGAAAACGGGCAGCAGCGCATTGGCGCCCCATGTGCTGATACTGTTGCGTACATTGATCAGTTCGTCGCCTTTCAGTTCGGTGTCACGCTGGACGGTGATGGAGGAGTCGACACTGCACACTTTGCCAATTACGCCGCTTTTGACCAGCAGCAGCAACCGTCTGTATGCCATTGCATAGGCGGTGCGGAGGGCATCCATGAGGAGACATTTCTTCTCTTCCGCCAGCCGCATCAATTCGTCCCATTCGTCCCGTCTCATCGACACGGGAGGCTCACATAGCACATGACGGCCATGCATCAAAGCATATTTGATCTGGTTGTAGTGCTGCTGAGGAGTGGAATTGAGGAAGATGGCGTCTGATGCATCCACGATTTCTTCAAAATTACTTGTGAGTAGCGGCAATTGAAGCAGGTTATCGGGGATTGACTCGTGACGGCGCAGATGACAGAGACCGGAGATGGAGAGGCCGTTGACATAGTGGCTTTCCCGTTCGAATTTGGAGAGGAAAGGAAGCTCGTCGCCGACGATACCGAGTCGCAACTCCCGTTTTTCAGCGCGCAGTTCAGAACTGGATACCCCTTCGGTGCGCTCCAGATAGACCACTTCGCAGTATTGTTTGAGGTAGTCGAACTTGCCGACCCAGTCGGATCCGATGGCGAAAATGTCCACATTATAGCGTAAAATGTCGTCGATTTTCTGACCCTCATACTCTTCGACGATTATTTCGTCGGCCAATCCTGTGGCCTTGAGCACTTCGATGCGTTCCATCAGCGATTGCTGCACGTTGATTTTGCCGCGAGCCTTGTCGAAGTCTTCGCTGGTGACGCCCACAATGAGATGATCTCCCAACGCTTTGGCACGTTCAAGCAGACGCCGGTGCCCGTAGTGGAACAAATCGAATGTTCCGTAAGTGATTACTTTCTTCATAAATGATATATCAGTGGTCCGACAGGTGTATTAACGACAAAATGTCGGAAATGGTATATTTATTTCAATCAGTTTTTGATGCGTCCCGACTGCAGTTTATATTCATAACTGTGTCGCCCTTCGGCACGGAAATCGTCATGGTAGCGTTCCAGCACTTCGCGAAAGACCTCCTCGTAGCGAGGAATAAACAGATCGTCCTTGTTTTCCAAATGTGTAAGAATCTCCTTGGCCAGCGGTGTGCTAAGCGACAAGTCGGTTGCGTTACCATTGAACGCAGTCCCCTGGATGGAACCTGGCGATACATTCAGTATGCAGTTCGGGCTACCCGCTTTTTCCAGTTCCACATTGACGCTTTCGATAAAGATCTT
Organism: uncultured Bacteroidales bacterium; assembly: GCA_946401725.1. Lineage (GTDB taxonomy): Bacteria > Bacteroidota > Bacteroidia > Bacteroidales > P3 > Colimorpha. The sequence goes on along the minus strand of CAMIVE010000009.1, from coordinate 24,435 downwards.
GAGGGCTGCTTTGGTTGCACCGTAGACTGCAAAGAACGGCGATGAAAGGAAGCCGGCGATGGAAACCATGATACCGCAATAAAAATCGTCAGGCCTTTTCATCTTATCGTAGAATTTCCGGACTATCCGAATCGGTGCGACCGCATTTACGGCAAACGAATCGGCGATGTACTGCTGTCCTACCTGCTCAAATAATGCTAGTTTTCCAAAACCAGCAGTGATTATCAAGGTATTGATATCATTGAAACGATCAAAGAGAGAAAAGTCGGACGTAACCAGGTCTTCTTGAAAGAAAACACATTTAGCGTGACCGAATCCATCAGGGAGCGGTTGTTTGTCAACAATATATATTTTTTCACAGCTTTCCCGTTGCATCAGTTCATTAGCCATAGCGAGACCTATGCCATTAGCCCCGCCGACTATCAATACGCGTTTTAACTTGTTATCGTTCATATTTATTACTTTTTTTTATCTTAACAGCAGCACCGTGCCTGTCATCCGTTGTTTGTAGCCGGGTTTCCCTTTGGTGGTGTATTCTATCAGGTAGACATAGGCTTCGCTCCTACACAATTCCCCATTGCGTCGTCCGTCCCAACACTCAGTCAGTCCGTCAAAGTCGGTCACGAAGGCACCGCCTCGGGTGAAAATATAGACATGCATGTAGGTGATGTCGTTGCTTTTAATCACGAATTCCTTATTAGTGCCTTCTTCCGGGGTGAAGACGTTGGGTACCCAAATCACCGCGCTATCAACGGGTGGCGGCTGAAATCCCGGAAACAGATGTAGATGTAGGTGGATAACGCTGTCGCAGCCGTTGGCGCTTTGAAGCACTACAAACGGTTCGTCGGTTTCTTCGCTATAGTACAAACCGTCGATCCAGTACAGCGTGTCCCCTTCCTTTATGTTCAGATCCTGAACGGTCTGGATCGAATGATGTATCTGCAGAACTGTCGAGACAATACTGTCACAGCCCCAACGGTTCTGATAGATACCCGTCGTAACCGTGTCATCAGTATAGTATACGTGATTGTCCACCGTTATGCTGTCACATACGTTCAGATGCGTATAGTCATGACTTGGCTGATGCATCGACAGATTGAGAATCAATAGACTGTCGCATCCATATCGATTAGACAGATGATGGATGTAGGTGCCGCTTTCATAACAGGTATCTGGTCCCCAGATATAGAATGAGTCACAAGTGGAGCTTTCAACCACAGTTGTGTCGGGTTCGACTATGCGTATGGTGCCACGTATCGTGTCCCTGGAAGGAAAACAGGATTCTTCCAACAATGTCACCAAAGCCGTGATAACGAATTCTCCCGTGTGGTTATATACATGGCTCACAGTGTCGCCTGTTCCGGTCGTATTGTCGCCAAAAAACCAGCATGCGGGAGTGTGTTGCATTGGAGTCTCAACATACATCCGAATCGAGTCCCCTTTGCAGAAAACCAAGTCAGACATGGGGTTGACTGTATGGCCGCCAACAACCATACGGTTTGTCAAGTCCTGCATACCAGAGCCAATGGAATAGGCATAACTCTCGTGGGTGCCCAATCCGAATGCGTAAGCCACAAATCCAGCACCTCCATTCATCTGCAACGTATGGCTTCCCTGCATCAATTCCAATTTCCGATACTGGTAACTAGGGTTGTTGCGCATGATCAGGAAAGAATTGTTCAGCGAATTGCCGTCCAAATACAGATAGGGCAAATCCTGCTCCCGCACAACGACGTTGACATAATGTGTATTGGTGTAGAAAGTGCTTGAACTGTTGAAGGTGATGTTTTTTACCGCCTGATCCAATGGAGGCACCGTCACCATGGAAGGGTCTCCCTGTCCGTTGCCGGTGCTGGAGAAATAGACGTTCACACTCGCCGGCGTTGATGTGGTCACAAAATCGGCCCCGTTATATCCTCCATAGCTGTAAAGTGGGTATTCGTATGTTTCCAACGCATCGATGGTGGTTTCAACAGTGCCATTCCTCGTGATGACACAACCGTCCTCCAATGCCGTAATGCGTACCCTGTCGGGAAGGCCTGCCGTTCCTGAACTAATCACTGCAAATTCTTTTCCCCAGCAGTTGGTTGGAATGGCTTGTTCGATAACATGGTCGCATGTGCTTCCGTTTGGATAATCGGGGATATACACACATTCATTCCCTTGAAACACTGCCAAACGCTTACAGCTGCGGGATTCCACCCGTGTGCCTGACAGATCACCTTCATCCATCGACCGCACCAGATAGGTCTTCCCGGCCGAAGAAAGAAAGATATGCATAGTATCCCCCGCAGCATAGTTAGTTGTTCCTGTTGAAACGGCATCCGACAAGTAAATATCCACCCATGTAGAGTCCTCTGTCGCCAAAAGCACAAACTCGCTGCCATTATTATCGGCAGGATAGTTCTGAATCACGTATTTGTCTTGCAGCACCACAGTCGGAAAAACATTCGTCTCGTCAAATGAACTCTCACCCGTTAGAGCGATATAAACCGAAACAGTATCTGTGGAGGTGAGATGTATGCCTTTATCTTGTACAATACCCAAAGTGTTGCTGTATGCCTGCGACCGGCGCATTTCAATTGTTGTGACCACCCCCTGGTAAACAGCCGCTGTGGTGTCCCATCCTGTTGCAGGGTTGGTTAAAGTGACCGAACAGGGGCGTGGCGCAGAGACAAAAACTTTCAACTGCACATAACCAACACTCTTCAAATAAGTGAACCAGAAATCCGTACCCATGGTAGTCATCGTCTGACTCCAGCCAGAAACAGCTAAAATCAGCATGGCCATCAGGTATAGGATTTTCTGTTTCATAAATTACATTTAAGGTAAGTGGAATGGGAATAGTTTATCTCAACAGCAGCACCGTGCCTGTCATCCGTTGTTTGTAGCCGGGTTTCCCTTTGGTGGTGTATTCTATCAGGTAGACATAGGCTTCGCTCTTACACATTTCCCCGTTGCGTCGTCCGTCCCAACACTCAGTCAGTCCATCGAAGTCAGTCACGAAGGCACCGCCCCGGGTGAAGAGATAGACATGCATGTAGGTGATGTCGTTGCTTTTGATCACGAATTCCTTGTTGGTGCTTTCTTCCGGGGTGAAGACGTTGGGCACCCAGATCACCGCACTGTCAATGGGTGGCGGTTGGATACCCTCCACCAGATGGAGATGCAAGTGGATGATACTGTCGCAGCCATGGATGCTGCGAAGCACTATGAACGGTTCATCGGTTTCTTCACTATAGTCCAGTCCGTCGATCCAGTGCAGCGTGTCCCCATAGGAGATATGGACATCCTGTACCGTATGGACCACCGGGTGAATCACAATCTGAGCCACCACGATGCTGTCGCAACCCCAACGGTCGGTGTAGACGCCCATTGCCGCTGTGTCGTCTTTCCAGTAGATATGATCGTTCAAAATCAAGCTGTCGCAGCCTTCCATCGGAATATAGTATTGTGACGCATGATGCATCGACAGGTTAAGAACCGTCAGGCTGTCGCAGCCGTAACGGTTGGTCGATAGTTTTTCATAAGTGCCCGATTCGCGGCAGGTATCCCCTTGCCAGACAAAGATGGGGTCGCAGGTTGAAAAGGTTATGTTGACAGTATCGGGGTCCACGATGCGGATGGTAGTTCTGAGCGTGTCGTTTGTCGGGAAACAAGGGGTTGTGGCAGCGGAGATAACGGCAGTGATAGTATAGTTGCCGGCCTGACTGTAGCTATGGGTCACTGATTCATTGGTCGAGAAGGTGCTGTCACCGAAATCCCAATAAAACGTCGCCCCTGTGTCGGCGCCTTCGATATACATGGGGATTTCACTTCCACGACAAAAGACCAGATTTGACATTTGGTTGATCGTTATCCCGTTCACCACCATTCGACTAGACAGGTCGATCATGTTCGAACCGATGGTGTAGGCGTAGCTCTCGTGGGTACCCATTCCAAAAGCGTAGGCTACAAAACCCGCACCGCCGACCATACGCAAGGTGTGGCTTCCTTCGTTCAGCTCGATGGCGCGGTAGAAGAAAGCAGGGTTGTTCTCCACCATGGTGAAAGTCCCCATCAGTGTGTTGCCATCCAGCCTTAAATAAGGGATATCCTGACCGCGAACCACCACATTCACGTAATGCGTGTTCGTTGCCGAGGTACTCGAACTATTGAAAGTGATGTTTTTCACCGCCTGGTCTAAAGGACTCACCGTCACCATCGACGGGTCGCCTATCCCCTGCCCTGTGCTGGCGAAATAGACATTGACGCTTGCCTGAGTGGATGTGAGAATATAGTCCACAGCGAAACGCCAAACAGTGCTATTCATACGATACTCATAAGTCTGTAACGCATTGAGGGTAGCCACCTGCTGGCCGTTTTTACGCACCACGCAGCCATCTTCCAGTGCCGTGATTCGAACCCTGTCCGGGTAGGCGAGTGAGCCGCTGCTTACAACGATAAATTCCTTTCCCCAGCAATTGACAGGGATGGCCTGTTCCATCACGTGGTCGCAAGACTGGCCCGTCAATTCATCGGGAATATAGACACATTTGTTGCCATGAAAAACCGCGATACGTTTGCAGTCGCGCGCTTCGACGCGCGTACCTGAGAAATCGCCCACGTCAGGAGACCTCAATTGGTAAGTCTTCCCTGCCAGAGGCAAGAATACATGAGCCGTGTCGCCTGCCGACTGTCCATCAAGAGTGCTGTCGGTAAGGTAGATATCCACCCAAGTAGAGTCTTGTGTCGCCAGCACGATGAATTCACTCCCATAAGTATCGGAGGGGTAACACTGCACCACGTATTTGTCACGAAGCACCGGTGTAGGAAGTACCAGCGTCTCATCGAAAGTGTAACTACCTTGGGTTGCAATGTAGACGGAAACCGTGTCCGTTGCTGTCAAATGGAAGCCATTGTTTCTCACTACGCCTGAAAAAGAAGAAAAACCGATATCTCCGGGAACCTCGATAGAGGTCACCGTGCCGACCGACACACTCGCTGTTTCCGTCCATTCGGAACCCGCATGAGTCAACGTCACGGAACAGGCCTCCGGAGCAGAGATATATACCGTGAGGTTGTAATTATTGTTATTGTCCATGAAAGTCAGCCAAAAGTCGGTACCCATAGTTGACATCTCCTGCCCCCGAAGGATGCCGAGAGAAGCAATAAGGAAGACTATCGATAATATGGCTTTTTTCATGGATGGGATGGTTTATGGGAGTATAAACGTTGAGTCACAGATTACCCAATCCTATGATTTTTTTTCAAAAGGAGAGCAAACAAAGCCGATGCACCCACGGCCACTGCCATTTGGAGCCATAGGTTGGTATCAATCAAAACGGCAGGTGCAAGCAGCAACGCTTTCAACAGGTAGAACACCCCTTTGCCCAACACAATAGCGGCAAGTATCGACGGGAAAACCAACAGCTTCTTTTCTGCAAGGCTGAATACGCTGACCACTGTCACCAATTCAGCCGACATGCAGAGTTCTTTCAACGGAGTAGGCATACCGGTTATCCAAGCCGACACCATGGGTAACAGCAGCGCCAAAAGGAAGGCATTACGCCGGTCGGTTGTCAGAAACATACCTGCCAACAGGCAAAGAAGCATCGGATTGAGTTTGTACAGGGGCAGTGCCATTACATGCGACAAAGCGGGTACCAGACACATGAAAGCAAGCAACACGGTGTCAATCAACACAGTCCGAATCAGCGATTCTTTTTTCACAAGAACAGTTTGCATAACTATCTATATTATTTTTTCTTTATAACGTTAAATTATAATAAATATTATATACTTAATCATTTGAAGTTGCAGAATCAACTATCAAGAGTAACTCTGTTTTGCAATGATCATAAAAAACCAATTATGTCTTTTGAAAAAAAACAAAATTCGAAAAAAAGAATCTGAAAAAGTGTTCTTTGTGTATCCCTACTCAAAAAAATAACTGATACCCAAACAATTGAAATAATCAATATTAACAATTTGTATTACAATGTTTTAGTATTACTTTTTAAACTCAGCTCATACATTATTTGGAAAGAATTTTTTTAAATTTGTTTTTTTATTGAAAAAAAAGTGTACTTTTGCAAAATATTATCAGAAAACCAAATCATTAAAAAATTCAAAAGATATGACTAAAGCAGAAATCGTAGCTTCCATTTCCGAGAAGACTGGTATTGAGAAAGTGGCCGTTTTGGCCGTTGTTGAAGAATTCATGACTACCGTTAAAGATGCCATGATTGGTGGTGAAAACGTGTACCTCCGTGGTTTCGGTAGCTTCATTATCAAGCGTCGTGCAGAGAAGACTGGTCGTAACATCAGCAAGAACACCTCTGTGATTGTTCCCGCTCACAACATCCCCGCTTTCAAGCCTGCCAAATCCTTCCTCAACGAAGTCAAGGATAACGTGAAATAAAATCACGCTTTTATCAAAAAAAACGCTGAAGATTCAACTTCAGCGTTTTTTTTTATATCAGCACAATTCTGTCCACCTCCTCGCTACCGACTTCTTTGTTGATGGCTTGTCGTAAATCGGTCAACTTGTAGGATATCTCATTTTTCAAAGCGGGGGCCGAAAGCACGACTTTCAACGTTTTGCTTGTTGTGTCGTAATAGACAGAGCGCGTAAGTTTCACGATAAAATCACCCACTACTTTCTTATAGGCTTGTTCGACGTGTTCCTTCGTGATGCTTTGGTCGAAATTGTAACGCCGCAAAGCAGCATCAATCAAGTCTTTTATGGTGTATTCTGTGGACATAGGAACAAGTTACTTAAGAATTTGTTAGCATACCCTGTTCTACATGGAAGATTTTGTGCGGCATGTCAGGTGCCTGGCTGAAGATGGTTTCGACGCGACCCTGCTGGGTATCGGTAATAAAGACCTGCCCGAAGCGGTCACTTCCGACCAATAGCACCAATTGGCTAACCCGGAGCATGTCCAGCTTGTCAAAGATATCGTCAAGCAAGAGTATGGGTTTAGTGCCTAGGCGTTCGTTGATATAGTCGAACTGCGCCAGTTTCAGTGCCAATAAAAAGGTCTTCTGCTGACCTTGTGAGGCAAAACGTTTCACAGCGAAGTCACTGACAAAAAAATCAAGGTCGTCCTTGTGCGGACCCACTGTGGTAAACTGCATCTGTGCATCACGCCGTTGGGCTGACGCGAGCTGCGCGTCAAATGCTGGCTCTTGGTCAGAGAGCTGGGTGTTATAGACTATCGAAGGACGTTCACTATCGGCAGCGTCGGGGTGAATCAGCTTGTAATAATGTTCAAAACGAGGGCTGAAATCACGGAGAAAAGCCTGACGGGCAGCGACAATGGGTTCGCCGAAACGTACGAGTTGTTCGTTCCACAAGGCGATAGAATCCTCCTCGAAATAACGGTTCTCATAGAACTGCTTCAACAACCGGTTACGCTGTTCGAGTGCTTTTTGGTAACCCAACAGGAGTTGCAGATAATTGCGATCAACCTGTGAGATAATGCCGTCCATAAACTTGCGACGGACCTCGCTGCCACCCAATATGAGGTTCTGGTCACTGGGAGTGACAATCACCAACGGCAATCGTCCGATATGTTCTGCAAAAGAGGAACAGGACTTCTTGTTGAATTTGATCTTTTTCGACTGTCCCTTCTGAAGGGTGCACGAGACGGCCGTCAGTTCGTCGGGCTGATCGTCATTGAGTACATAATGACCATGGATGGCGAAAAAGTCCTTTCCGGAACGGATATTCTGACTGTCGATGGAGTTGAAGTAACTTTTGCAGAAGGAGAGGTAATAGAGCGCGTCAAGAAGGTTGGTCTTCCCCACCCCATTGTTGCCGACGAGGCAATTGACGTTGTTTGAAAAGGTAACGTCGAGGGTGTCGTAGTTTTTGAAATTGGCCAGTTGCAGTCGATGAAGATACATGATAGTATTTAATGGTTAATGATTTTATCTTTGATTTGTTCCATCAGCCAGCGGGGGGTTGATGTGGCACCTGTGATGCCGATGCGCCGGGCTCCACGCAACCATTCGTGGTCGATCTCGTCGGCAGAAGAGATCATGCGTGTTTCAGGCTGTACTTTCCTGCAATATTCGTACAGGTAGTGTCCGTTGCTGGAATTGACACCCGAAACAAAGATAAGCCTGTCGACATTGCGGGCAAACGTCTCGAGCTGTGTAGCCCTGTTGGACACACGGTTACAAATGGTGTTGTGTGCCACAAAATCGGGAGAAGCCCCCTCTTGTTGTGCGATACGATTCTCGATATTCGCAATCAAGGTGTTGTATTCCTCGCGGCTCTTGGTGGTCTGGGAGTAGAGCCGTATGGGGCGGGTGAAATCGATGGCATCGATATCGTCGGGTGAAGAGACAATAATGGCACTGTTGTGCGTCTGTCCGTTCAAACCGATGACTTCGGCGTGTCCCTGCTTCCCGAAGATAACCACCTGCCCGTTCACTTGCTGCATCAACTCATACCCTTCGCGGATTTTTTTTTGCAAGGCGAGGACGATGGGACAGGTGGCGTCGATAAGTCTGATTCCGAGCCGTTCCGCCTGTATATATGTTTCAGGGGGTTCGCCGTGTGCACGAATCAGTACGGTACTACCTTCCAAGTGTTCCATCTGGCGGTGGTCAATCACCTGGAGCCCCAATCGCGAAAGCCGTTCTACTTCGACGTTATTATGCACGATGTCACCCAGACAATAGAGCTGATGCGTATCAGACAGCTGCTGTTCGGCGGCAGCAATGGCTTTCACCACCCCGAAACAAAATCCCGCATTATCATCGATTATGACAGACATTGGTTCTCCTGGTTGGCAGCCTCAATCACCTGCTCGTATTCCTGCGGTGTGAGGTCATTGTAGAAATAATAGATTGGATTGACTTTGTTGCCGTTAAACCATACTTCATAGTGGCAATGCGGTCCCGAAGCGAGACCGGTGGAGCCCACCAGACCCAGCAATTCACCCCGTTTCACCTGCTGACCCTCTCTGACCTTGGTCTCGCTCATGTGGGCATAAAGCGTCTTGTAGCCGTAGCCATGATCGACGAGTACAGCAATGCCGTAACCACTGAGAGAGGCATCCCCTCGTCCGGCGGTAACCACGACACCGTCGCCTGTGGCGTAGATGGGGGTGCCCGTCTTGGCCGAGAGGTCAACGCCGGTGTGCATGCGGCGGTAATGGAGGATGGGATGGAAGCGGGTGCCGAAGCCCGAAATAATCTGACATTTGGTTTTCTCAAGCGGCATAATAGCGGGGATATGATCCTGGCGATCCTTTTTGTTGCTGGCCATCCGATAGATGTCGTCGAACGACTGCGACTGGATATAGAGCCGCTTGGAGAGGTTGTCGAGTCGGCGTCGGGTGCTCTTGATCAGCTCGGCATTGTCCATTCCATCCATGAGGTAGAACGAATCGAACACAGGTATACCCGAATGCCGTATATTGTCGGGAATAGGCTCTGCCTCGAGCAGGGTGCGATAAATGCTGTTGTCACGGTTTTCGAGGTCGGCCAACACCGCCTCGTTGCGTTTCATGACATTCTGCATCTGCTTCATTTGACGTTCATAGGTCGCCAGTTCGCGCTTAAGCTGGCGTTCTTTGGGCGAATCGAACACCTGCATACCGATAACGAGCAACACCACTCCCAAAACAAGTCCGAAAGCAACAGAAAAAGAGATTTTCTTTAACTTGTCGACAAAAGAGGTCTTCACCTTCTCATAAGAGAGGGTGTGCGGATTGAACTTGTATGTATGGTGCTTTTTCAATACGGTTTAGAAGAATATTGAAAGGGTTAAATGTTGAAAAGGTTTAATAGGTACTCCTGTTTTTTCAGCACAGCACCCATTATTATCCGTATGAACCTTTCAGATTAATCTTCAATCTATACCCTTTAAGCTTTATTAAATGCTTTCAAGGCTTTGACAAAATCCTCCGCCGGACCTGTGTGGTTGACGAAGAACTGAAGATCCAATTTGGGTATGGCGATTTCACCCACCACCTGTGCGCGTGTGGTACCGTACAGCGTACTCAGAGCATCGCTGTGGGAATGACGCTTCTTTTTGCTGCTTGAATGGCGTGAATTGAAATTGGGACGGACGGCCAGAGTTGATATGTCAACCACACTGAAGCGGACGTCAAGGTCAGCCCATTTGTAGAGGTCGAAATCGACCGACGAACGAGCCACCAAAACCCCTTTGGGGTAGAGATAGTAATGCATCCCCTTGTGGTCGCGCATCACAGGGGTGTCGAAGGGCGAATGGATATAGTCGAAAATGCCCATGTCGAAAAAGACCTGTTGGTAGGACTGCGAGCCGTGGTCCATATAGACCGACCAGACACGACGCGACTCCACCAGCAGATGGAAAGCGTCAATCACCTTTTCCCATGCAGCTTTGGCTGTCTCGTCCAATGAGGCGCAACAATGATTTTGGGCGCTCCTCACATCGTGCTCCAAAGTGGCGATGCTTGATTTATAGTGCGACAGGATGCTTACCATCATCTTACTAGGATGATTGCCCATCTTGTCCTTGATGCCACGTATGACACGCTGCATCAACTCCTCCTCTTTGGCGAGTGCCAAAACATTGATATAGGAGGAAAGGAGCTCGAGTTTGTTTTCGTCGGTGGTCTGTTTACAGGCATCGTTGGCGCGTTTGAGTTCTTTCTCGAAATTGGGTTCTTTGCCTAAAAGCAGGGTCAGAGCGTTCTGATTCAATTTCTTTTTGGACTCGATGACGAAGCGGTGGTAACTGTGACTTTCCGAATTGTGGACAAAGAAACCGGTACCTGGAGTGCCGCTACAGACAAAATTGCCTGTACGAATGATGTTATCGCGACGGTCTCTGACGCCGAAAGTGCTGTAGTTGAAATGACGTGGCACAGGCAACCGTACCCCTTCGGCAACGGTCATTCGTTTGGCAAAAATATTTTTCAGTTTCATGTTAGTAAACGTTGAAGGTTTAAATAGTACAAGAGTTTTTAAGTTTAAAAAGTCCTCTTAGACAATCATGATGCTTGAATGGTTTGAGAAGCGTTTGTCAACCATGTATGGCCTTCCCATAGGCGGCCTCGATGGCCTCCATCACGGCTTCGGACATCGTGGGATGAGGATGGATGGAGGCAGCCACCTGCTTGGCAGTAAGACCATTCTGACGGGCAGTCACAATGCCGGCAATCATCTCGGTGACGTTGTCGCCACACATGTGGGCACCCAATATCTCGTCGGTCTGCTTGTCGATAACCATCTTGATGAATCCGTCGTTGTTGCCTGCCGCTGTGGCTTTACCGCTGGCTTTAAAGAAGAATTTGCCCACCAGCACTTCATGACCTGCCTCGATGGCTTTCTTCTCGCTCATGCCCACGCTGGCCACCTCGGGAGTGGTATAGGTGCATCCGGGGATGTTGTTGTAGTTTACCTTCTCGGGATTTCCGCCGGCAATCTTCTCCACACAGCAGATGGCTTCGGCACTGGCCACATGGGCAAGTGCGGGACCGTGCACCACGTCGCCGATGGCATAGTAGCCGGGTACATTGGTGCAGTAGTAATCGTCGACCACAATTTTGGTACGCTCCACGGCGATGCCGGTTTCTTCCAAACCCATGTTCTCCAGATTGGTAATCACACCGACGGCGGAGAGCACCACGTCGCAATCGACCAACACCTCGGCACCCTTCTTGTCCTTGATGTGGACATGGCAGACATCACCTTCCACATCGACTTTCTCCACCGATGCGCTCATCATCACCTTCATGCCCATCTTTTTGAAACTGCGGGCCACATTGGCACTGGTGTCCTCGTCCTCGTTGGGAAGGATGGTGGGCATGAATTCCACCAACGTCACCTGTACGCCGATGCTCTGATAGAAGAAAGCAAACTCGCTTCCGATGGCACCGCTACCCACCACCACCATCGACTGGGGTTTGAAAGGCAGGGTCATCGCCTCGCGGTAGCCGATGATATGACGGCCATCCTGCGGGAGGTTGGGCAGATTGCGGCTGCGGGCACCTGTGGCGATGATGATATGGGGAGCCTCATAAACAGACACATTGCCTTCGGCGTCGGTCACTTCGACCTGATGGCCAGGTTTTACACGGGCGGCACCCATGATGACATCTACGTTGTTTTTCTTGAGCAGGAACTGCACCCCTTTGCTCATCGTCTCGGCCACTCCGCGTGAACGCTGGACCATAGCCTGCAAGTCGGCTTCGGCGGGCTGTGCAGCAACACCGTAGTTGGCGGCATGGTTGATATAATTGAACACCTGCGCACTCTTCAGCAGCGCCTTGGTTGGGATGCATCCCCAGTTCAGGCAGATGCCACCCAGATTCTCGCGTTCCACAACTGCTGTTTTCATGCCCAACTGGGCTGCTTTCACGGCAGCCACATAGCCTCCCGGGCCGCTGCCGATAACGATGAGATCGTAATTCATATTATTATATATTTTTATAAAATCTTTAATTATTTAGCATTCACCCATTTGAAGAAAACGTTCCATATCAGGGTGCAAATGCAAAAATAAGAAAAAAGCGTTGTTCCACCAAATTTATTTTGCCAATCCACTCTTTTTCATTATTTTTGTATTTTCTTTAGCGACTTTCAGTACATGCGTAAAAAGCTATCATACAATATACTAACTTTACTTCTCCTCTGCAGCTTGACTGCAGGGTCGCAAAACATCCGTTTTACACACCTTTGGAATCACACCGATATCAGCTTTGACCTCAACCAGCTCTACAACTACAACAACTACGAACACAATCGCTGGGGAGCCGGATTCAACCTCACCACCCCTTTGCATTACGACACCCGCTACGGGACCAACTTCCAAAATCTCTTCTATGCCTCCGTCAATGTAGGATATGGAACCGGCGACCAAGCCTGGAAATACGGTGCCGATCTTCAACTGCGCTTTCCACGATACATCTTCCGCCAGTTCTCGGTTTCGTTCCACCATGATCTGGAAAAAATCGGAGGCCATAGTTTCAAAGCCTACAATATCCTCAACACCACGGAAAACAGCACCTACTTTTCCTCCCGATACAGCGCCATCGACCGCCTCGCAGCCGGCATCCAGCTTGACCTGCCTGGCAAGAGTTTTCTTTCTGCTGAATACCGTCATTCGGGCGAACGGCTCCTATTCAACGCGGTCAACCTCCTCTACCCTGCCAAATACGAGGAAGATGCACAGCCCAAGAACTACTTCGATGAAGCACACCTTTCTCTTACCTACGGCGACGACTGGCTCTTTGACCTGCTTCTCGGCAAGGTGCACATCAAGGGGGCCGGTCCGCTGGGCGGCAACGAGAGCTACAATTCATTCTGGCGCCTGGTGGCTCAATACAGCCACACTTTTTCCTTTAAAGACAAAGGGGGCAGCTTCTCACTCTTCGCGCAGGCAGGCACAACAGGCTCTTCTGACGTACCTATCTCCCGCCGCTTCGACATCAGCGGGACGGGCGGCACCTTCTACTACTTCCGCAACACGCTGCTCACCGTCCGTCCCAACACCTTCATGGCCGACGGATTCTTCCAAGGCAGCCTATCCTACTGCTTCGGATTCAACCTCTGGAACCTCAAGCGCTCCAAACCACGTCCCTTCCTGCAACTCAACGCGCTCTGGGGCATGCTCTACGGCAAAGACGAGAAAATCTACGACCTACAGAGTGGACAACTCATCGGAATGAACCCCACCTATGCAGGACTTCCTTCGGCCATCCGACTTGACGCTCCTACCGAAGGACTCCTGGAACCGGTGGTGGGCTTCGAAAACCTGATACGGTGGGGCGTACTGGACATCGGCGTGGCAGCCGCCTACCAACTCACCCCCAAAAATGCATTCTATCATCTGGACAATTTTTTGGATAAGTTTGCCGTTATGTGTATCGCCAAACTTGTTTTTGAATACGACCTATAGCGTTTGAAAGCTTTTATAAAATAACCAAGTAATTGTATGTTAACTTATTTCTAACCGCCACTTCAATCTGGAAATTGAATCTTCTACATTAAGGATCTTCTAATCGCAATATCAAAACACATGCAAAAAAAACATTTCAAAAATCATAATTCGAAATTCAGCATTCTTTTCGTCGTTGCTTTCCTTGCACTCGCTTTTCCCCTGCGGGCGCAAAACAATTACGAAATCACTTTCAAATCGCCTTTCCTTACCGACGAACAATATTACATCGGCCAGCATTTCCGCGACAAATTCATTATCGTCGACTCCACTCCTCGTAACGCTGCCACCCTCCGTTTTGCACGCAAAAACAAACTGAATGAAGGGGTCTACGCGCTTCTTGACGGCAAGAAAAACAAAATGTTCGATTTTATGATCGACGACAGCCGCAAGTTCACCATCGAATTCGATGAGAAATACACTAATGCGGGCATGAAAGTCACCGGATCGAAGGCCAACACCCTCATGTACCAATATATGGCCAAGCTGGACTGGGCGAACGCCCGGTCGAAGGATATCAACGCCCGTTTGAAAGATCCCGCCACCAAAGAAGCCGCCGAAAAAGAGATGGAAGCCCTCAGCAAGGAGATGAAAGAACATGAAGAAAGCTACTTCAAGGCGAATAGCAAATACCTTTTCACCCGACTGGTGCAGATGTTCTCGAGAGTCGACGTGCCCGAGGAACTCCCCGCCGGCAGCAAGGAGACCAACCTGCGCGAATGGCAGGCTCGCTACTACCGCACCCATTTCTGGGACGACGTAGACCTCTCCGACCATTCGCTCATTTACACGCCGCAACTGTTCGACAAGATGAACTACTACTTCTTCGGTGTCCTCTACCATCAGGATGCCGACACCATCACCCGCTACGCTCACAAAGTGCTTGACCGGGTGGTCAACGACAGCACTATGCTGCGCTACTTCCTCGATTTTATCGTCCCCCACTACGAACGCAGCACCAAGAATATCGGCTGGGACCAGGTCTTTGTCAACCTGATTCGTGACTACTACCTGAGCGGCAAATGCCCGTGGGCCACCGAAGCCGACCTCTACACCAAACGCCAGTCGGTCAACTTCCTCAGCCAGTCGCTCATCGGTGCCATGGGCAAGGAGCTCCTCATGGCCGACACCAACCAGTCGGAAAATCCTGCCGACTGGATTTCCTCACATGCACTCCCCCAGAAGTATGTCATGCTCTGGTTCTGGGACCCCGACTGCAGCCACTGCAAGAAACAGACCGCCGAACTCAAAGTGCTCTACGACTCGCTTAGCCTCGCCGGTAACAAAATCTTTGAAGTCTACGCCGTTGGCTACGAAAGCGATACAGAGAAGTGGATCAAATACGTGCGTGACCACAAACTCCCATTCATCAATGTGGGTGGCCCTAATGTCAACATCGACTACCAGGAAGCCTACAACGTCCACGGCGCCCCCACCATGATTCTCCTCAACGCCGACCGGCAAATCATCATGAACAAGACCATCGCAACCAATATGGTGCTGCCTTTCCTTCGCCGTTACGAGGAGCTCCACCCCGAACAAGCCAACAGGGAACCCTCCCGCTGGCAGCTGGAAGGCATCAAGCGAACCAAAACAAGATAAGCATCAACATATCAACGAATCAACAACCCCATAAACATACACAACCATGAGAAAAAACATTGTAGCTGGAAACTGGAAAATGAATAAGACCTTCGACGAGGCCGACGAACTGGTATCTAACATCATCGAACTCCTCGAAGAGAAAGAACTGGGAGAGAACACCCGCGTGATACTGTGTCCTCCTTTCCCCTATCTTGAAATGTGCACCGACTACAGCAACGAGTCCTATTTCGCTGTCGGCGCCCAGAATGTCAACGACAACGACAAGGGTGCCTATACTGGCGAAGTCAGCGCAGCCATGCTCGCCTCCATGGAGGTCGAATACTGCATCGTCGGACACTCGGAACGACGCGCCTACTACGGCGAGACCGATGCTCTCATTGCCAAGAAAGTCGACCAACTGCTCAAAAACGACATCCGTCCCATCGTCTGCTGCGGCGAAGTACTTGAAGAACGCGAAGCAGGCAAGCAGTTCGACGTGGTGAAACGCCAAATCACCGACGGCCTTTTCCATCTCGACGCCGAAGCTTTCGGTCAAATCATCATCGCCTACGAACCGGTATGGGCCATCGGCACCGGCAAGACCGCCACTCCCGAACAGGCTCAGGAAATCCATGCGTTCATCCGCAGCCTTATCGCCGAGAAATACGGCAAGGAGGTCGCCGATGAAACCAGCATCCTATACGGCGGAAGCTGCAAGCCCTCCAACGCCAAGGAACTCTTTGCCAATCCAGATGTCGACGGTGGACTTATCGGCGGTGCCGCACTGCAGGCTGAGGACTTTATCAACATCGCCCTCGCTTTCTAATACAAGTATAACCGTTTATTGAGAAGGTTAAAAGGTTGGAAAAGGAACTCTCGCTTGAATGAATTGCATTTGTACGAGAACCTTTTGAACCTTTTAACCTTTTAAATCCTTTTAATCCATTCCCTATGTCCACTGACAACATCGAAACCGCCGAGGTCATCGAAGAAACCGACAACACCTCAGGCAAAGGCAATACGCCTCCTCGCCATAGCCCCTACCCCGAAGGATGGGCCCTCGCCACCAATGCGCTCTGGAACGGCGCTATCTTCACCGGCATTCTCATCTTGCTTTGCGCTGTTCTTGTCTTCTTCTTCCCCAAAGAGGGCATACCCAGCACCATCGGCCCGGGAACACTGTTGGTCTTTTTCCTTATCCTCTCCTTTACCGCCTTGGGGTCCATCAACACCTACCAGAAAGGACTTACCCAGTTCGCCACCATGTTCGGCAAAGACGGCAGCCGCGCGCTTGATGTCATCCGATGGGGCTTCATGCTCGCCATGATGGGAACGCTCTTCCACATCTTTATTTTCTATCTCCCCTTCACTGACCCCGAGACCAAACACACGTTCTCAACGCTTCTTATCGGCAACAGCATCGTCATCCTCTCTGCAGTGACCACCATTGTGGGCTTCCTCATGCTTGCCACCGCCACCGGATGCCCCGATCCTGCCCGCAAAGGGAGCCTGCGTATGATTATCACAGCCTTCGTGCTGCTCGGCGCCGCTTTCCTGGCACCTTTCGCCATTCTTAATGGTACCACCGCCACGCGCATCCTCGAGCTTATCGTACTCCTCGCCGGTGCCATACTTTTCCTTTCCTCCTGGCATAAAATCATAGCTGTCAAAAATTGAACTTCGAACGCCTCATAGCCAGCCGATTCCTCCAACGCGACAAATCTTCCTTCTCGCGTCCGCTCGTCAACATAGCCACCTATACCATCGCTTTGGGTGTCGTTGTGATGATTATGGCTGTCTGTATCCTGCGTGGATTCCAGCAGCAAATCACCGACAAGGTGGTGGCTTTTGGCTCGCACATCACCATCCGCAGTTACGGCTGGGTGAACGATTTCGACGAAATCCCCGCCACTGTATCGCCCGACGAGGTGCGCACCATTGCCTTCCTGCCAGGAGTCAAGCAGGTACAGGCTTTCGCCTACAAGGGGGGCATGCTTAAAACCGACGACCAGATTCAAGGCATCGTCTTCAAAGGGGTCGATAGCCGTTTTGACAGCTCGTTCTTTGCGCAGCATCTGATCCGAGGCCGTCTGTTCCGCCTCAACGACAGCGCAGCCTCCTTCGAGGTCATCGTTTCAAAGCGTATGGCTGACATGCTGTCGCTCGATACGGGTATGAAGGCACGCACCTATTTCTGGGTGGGCGACAACTACCGCGCCCGGCCCTTCCAGATTGTGGGCATCTACAACACGGATCTCGGCGAGTTCGACGAACATTATATTCTGGGCGACATCAAACAGGTACAAAAACTCAACAACTGGGGCGACAGCCTCGTGGCAGGCTACGAACTGATGCTCGACGATTTTGAAAACCTCAATCAGGCACTCGACGACGTCAAGGCCGTCACCCGTCCCGATCTCTCCGTTACCTCCATCCGCGAAGAGCAACCTTCCATGTTCGCCTGGCTCGATCTCCTCAACTCCAATATCATCCTTATTCTCGCCATTATGGCTGTCGTCTGCGCGGCTTCTGTCATCTCGGCTCTCCTCATCATGATTTTCGAGAAAACCTCCATGATCGGTGTCCTCAAAACTCTCGGCAGCACCAACGCCTCCATCCGCCGCATCTTCATCCGCAAAGCGGTCGTCATCGTCGGTCGCGGCATCGTCATCGGCAACGTATTGGCATTCCTCCTCTGCTGGCTCCAAAACCGTTTCCACCTCATCCAACTCGACCCCGAAAGCTACTCCATGAGCGTCATGCCTGTCGACATCAATGCGCTCTATTTCCTTGTCATCAGCGCCGCAACATTGGTGCTTTGCCTACTCGCACTCCTTCTCCCCTCCTCCTACATCGCCCATATCCACCCCGCCAAAACCATCAGGGTGGAATAAGGGTCCTCGACGACAGACAACTCCTCTAAGTCTTTTTTAGGATTCAAATGAAGAATAACAATTTTCAAAAACCACGCAAGGGCAAATGGGTTATCCTGGGTTTCACCATCCTCCTGGGATTCGCCGCCCTCTGGCTCATCTACAACTTCGCCCAGCAAATCCGCCATTCCGAACAGGCTAAAGTGCGCCTCTGGGCCAACGCCATCAGCCAGAAAGCAGAACTGATGTCCTCTACCGAGACATTTTTCAACGAGGTGGATCTCGACGAGCGACGTAAAGTAAAACTTTATATAGATGTACTTGAATCATTCAATAACAAGGATTTGGGTACTGATGCAGAATTCTATCTCTCCTACGTCTCCTATATCGTCGACAGCAGCAAGACGCCCTTCATGATCATCGACCAAGACTCCCTCATCACCTCTTGCGGCAACATCCGCCCCACCCCACGCGAGGACGGCATGATGATAGGCACCAAGGTAACTCCCGAGCTGCTTTCCCTCTTCAGCAACAACCCGCCCTTCCACTACAACATCTGGGGAATTCCGCTCACCCTGCTCTACAAGGAATCTCAGATCTACACTGACATGCACGCGGCGCTCGACAATCTCAGCGAGTCGTTTCTCTCTGAAGTGACCAACAACAGCGTCTTTGTGCCAGTCATCATCGTCGACAGTACCCAGCGCAACGTCATCAGCTATGGTAACATCAACCCCGCAGCGTTCGACACCCCCGACAAACTAGTCAAGAAATTGCAGGCGATGCGAGGCGAGAACGAGCCCATCCAACTCCAGCTAGCCAACCATCGTATGGCTTATGTCTTCTACGAGAGCACTCCCTTGCTACGGCTGCTACGCTTCATCCCGCTCATCTACCTCTTCCTCGGCATGATCCTCATCCTGGTTTCCTATAACCTCTTCCGCACCGCGCGCAGCAACGAGGAAAATCGCGTTTGGGTCGGTATGGCCAAAGAGACCGCCCATCAGCTGGGCACCCCCATCTCGTCGCTCACCGGTTGGGCCGACTATCTGGAAGGCAAAACGCTCGAAGAACCTTATCTCTCCGAAATCCGCAAGGACATCGACCGTCTCGACACTATCGCCCGACGTTTCTCTAAAATCGGCAGCGTACCGGAGTTGAAAGACGAGGATGTGTGCGACGTTATCCGTCACACCATCAGCTATATGGAGAAACGCAGCCCCCGCAAGGTCAACTTTGTCACCACCCTGCCCGACCATCCTGTCGTCGCTCCCATCAACCGCTACCTCTTCGAGTGGGTCATCGAGAACATCTGCAAAAACGCCATCGACGCCATGGAGGGCAAAGGCACCTTCTCCACCATCCTCTCGGTTGAAGGGGGCTACATCCATATCGACCTCTGCGACACCGGGAAAGGTATTGCTCCTTCGCAGCAGAAATACATCTTCGAATCGGGCTTCTCCACCAAACAGCGCGGTTGGGGTCTCGGACTCTCGCTGGCTCGACGCATCATCAAAGAGTACCATAAAGGCAAGATATTCCTCAAATACTCCATTCCTGGACAGGGCTCCGTCTTCCGCGTCACCATCCGCAAAAGCCAGGAGAAAAAGTAATCTTCCTTTACATCCAGCAATGAAAAAGACAGTCATAATCACTTGTATTTTAATAGCCCTTGTCGGATGCAGATCGAAGGTCGATATTGTTCCGAAAGCACCCGACTATAAAGACACGACGCAATGGTATATCGTCGACCGTGGAGCGGCAGTGGATGTGTTCTATGTCATCTCCACCGAGACAGGCGACTACAGCAGGGACGGTATCTGCTTCCATCACGCCGACACGCGCGACGACAGTTTGAGGATGTTCATGAATGGCGAGATGGTCGGCGTGGACAATCTGCTTGCCGGCAATCTCAACTACTATTCTCCCTACTACCGGCAATGCACCATGGAGACTTTCACCTCCGACAGTCTGGTCGAAGCTCGGATGCCGTTGGCATACGGTGATGTACGCAAGGCATTCAAGTACTACTTAAAACATTACAACGGGGGCAGACCCTTTATCCTGGCGGGATTCAGCCAAGGTGCCATGGCCGTTGTCGACCTTGTAAAGACGATGGACGACAAGACCTACAGTCGCATGGTGGCCGCATACGTCATCGGCTATAAAGTGACCGACGCCGACATGGCAGCCTCCTCACACATCCGACCTGCAAAAGACAGCATAGACCAAGGGGTTATGATTTGCTACAACTCGGTGCGCGACAACAGCTGTGCACTACCACTACTCAGTCACGGTAACCGCATGTCCATCAATCCCGTGAACTGGAGGACCGATGCCTCTCCCGCCTTTTTCGTCGACCCACGTTATGGCGATACACTTACCGTTTCCCTTGACACAGGAAGCCTGCTCCTACTCATCGACGGCTACCGTCGTGACGATTACATGCTGCCAATCATAGGATGCGAAGGCAACTACCACCGACTGGAGATCTCACTCTTTAGCGAACATCTCCGGCACAATATCGCCCTTCGTGCATTAAAAAGCCAAATTAAATAAGTCGTGCCTCCCCCCCAAAAAAACAGACAGCGTCAACCCCATCGAGTAAATCCGATCTAAAGTATACTTTATTATTATATTTACTTATCACAGACTACATTTTAAATGGATATTTAGAAACTGTTTTGAATTTATCGAATGTATTTCTTATGCCATATAATCGGTGTTTTTTTCACAGCCTTTCGGTCACAATGGAACCCCATTGCTCCCTCAAAGCCGCAAAAAAATCCCTCGATTCTATGCCCAATAAATCTCATTAACAAAATCAAAACAGTTTCTTATTACTTTAATTTTTTTTTATAACTTTGCAATCCTATATAAATAAATCACATTATGAGAAAAAACAAGTTTATTCTATTGATTTCCATGTTAATTAGTTTTATCTTTATAACATGTGTATCCTGTGGAAATGCCAAAGCCGAATTAGAAAGTATTGTTACAAACCTTAATTCAAAATGTCCCCAATCCATGGGTGATATTGGCGAAATCACCAGTTATGTATATTACGACGGTGTTCTGACTATTAATGCTTCTGTTTGTGATGGCATAATTGACTTCAATGCTTTAGAGGCCAACAAAGAAGCATTTAAACGAAATATAATCATTACATTAAGTAATTCTAATGATACTAAGGTCCTAATCGATAAACTCGCTGCTGCCAATGCCAGCCTTAACATGGTGTATACTGAAAAGAAGTCGGGCCGTGAGTATCGTATTCCAATAAGCAAAAAGGAAATTACTCAAATGAGTCAAAACGACAACCAGGATCCCATGGAAAAAGTCAAGGCTCAGGTGGAGAATGCCAAACTTCAATGCCCCTATGAATGGGACGAAGGCATGACGGTGACCAATGTGGAAATTTCAGGAGATTATGTGGTGTATACCATCAAATTTTCCGAAAAAGAGTACACTATAAAAGAAATACGTGATAATGCTGATATCTTGAAGGATATGCAACTTGAATACTATCACGATGAATCCAATTCCGTTGGACGTTACGAAGCTAAGATGCTTCGCGATGCACGGGTCGGCGTTTGTTGCAACTATACTGGCAGCCAATCCGGCAAAGTATGTAAAGTGGTTATTGAATATAATGAGTTATAATTAATAATACACCATGACACCTACTGACTTTCAAACCATTGAAGAATCTCTTGGCTCGCTTTTTTTTATTTTGGTTCTCATCTACTATTTCACGCAGTTGGGTAGATTGAGGCATAGAAAAAAATTGGACGATACCGATGGCGTCAAGAAGGTAAAGAAACAGATGCTATGGGGCATTCCTGTTTTTATTGTTCTGTTTTTCGCGATGGTTTTATCGTCTTCTTTACTGTTGTAAGCGATGGATGAGTTCTATCATCTTATTGATTGGGCCCTATGTTTGTCGGGTCTGATAGGATTATGGTTCTTTTTTTCGCGTACCGGTGGACCCTTAAACAAGGCACAGGCCTATATGTCTGTCTTTAGAGAAAAGGGGATATATAATCCTTCTTATGGATTGGCCATAGCCTTCGTCTATGCTTTATTGGACATTGCGTTGTCTATTGTCATTTATGTATGGTTTTACAACGACTATTGGACGGATAGCGATTTTGGCATTGCTCATTTGGGTCGTGTGATACTCCTTTATACGATTGTTCTCGTCTCACTACATGTGTTCCTCCCAAAAATTGACAACCGTCATCTGCGTAAGACAATCAATACGGTCGACTACCATAAGATGGGTTTGTCAATGGCCGCATTTGTTGTTGTCTGTGTCGCTGTCGAGTATTGGCTAAAGCGTTTCGTGTACGGCATGTGGTACGGCGAAGAGTCGGAATCAATCCTAGCAACCGTGGCTGTAGTGGCTTCAACTGCATGGATTGCATCGTCGGTGTATACATCGTTGAATCGTTATGAATCAATAAAAAATGCATCTGAACGCACTCTTGGAGCACTGAAGACTCGTCATGCACCTATTGTTTTTCTTCGCTCGTTTGTTTTGGACAAACCTCAACGAAAGGGTATGACTTTTGATGAGTATATATGTTCTACCTTTGCTTTGAATAGTCAACCTATTGTTTCATTGAGTGACCCAGATGATTTTTTGCCAACGGGAGGCAGCATCAAGATTCAGTCGACGGATGAAGAATGGGAGAGTGCAATTAATACTCTGCTCATGGAGTGTCGTGCAGTGGTGATTTTTGAAGGAAAAACAGTGAGTCTAAAGACCGAAATGGCTAAGATACAACGATTTCATATCCCCCATGACAAGGTCTTTGTCGCTACCCCGCCTCAAAATTATCGTCTGGCCGCGTGGAACGATGGTAAGATTACAGAACGCAAATATACCCTTAATTATATCTGGAACGACTTTGTCAAAGCTTTGGATACTTATGGTGGAATGCATGGACTTCCGGAAACAGACCCTGGGGAATGCATGATTTTCTCATTTGATAAGCATTGGAACTGCAAGGCCCCTGTAAAGAAAACTGGTAAGGACTTTTTGGGTTATGTTGTAGACCAAACGGTAGTGCACGAAAACGACAAGTGTGACTATATCTCTTTGGCAGAGAAGTTGAATCGCTTTGAATTGCAACACACCCAAGTGCTTTCGAAGTCTGATGAGAAACGGATAGAAAAAGCAATCATCAAGGCATTGATAATGTCGGCGCTGATGTCCCTGGCTGTTATTTTGCTAATAAAATTATTAGTTAAGTGACAGGAAAAACGCATGTTTTTTTTCAAAAAAAACAACAATTTGAACAGGTTTATCGACTTTTTTCAATGGATGATTCCACTGTGTATTATAATTTTTTTAGCGCCGCAACAAATCCGTTGATATCCTCTTCGGTGGTGTCGAAGGAACACATCCAGCGGACAACATTCTCCGCTTCATCCCAGTCATAGAAAAAATACTCTTGCTGAAGTGCCGTCCACACCTCACGTGGCAACTGTACAAAAACACTATTGACCTGCACCGGATACATAATCTTCACTCCTCCCACTTTCTCCACCTCTGCCTTCAGCAGCTGCGCCATGCGGTTGCTGTGTTCGGCATTTCTCCGCCACATGCCACTCTCCAGATAGCATTCCATCTGAGCGGACATAAAGCGCATCTTGCTTCCCAACTGAGTCATCTGTTTGCGACGGTAGCGCATCTCATCTGTTTGCGAGTCTGCTCCACTTGAATAGCATTTCTGCAAACAGGGGTTAAGCAACACACAACTCTCCCCCATCAGCAAACCATTCTTGGTACCTCCAAAACTCAATGCATCAACGCCCTGGTCTGTGGTCATTTCTTTAAACGAACGACCAAGGGCCACGGCGGCATTGGCCAATCGCGCACCATCGACATGCAGGTACATGTTATTGCTGTGAGCCAAATCGGCCAGCGCCTTGATTTCCTCACAGGTGTATAGCGTTCCCAACTCTGTGGGCTGACTGATGCTGATGGCTTTGGGTTGTGAATGATGTTCGAATCCGAATCCGTGAAGACGTGTCTTGACCAAC
>CAMIVE010000008.1 GCA_946401725.1 uncultured Bacteroidales bacterium | reverse complement strand
CAAATATAATATTATCCATAAATTAAAATAAACTTATTACAAATATACGAAAAATGTTTGGTTTGGTAACAAACTATCGCATGGTCTTATAATAGCACTTTCTCCTATTGGCAACAATAGTTATAGAATTGATCATAGTGAGATACGCAGAGCGAAATATGAGTATTGGACAATCGGACATATTATGGCCGTCGGTGGATTATGGGATGGAAATACTAATTCCTTGTATAAATTGAATAGCGTGGAGGAAATATTGCAATATTATGAACATACGGTGAAAGCATTATCCCAGTCAGAATATGAAAAACAAATATGTGACTTGTATATTGAATATATTCGGGATTCTAACAAACCGGAGGGAGAACCATTCCTTATTCCTGAATTTAGATATGGCGGTAATTCTGTAAAACATGAATATAGATTAGATTTTACGATTTTGAATCCTTACACTTTCGATTTTATTGGATTCGAATTAAGTCCAGCGTCCTCACATATGTCAGTTCTTAAAAAGAACGAAAAGACCCAAAAGCAAATTAATCAAGAGCAGAAAGAGAAATGGGAAAAAGAGATGGACAAAAGAAATGAATATTTTAAAAAATTTGGCATTACCGTTATTACATTTACTGACAGCAAACTGAAATCGATTAACGATTGCTTCGATACAATAAAAAAATACTTATCTGACAGAACTCCTACTTATACCAGTGCAGAAACGACTATGCAAAAAATACAGAATCTATAAATAGTTTTTTTGTGGTTATTCCCGTTACTATCACATGCAAGTGATTGTCCAACAAGGATACCCCCCCATGGCCTTTGCATATTTCTGAAATAGGTTAATTTAGCGAACAGACAAACACAAAATCAAATATGGCCGAATTATATTCATATGAACGTCGAATAGTTTGCTTCATCGATATTTTGGGATTCTCTAATATTATTAAAGGCACTGTAAATAGTGGCATTAGAGGAAAGTCCGATTTAAGGAATATTTGCGGTGCTCTTAATATGTTAGATGATTTCCGGCTTACTATGTGCGAAGCGATGAAAGCAAAAGACGTTCGAACCACGCAATTTAGTGACTCTGTTGTGATTAGTTTCCCATGGAATGAAGAAGACAATAGTATAGTGTCTGCTATTTTTTTGATAAAAAACTATCAGGTTTTTTTGATAATGCAGCATGGAGTTCTATTACGTGGAGGAATCACAGTTGGAGATATTATTCATAACGAAAAGCTGATTGTGGGGCCCGCAATGATTGATGCATATACATTGGAGTCAAAGAGTGCAATTACCCCTCGTATAATTATCGACTCTCAGGTAGTTCCCTTGTTCGAGAAAGCATATGACAGATGCAGAAAGGGCAATCGTTATTTTGATACGACCTTGATAAGCAAAGATGATGACAACAGATACTATATTGACTACTTTAACTTTTCAGAAAGAGATAGAACTGGGAGTTTCTATTATTATAATGATTATCTCCCTCAGCTAAAGACATTGGTTGCCTCGAATATGGATAATGAAGATGCCCGAATTCGGGAAAAGTATTTATGGATGAACAACAAAATAATAGCATCAAACCTTATAAGAAGAAGAAAATTCGGAACAATTACAATATCACTATAATAAGGCTTCAGCAGTAATCCCTATTGGTCTTATTTTGCTGAATCAGAAATAATTTGTATCTTTGCAGTCGTGAATCAACAATAAAGAAAATGCATGCACCTACTGAAATAGACTTATTTAAGGACTTGAACGAAAATCAGATTGCAGCGGTTAAAGCAACCGAGGGTATGGTGCGTGTTGTTGCTGGTGCCGGTTCAGGGAAAACACGGGTATTAGCGCATCGTTATGCTTACTTGGTCAATAATATGGGCATTGACCCTGCCAACATACTATGTGCCACTTTCACCAACAAGGCGGCACAGGAGATGCGAAACCGAATCGCCAAGCTTGTTTCAGCTGGTAATGTCAATGATTTTGTCTGCACGATACATAGCTTGTGTGTAAGGATTCTTCGCCAAGAGATTCATCGCATCGGTTACCCGAAGAATTTTACGATAATTGATGAGGAAGACCAGAAGTCGTTGGCAAAAGAGGTGTTTAAAGATTTTTCTCTTGACAAGACAGAAATAACCACCAAACAATTACTTGATAGTGTCTTTTTTCTAAAGAATGATGGAACCAAAGAAAAAGCAGGCTATGAGTATTACATCGAATCAATAATTCTTCCTGATGGCAATGTTCCCGATGAAAGCAACACACCCGAAATAGCATATATCAAAAAGCAGCACAAGTCATTTCTTCTCGACTTTGATGATTTGATATTATTCGCCCTATACATTTTGAATCATTTTGAAGAAGCAAAAGAGTATTGGCAGAAGCAATTGAACTATATCATGCTTGATGAAGCACAAGATTGCAGCGGCTACGATTGGTCAATTGTTAAGTTGCTTGGAGAGGAACATAAGAACATCTTTATTGTAGGTGACCCCGACCAATGCATCTATGAGTGGCGAGGTGTGAAGATTGAACGATTCCTGAATTTCCCAGCGGAAACAGACATCATACTCGACGAGAATTATAGATCCATACCCAATATTCTGGATGTTGCCAATTCCATTATTACACACAACAAGAGACGCATAAAGAAAGATTTGCGGACATGCAAAGAAGGCAATGCACAGGCAATTCATTTCCATGGAAAAAACGAGGTCGAGGAATACGATTGGATTGCCGAGCAGATAAGTAAGCTTAAGGAAGACGGATGCAAAGGAAATGAGATAGCAATACTATACCGAGCCTCGCACCTCTCTAGGGGTGTGGAGCAGGCTTTGATGCGCAAGAACATCAAGTATGAAGTGTGGGGAGGCATTCGGTTCTTTGAACGCAGAGAAATCAAGGATGCGCTGTGTTATCTTAGGTTAATCGCCAACCAAGACGACCTCTCCTTCAAACGTGTGGTCAATACTCCCGGACGTTTATTCGGTCCTTCGTCCAATGAAAAACTTGAACAACTTGCAGCGGTAGAGAACGTCACTCTGTTTGCAGCGTTGAGGAATCATCAGGACGCTTCGTTTATTATGAAACGAGACGAAATGTCTGAGTTTGTTTGCTTGATAGACGAGTGCAAATCTTTCATCGGGAAGAAACCGATTCTGGATATACTTGATTATGTCTTGAAGCAAAGCGGCTACATCGACCTGCTCCGAAAAGACGAAGACCAAGACCGAATAGACAACCTCAACGAGTTGTTGCTTTCTGTGAAGTACTACCAAGAGACTCATGAGGAGAATGCATTGGATGTTGAGGCCTATCTACAAGATATTGCCCTGTATACAAACATGGACTTCAAAAAAGAAGAGTCCTCCGTCAAACTAATGACAATCCATCAGGCAAAAGGATTGGAGTTTCCGTATGTATTTGTTTGTGGGCTTTCCGAAGGTTTGTTTCCAAGTGCAAGAACCATTCGAGAGAGCAAAGAGGCAGGATTGGAAGAGGAACGCAGATTGATGTATGTGGCTGTTACCCGAGCCGAAAAGGGGTTGTTCTTATCCGAGTCAGAGGGGTTCAATCATAGCGTTGGTGGAGAAAAGTATCCCTCTCGCTTCTTGCGAGAGATAAAGAAAGATCTCTATGTTGTAGAAGGTGAATTCGACGAGTCTCTTTTTAACAGAACGGACAATATTATACATTCAACAGACAGAAATCCTTATAATACTACCAATCATCAAGATAGCCCAACAATATACAAAGTTGGCGACAAAGTAAAACACAATATATTAGGAATTGGCACTATAGTTGAGGTTTGTAATAATAACAACAATTATATGGTTGATTTCAATGGCAAAGTGAGGTGTATTCGTGCTGATTATCGATTTGGGAAATATTTCACTCCGGGAACGAGTGTTATTTTTGAGAAGAAAGTGACAGAAGTTATAAAACGAGTGGATGACAATACTCTTGTGATAAGTATTGATGGTGTTGAGCGACGTATAAAAGATTCTGAACTTGAGATGA
Source organism: uncultured Bacteroidales bacterium (assembly GCA_946401725.1). Taxonomy (GTDB): domain Bacteria; phylum Bacteroidota; class Bacteroidia; order Bacteroidales; family P3; genus Colimorpha. Next base: position 62,933 of record CAMIVE010000008.1, on the reverse strand, counting down.
TTGAAAAGGAAGATGCACTTACCAGCAGACTCTCCAAATCACAAATCAAGGTCAAACAGAATCCAACTAAAGACGATTGTTCTGCCTCGCAGGAATCCACGCTTTCTGATGTAGATACTGGGAGTGTTCGGCTACAGGAAGAAAATCAAAAACTCAAGAAAGAGATTGAGGAACTTCGTAAGACTATTGATGGTCAAAATGTCCAAATCAATTCATTGTCTCAAAGCAAAGATGAAAAAGAAGATTTAATTAATGGTTATGAACATGAGATAGATCGGCTACGCAGCCTTAAAAAAGAACATGAGTGGCAACTGAAAGAAACCAAGAGAAACATCCACGATTTGACATTAAAACAAGACGAACTAACGCATAGCATTAGAGAAAAAGACGAGCAAATAAAACAACTCAAAATAGAGTTGGAACGGGTGAACAACATTTCGATAGTACAACGTTTGTTGGGGAAGAAATAGTAGTATTTGGGGAATATATAACAAATACGCCCTCTCAAAAAAATAATCAAGAAAATATATGACTGACAGATTGGAGCCCAAGGCAATTCTTTCGTGTAACTTATTGGGAGGAGAAAGTTATGCATTAGTAAATAACGTGGATGAATACTATAAGAAACTGGAGTCGTTGCTTGACGATATTAAAAGAGGAAAAGGAGAAACTTGCGACTACCTCTATTTTGCATTTGTTTCATTAGCATCAGCCACGTTGGAATATTCTCTTAATTTAATGCTATCAATACATTGTTTTGAAAAGTATAATTATCCAATGTATGAGAAACACATTAAATCTTTTCTAGACATTAATTTTGCAGCAAAAATTGAGATTACGCCAGAAATAGTTTCAGATGGGAAACTTACAATAAAAGCAGATGTTCCAACTTTACAGAATTTGAAAGAATTGGCAGATAAAAGAAATAAATTATTGCATAATTCAAAAGCAGTAAAAGTTCAAACATTTGATTTCCCAGATACAGGGGCAGAAATAATAGACGGTTGTGTTTGTGTCCCATTAGATGCTTTAAAAGATGATGGTATTCTGGAATTCAAACTTGAACTAGAAGAAAATGTAATAACAACCCTTACTTCTAAATGGTGCGTGCGAATAGGAAATGCCATTCAAAAATATAGAGATAATATCGTTACCCCATTTCTAGCACATTCAGCACTTAAAGAGAACGAAATTTTGGAATCAAGCAAATAACAAATCTAAAGCTATACCCCCAAGGCCACCATCCCATGCTAAAAATTTGATAATGTTTTTACTCCAAGTTTGCCAACTCACATCGCTGGCGTTTACATTGTCAAAATCAGCCACCATCACGCCTGAAAGGTTGTCGTGATTAGATAACTCACATTAAATCAATAGCAACAAGGCTCCTTTCATTTCGGAAAGGGCTTTGTCACTTTTTTTTGCTTTTTTCATCGTTCTTCCTTTCATTTTTTATTGTTTTTCCTTCCCTCGGAATAGGATACTATCAGTATCGAAAGAGTATCTTATCAGATAGAAAAGAGGGCAATGCCATACCCCGCTTTTGACTTTTTGAATATTTTTGCCTCGTCTTTCGAAAGGCGTAGTAAACAAATTGTTAAACCTCAAAAGAAAAATGTATGGCAATATATCAATCAAAACAAGACATTGCATCGGCCTATTTCCCCGACAACAGCAAGGAAACCGCAAGCAAACGCTTCGCCCACGAAATCCATTCCTGGTATGCCTGCGAACACCTTGAAAAAAAATAATGAAGTGAGCAACAAACCCCTCCTCGCCGCCCTCCAAGCCACCGGCAACCCTGAAAGGGAACTGAGCTCCGCTGAATTAAATCAAATGAAGCGAAGAACTCCCGCCCCCGCAAAATCCTCTCCCCAAAACAACTCCAAATCATCATCTCCTTCCTCGGAGAGCCTTGAAAAGGAATCGAGCCCCTATGAATAAAATCAAATAAAGCGAGGAACCCTGACCCTAACAAGTCCTAATTGAAACTCTACACAAACCAAGGGCGAGACCTCCGGCCTCGCCCTCAATTTTCATTTTTAAGCGTCTGCTTATGATTATACAGCAATACCCGTTCGCATCACATCGTCATATAACGGCGAAGGATGGCACTCTTCTAACAAAACAGGTTCTATCAAAGTACTAACGCTTCGGGTAGCACGCCATAGTTTCGGTACAACAGTGAACCAATCATCCTTTAACTCAGGAATCACAACGGCCACATCAATATCACTCTCTGGGCTTGCATAACCCTTGCTATAGGAGCCGAACATGTACACTTTCGACGTGTCGAACATGCCAGATATCGTCTGCTTATACTGTCGCACTAGGCTTAAAGCTTGCTCTTTATCCATGACTGCATTTCTTTTGTTCTGTCAATAATACTGCGGCAATAGTCTGGGGTCAACCCTCGTGAAAGTGCTTCCTTATAAGAAGGATAGCGAGCTTCAATGTTCATCGGTATCATCAAATCGATGAAATGTAGTTGGTCTTCATTCATCTCTTTGGAAAGCCCACAACCCATTGCCAAGCGTTCAAGGTTATGTGTGTACGGAGGCTCGGCATCCTGTGTGGCTGTCCAATAGGCCTTGAGGACTTTTTCAATGACCTGATGACACATGAAAGCAACATAAAGCCACCGCCCACCATTGTAAAGTGTCTCGGCTGTGTCAAGGTCATAATCAACCAAATCCAACCAATATTTAACCTTTTCTTCCTTATTCATAACACTTCATTAACGCAAAACCGTTTTTTTTATTGTGTAGGTAAAATAAATATGCGCTAATAAACCTTTTCTGACACAATAATAACGTATTTAATTCGTTAATAGACAGAAAAAGAATTGAAGAATGACCATTTTACATATCATTGGAAACGGATTTGATAAGGCGCACCACTCACTTTTCTCGCAATCCAAAGATTGCACAGATGCTTCATGAGTATGAGTATGTCCGCGAATTCGGCGAAGGGATAGACCGCATCTACAGGGAGATGGCAGAGGTCGGGCAACCTGCCCCGGAGTTCAAACAATACGACTTCATGCTTCGTGCTACTATCAGGAAGGTTGTCCCTCAAGATGATACTCAAGGCACTCAAGGGGTTAAAGATACAGATAATCAAATGCATCAAGGTGGCACTCAAGGTGGCACTCAAGGTGGCACTCAAGAACTTTCAGATAAAATTTATGGTAAAATAAAAAATAATCCCAATATTACCATGGATGAATTAGCAGTGTCGCTTAATGTAGGTCGTAGGACTATTGCAAGGCATCTTAAACAAATGTCAGATAGAGTTCATTATGTTGGTAGCGGTTACAGCGGTCACTGGGAAGTGATACCCATCGAAAATAAAGACTAAACCCCCACCAAATAAAATGTCCATGGCAGCCCTACCCAACTTTTAAAAAGAAAAAAGTTATGTCGACACTCTACTCTATAGGACACGGAAACAAGTCATTTGATGAGTTTGATAGAGAACTACGCTCATTTGACATTCAATATCTCATTGACGTGAGGACGAAACCGTTCTCTAAATGGAATCCCTCTTTCAATCAAGAAATACTCAAATACCTATTGCAAGGAAACGGATATACTTATGTCTATATGGGCGATTTGATAGGAGGTTTGCCTAATGACCCGTCATGCTATACGGATGGGCACATCGATTATTCAAAAGTCAGGGAGAAAGACTTTTTCCGCAAAGGAATTGACAGATTGCTTACCGCTGCCGAGAAAGAACTGCGAGTCGCCATCATGTGCAGCGAATCAGAACCTGAGAAGTGTCACCGAAGCAAACTTATAGGGCAGGAACTGCTGAAACACAACATCCCCTTGAATCACATCGTCGGTATCGGCAAAAGTCTGTCACAGGAAACGGTGATGGCCATCCTCACCAAGGGTGCTGGCACAATGACGCTTTTCGGCGAAGAAACATTCGTTTCACGCAAATCATATATGTGATGAATATTTTCACCATCGGAGTATACGGTTCTACCGAGCAGCAGTTTTTCGACAAACTGATTGAGAATCGCATTGACACCTTTTGTGACATCCGTCAACGGCGAGGTGTTCGTGGGAAAGAGTACGCATTCAGCGAAGTATTGCATCATCTATTCCCCGGCAAAAACAGCCATGCGATTTGACAGTAAGACCTTCAAAAAAGAAAACGAAGAGCTCTATTCCTCCTATTGTGTGCCCAATCAGAAAGAAGCTTCAATTGTAATTAGAAAGAAACAGAGCAAGGAATAAACCTGCATCGACACATTAAAACGACGAAAGCCGAGGCCAGCAATGGTCTCGGCTTTCGGTTAGTCAATTGCGGCAGGCGGATTGCTCAAAGAGAAGGAACATATTTGCTTATCATTATTGCACCCAAAATACACGCTGCGACATAGAGGCAAACGGTCACTATGGTGATTGCCATCCATATGCGATGCTGGTGTTTCGTCTGACGTTCGTACTCATCCCAATACTTGCGCCATTTGCATTTGTAGGTTACGAAACACCAATGAAACAGAAAGGACAGACCTATCGACAGGACAAATGAGCCGAGTGTAGTCCATACATTGTTGCCAAAAAACTTGATTAAAGCCACAGCCACCGGACAGAATAATATCAAACCCAGGAATATGCGTAGATTTGCCCCTCCAAGGCATAAATCCCTGTACTTCTCTGCGTTTCTCCAGTTTGTTTCATTCCAACCCTGATTGCGGGAATAGAATTCTACGTCTAGAAAAACGGCAAGACATCTGTTTGTGAGGTTGATGAAGCGTTCCATCTGTTATTTTTTTCGGATACGATAGGGGCTTATTAATTGGATGGTTTTCAAGTAAACGCCGCTCTGCGGTTTCTATTGCCCTCTAGAAGAATTAGCGGTTATTTGTGGCCGCAGAAGACTGCTATTTGCATGATAATTTCAATAATCTATTTCTTTGGTACCAGGATAAGATGAAGACCGTCATACTTTTTTGGAATGGCATAATAGATTCCTTCTTCATCTTCTTTCACGTCTACACCAAGTAGTTCGCCGTTAAGGATGGCATGATAACCATCTACCCACATGCTTGTAACTACATACCCTACCTCGTCATTGCGGTTCGGATACCAATTGTCTTCACGCCGCAAATCAATAACACCGTCTATAATACGTAGGTTTTTCCGTGGAATTGTATAAACAAATCTTATCACATCATGACGCTCAAGCAACTCAATGGTATCGCCATAACGTTTATATGGAACCTCCTTTTCATCATCGATTACTAATATGGTGCTATATTGCGATAACAATGCATAGTTCTTTGTGCTGCTTGCTGTATCCCAATAGCACCAAACGGCAACATGCAAAGAATCGTCCTCAATGCCACAAGACATTGAATACGTTGAGGGATTACTCTGTGCCGAGACAATGGTGGAAAAGACTACCATCGCCGCGCATACTAACAATTTTTTCTGCATTGCCTCAATATGTTTATTGCTTGACTTTGATTTGGTTTCATTCGGTCATGATAACAAACGACGTGATGCGTTTTTTATTGTCTTACAACTGGTAAGTTGAATCTACACAGATGTTTTTTTACTTCAATGGGCAATAAAAACGGAAGTTCGTTGTTGTAATATTTTTATGTGATGCGAATATAAACATCAACATACAATCATCATAATATTATGAGTAATCTTAGATTCAAAGTTTTGCAGGAGGCTTTTGCCAAAAAGGCTGTTGCCGTCCAGCCCCCTGCGGGTATGGTTTCCGATTATTACGGGCGCCTTGTTTTCGGACGGAAGCAGATGGCGCGCTATCTGTCGGCAGAGACTTTCAGGGCATTCTGTAATGTGCTTGACAACGGTGCACCGTTCAACCGCGAGATTGCCAACAATGTGGCTGTCGGTATGAAGAATTGGGCGCTGGATATGGGTGCGACGCACTATACCCACTGGTTTCAGCCGCTCACGGAAGGCACTGCCGAGAAACACGATGCGTTTATCGAGTATGAGGGACAGCCGGGAAGCGACGTTATCGAGGAGTTTTCGGGCAAGCTGCTGGCACAGCAGGAGGCCGACGGCTCGAGCTTCCCAAACGGAGGCATCCGCAACACCTTCGAGGCGCGCGGCTATACCGCCTGGGACACTTCGTCTCCCGCTTTCATTGTGGACGACACCCTCTGCATCCCCACGGTGTTTGTCTCCTACACGGGCGAAGCTCTTGACTATAAGACTCCGCTGCTCAAGGCGTTGCACGCCGTTGACTGTGCTGCCACGGCGGTGTGCCAACTCTTTGACCCTGCTGTAAGCAAGGTCTATTCCTATCTGGGCTGGGAGCAGGAGTATTTTCTCGTCGACGAGTCCATCTATTCCGCCCGTCCCGACCTGTTGCTGACGGGGCGCACCCTGCTGGGCCACGAGTCGGCCAAGAACCAGCAGCTTGAAGACCACTACTTTGGAGCCATCCCTGCCCGTGTGCAGTCGTTTATGAAAGAGCTGGAATTCGAGGCATACAAATATGCAATCCCCTGCAAGACACGCCACAACGAGGTGGCACCCAATCAGTTTGAACTGGCTCCCATATACAATGAGACTAATCTGGCCGTCGACCAGAACCTGATACTTATGTCGTTGATGCACAAAGTGGCCAGCCGCCATGGGTTCAAGGTGTTGCTGCACGAGAAGCCCTTTGCGGGTGTCAACGGTTCGGGCAAGCACAACAACTGGTCGCTTGGCACAGACACCGGCATAGGCCTGCTCACCCCGGGCAAGACACCCGAGGAGAATCTCCGTTTCATCACCTTCCTGGTCAACGTGATGATGGCTGTGAAGAAGCACAACGCCCTTCTCAAGGCCTCGATTATGACCGCCACCAATGCCCATCGTCTTGGTGCCAACGAGGCGCCGCCCTCCATCATCAGCGTCTTCCTCGGCAGCCAACTTTCGGCGGTGCTGGACCAGTTGGAACAAGCCGACAAGGAGCAGGCCATCGTCCTCGACGAAAAACGCCGTATGCAACTCGGTGTGGCGCATATTCCAGAGGTGCTGGTCGACAACACTGACCGCAACCGCACATCGCCCTTTGCCTTCACCGGCAACCGCTTCGAGTTCCGTGCCGTGGGTTCTTCGGCCAACTGCGGCTGCGCAATGATAGCACTCAACACCGCTGTTGCCTCGCAGCTGCGTGAGTTCCGCCAATCGGTGGATGAGCGTATGGCCGCCGGCGAGCAGAAAGAACACGCCATCTTCGAGCTTTTGCGTCAGTACATTCGCGAGTCGAAAGCCATCCGTTTCGACGGCAACGGCTACAGCGACGAATGGCGCGAGGAAGCTGGGCGACGCGGATTGGACTGCGAAAGCAGCGTACCGCTGATTTACGATGCCTATACCTCGCCCTCGTCGGTTCAGATGTTCGAAGACACAGGTGTGATGAACCGGACAGAGCTGGCCGCCCGCAATGAGGTGAAGTGGGACACCTACATCAAGAAGGTTCAGATTGAAGCGCGCGTGCTGGGTGACATAGTCCTCAACCACATCATCCCCGTGGCTACACGCTATCAGTCGACGTTGCTGGACAACGTGTACAAAATGCGACAAGTTTACGACAGCGAGAAGGCCCGGACCCTTTCGGCACACGATGACTCGCTGATTGAAGAGCTATCGGAACATATCTCGACCATCAAGCTAAATGTGGACAATATGGTGGAAGCGCGCAAGCAGGCCAACCACATAGCCAGCGAGCGTCAACGCGCCATTGCCTATCACGACACTGTGCTGCCCTATTTCGACACGATACGCTATCACGTCGACAAACTGGAGCTGATCGTCGACGACGAGCTGTGGCCCCTGCCGAAATACAGAGAGATTCTCTTCTCGCATTGAGGATTGGAACCCCAATCTTTAAACCTTTAATCTTAGGCTATAAAACCTTTTTAAGAAAACAAAATTCATCTTCGTCCTTGGCGGTGTGGTCTCATCTTCGGGCAAGGGCATCATCTCGGCTCGCAGAGTGGTGATAGCTATAATTATTTCAGCGCTTTGACGGGGCAAATTTTCTTGCATTTCTGGCAGAGGATGCACTCGGTGGCGTTCTTGCGGTTGCGGGCGTCGCGGTTCACCTCGACGTCCATCGGGCAGACCTCAAGGCATCTGTTACAATGGATGCACTTGCTCTCGTCGCAGCGCACGCGCAACAGCGAATAATAGCTCATCGGCTTCAGGAAGACCGTGACGGGGCAGATGTATTTGCAGAAGGCGCGGTTGTCCTTCAGCACCAGGGCTAGGATGATGCCGACTGCATAATACAACACGTTGCCGGCTACGAAAAGGTAGAACATCGTGGTCTTGTTGGCCTTTCCTAGGGCGATGAGGAGTATAACCGTTCCGAGCGAAAGGGCGAACATGATGTAACGGATGAAGCCGAGGCGTCTCCTTGGTCCGGCAGGCTTCTTGTGCGGCAGCAGGTCGAGAATCATGGCCGTCCAGCAGGCATAGCCGCACCATCCGCGTCCGAAGAGCAGCGGGCCGAAAATTTTGGCGATGGCGTAATGCAGCACGCCGGCACCCACCACCCCCGAGAAGAGGTAGTACCAGAAACCTTCCATCTGCATATTCTCGCGGCATATCAGACCTAGGAACACAAGCATATAGGAACCGACGCAGAACTGCACGAACTCGCGTGCATATTTCCATCCCGCCGCCATCAGGGCCAAGCCTATGCCCAAACTGAAACCGATATAGGAGAAGTTGAGCAGGAAGAACAGATTGCCTGTGGACAACCACAAAGCTACAGCGATGGCTTCAAAAACCGAGAACAGGATGATGGCGGATTTGTATTTTGTCATAGGGTAGGGATTATTTCCACTTCAGTAATCGATATTTTTCACCAAAGTAACGCTGTCCAGCAGAAACTATTGTTTCTGTTCTATTGCAAATAGTGAAAATAGACACCCAAAGATATTGTTCTTGCAGAGCGCTGGAGATGTGTTCAATCACTATGTCGAGACACAACGGCATCACCGGAAGTACACCGTCAGATATCACCTGCGTATAACATATATGATTCCAGTCATATACACCTGTATCTGAAATTTAATTGCAGTGTAATCGTTGACGGATGGAAAAATAATTGTATCTTTGCATTTGCAAAATGAAAGTAGTTCTTAAGCGAGAAAACATTTCCTGTAGAGGACTATCCAACAGGTAAATATCAATCCATCCAACAACAGCTGTCTGATAAGTAAAGGGGTTCTGCCTATTGTGACGGCTGATAGTAAAAAAAGAACCCACCCTAATGCAAATGAAAAAGGTAGTATTTTTTATTGTGGTTTGTCTGTTCTCTATGTCACAGACTGCACGGGCCTCCATTGTCGAACAGTACGAATTTCAGGGTAAGCTTGGCGACAAAGTTCCCATAGAGATAGCTTTTTGTGTCGATAATAACATGATTGCCGCTGGATATATCTATTACAAGAATGCCAGCAATCCCGCCCCTATTATGCTTGTGGGGTCCAAGACGGGAGGCGTTTATTATCTCAACGAGTATTTGAAAGACGGTACCATTACAGGTTATATGAGTTTTCGTGTTAGATACGAGTCGGGCAGGACAACACTCTCTGGCACCTGGACCAATCCAAAGACAGGAAAGACGTTTAATATGAATAACATGATATGTACCAGCACAACAACAAGTGCCACAAAATATCTTGAATTAGAAGATCCACAACATATAGGACGTAAATATGCCTTCCAGGAATGGAGCGACTCTTACCAGTCAATGATGGGAGGTGTTGCCACCTTCCGCGGAGCGGGAAAATATAAAGTGCATTTCGAGATAAGCAACGTGACCCACAATATTGCCGAAGTGGAGAGTTATCCGAATCGCCCGGCTGATTTTTCATCATATCCGTACAATTATTTCTATTACTATAACGCAAACGAGTGCGGATACGGTTTCTCGGCCCATTTCTACAAATACTTTCTGGTAATTAAGTCTATCAGCGGTGAGAATACCCTTGGCTGTTTCGGCTATGGAGCCTCCTTGGATGGTGTTTATATCAAGGTCAAACAATAAACCCGTAAAGACTGCTAATCTATACAGGCGTTTAAACTGAAAGCTGAGACCCTTGTAAGATGGTCTCGGCTTTCAGTTTTACCACCATATCACCTGAAGTTTTGTCTTAGGATAATAGCTCCTGAATATTGTTGCCAATTTGTAAATATAAGGAAGTTCGGCCCTGAACATCTCTATATTGTTTTCAAGTATTGATTTGCGAATGTTTTCAAAAATAATATAGAGAGTTCCCACGTTGGTTTTTCGGACAGGTATAAGATCTTCGCTTAATGCCCATCGCCATTTGTATTGGAGCACCATTGTCCCGCAATCGTTACAGGTTCCTGCCCATAGTGTGTCAGGCATCATGCAATAGTCCTCTACATCGAAAAACGAAGATGTTGCCACTGCCCAGTGTATCATTGAAAGAAGCGAGTCCATGTCGGCCTTCTCAATTTTTAAACGATGAATATTTGTGTCCATTAGCGGCTCCCATCGTGCTTTCATGATAAGTTCCGTCGAATCGGTCGCATAAATCCACAGCGGCTGATTCGTCCACCCCGTACGGAGAAGCATCGAAAATAGGACGGGCTCTTTTGTGGGCATTTCAGTATACCAGGCAATATGTGCCGAGGGAATACCGTGTAAAGGTTCTAACCGATTGTTCTGTGCTGATGCGGTGGTTAGGGCAATCAGCACTGCGCAAAGCATCAATGTTTTCTGCATATCATAATAACGCATCCTAGTGGTAATTATTGCCGATATGCCACACAATATTACACCTGTGGAATCGTTATTATTGCAGAATATCCAACAAGTTATGCGTATTATCCAGACCATCGGGAACACATCGCTGTGGGAACGTGAGAAAACACTGTTTCTGACTTCGAAAATGGCACCGTTTTCCACTTATGAAAGGGTGTTCCGATGGGTGGATTCCTTGACAGACAGGGATACTGCCGTTTGTTTCAACTCATCTGAGTTGGAAGCCGAGGTTGTCAAGGCATTACTTGTGAACCGCATCCCTACAGTGCTTGTTGTGATGGATGGCTTCCGTGACAAGTACAATGTGCAGATTGAGCGGGCTCTTGATGAAAACCGTCTGCTGATTATGGTGTTGAAGCGTGAGAAGTCAGATGGACGCGGCACTACACCATTTCTGCGCAACCAATACATAATGAATCAGGTGCAGCACACTGTATGTGGATTTGTCAACCCTAAAGGGACAATTGTCCTTCTTCTTGGTGACAATAAGGAGACAACCTATCTGGTTGACGACAAACAGCTGCTAGTTGCTGAAGCAGAAACCAAGTCATTTCGTTGGACGGTTGCCGAGGACAAACGGTTGTTACGCATGTTTTATGAAGACATGGGCATCCATGCCATCCACAAAGCAATAGGTCGACCTTATAGTACCATATACACTCGCATCAAAGCGATGACTATGAACGACGAAGTTCTGAAAGGCCGTGAATTTGAGGACTATGTGGTGGCTTTGTTCGACTTGCCTAATAACAAGAGTATCACATTGAAAGAATGGCGCGGTGACAAAACAATACCAGGCGTTTACCCAGAAAACAACAGCGGCCCAGACCTCGTCTTTGAATATGATGGTCACCCTTTCGCCATCGAATGCAAATGGCGAAACCATCTACCCAAAGATATCGAAAACGAAATACTTCCTTCCAATCGTCGGATTTTCTTCCAACAATACGCTAGAGATCGCGCTATGCCTGTTTACCTTCTTCTTGGTGTTGGCGGAGTTCCATCCGACCCGGATAGTCTTTACCTTTTGTCTCTTACGGACATACCATCCTTAGACTCTTTTCTTCAGTACAAAATCAGCACTGCTGCCGATATTCTGCAATTTGGACAAAAATGAAAACCATCGAAGTCGTAGCCGCCATCATCTGCCGAGAGGGTCGCATCTTCGCCACACAGCGGGGATACGGCGAGTGGAAGGATTGGTGGGAATTCCCTGGTGGCAAGATGGAGGCGGGTGAGACGCCCGAGGAGGCCCTGCGACGGGAAATCCAGGAGGAACTGTCGACGGATATCTCCGTCGATGCGTTCTTCTGCACCGTGGATTACGACTATCCGAAATTTCATCTTACCATGCACTGTTATCGCTGTTCGCTGCTCACCGATGCCTTCCACCTCAACGAGCACGAAGCCGCCCAATGGCTCGCAAAGGACGAGCTCGACACTGTTCAGTGGCTTCCGGCCGATTGGCAAATCATCGAAGCACTTAAATAGTCACTCAATAACACACTGTCGGCTGATCCGACGGCACACCACACTCAAAACCTATGAAACACATACAATACCCAACGCAAGGCACCTGCTCGTTGCTCATCGATGTGACGGCCGACGAAAACGACATTATCCAGCAGGTCTCGTTCCTTGGGGGCTGCAATGGCAACCTGCAAGGCATCTGCCGTCTGGTGACAGGTCAGAAGATAGACGATGTCATCGACAAACTCAATGGCATCTGCTGCGGCGACAAGCCCACCTCCTGTCCCGACCAACTCTGTCGCGCCTTGGAGGAATTGAAAGGGATGGGTTAATCTTCCTGTTGAAAATATCTTTCGTAATGCGTTATTTGCACAGGAGTTTTAGAAGGTCCTGTCCGATATCGTGGCGATAATAGCGCCCTTTCCATTTGATAAGTTCGGCATTCTGGATGCTTTTGAGAATGGCGCTGGGGAGGGTGTCGCTGAGGGCCGTGACGCAGAGCACGCGGCCACCATTGGTGAGGAGACGGTCTTTGTCGTCGAATTTGGTGCCTGCATGGAATACAGTCACTCCGCTCACTTCGTCAAGGCCACTGATGACATCGCCTTTTTTATAGCTTTCAGGATAACCTTGAGCGGTGAGGACCACGCAAGCTGCCGTGCGCTCGTCTACATGGAGGCTGGCGAGGTTGAGTTTCTCTTTTGCAGTGGCTTCAAAGAGTTCGACAATATCGCTCTTGATGCGCGGGAAGACAGACTCTGTCTCGGGATCGCCCATGCGGACGTTGTACTCGATGACGTATGGGTCGCGTTCGCCTTTGTCGTTGGTAACAGCCATCAAGCCGATAAAGTTGAATCCTTTATAATTGATTTGTTCTTTCTGCAGACCCTTGATGGTGGGCATCACGATTCGGTGTTCCACTTTGTGCATGAAGTCTTTGTCGGCGAAAGGAACAGGACTGATGGATCCCATGCCGCCGGTGTTAAGGCCTGTGTCGCCTTCACCGATGCGTTTGTAGTCTTTTGCGGTGGGTAGTATCTTGTAATGCTTGCCGTCAGTAAGCACGAAAACGGAGAGTTCGATTCCAGAGAGGAACTGTTCGATGACGACGCTTCGTGAGGCCTCGCCGAATTTGTTTTCGACGAGCATTAGCTGCAGCTGGTGTTGGGCTTCAGCCAGATCGTCGATGATAAGCACGCCTTTTCCGGCAGCCAGTCCGTCGGCCTTGAGAACATAAGGCGCCTGCAGTGTGGTGAGGAAACGACAGCCCTCGTCGAGTGTCTCGGCAGTGAAGGTGCGGTAGGCAGCAGTGGGGATATTATGGCGTTGCATGAACTGTTTGGCGAAGTCTTTGCTGCCTTCAAGTCGTGCTCCGTGGGCGGAGGGCCCGATGAACATCACCTCTTTGAGGCGGCTGTCGGCAGCGAAGTAGTCGGCGATACCGGCAACGAGAGGTGCTTCGGGTCCGACAACAACCATGCGAATGTCGTTGGTCAGTACGAATTTGGCAATGGCACTGAAGTCGTCGATTTTCAAATTGATATTGGTGCCACAGGCGGCAGTCCCGGCGTTTCCGGGTGCAATAAACAATTGGTCACATTGGGTGCTTTGTGCGATTTTCACTGCAATGGCGTGTTCGCGTCCGCCCGAACCAAGAAGCAGGATATTCATATGCTCAATAGGGTTTTTATTTCGGATAAAAATTGTTTTTTTTCAGTTCAGGAGAATGTTAAAAGATGTAAAAACTATCTGTTGATGAACAAAATAGTGTTATTTCTGACGGAATGATGTTTTTTCAAATATAGTAATTTTTTTGGAATTGTTTTTTGGTTGTTGTATGGGCATTAAACTATTTGAAACGGATATATCCGTCTTGAATGGAAGCTTTCACCCCGAAAACAGTGGCGATGCGTTCGCTGTTGAGTGCCTCGTCGGTGTGGCCTTGGAAGAGCAGTCCGTGGTTGTGGAGCAGCAATGCGTCGGGGCAGTAGCGCAACGCAAGGTTCAAGTCGTGGACCACGATGAGGATGGTTTTGTGCTCGTGCTGATTGATGTCACGGAGGAGTTCCATGATTTCAAACTGATGGGCGATATCGAGGTTGGAAGTAGGTTCGTCAAGCAGCAGTATGGGGGTCTGCTGGGCCAAAGCGCGTGCTATCATGACACGTTGCAGCTCCCCGCCGCTCATCTGGCTGGGAAGTGAGAGACGCAGATGCCAGGTATTGGTCTGTCGCATGCACTGCTCCACAATATCCCAATCTTTTTGTGACTCATTCTGCAGGTGGCGTTGGTAGGGGTTGCGTCCCATGAGGACGGTCTCGAAAGCGGAGAATTCGATGTCGGTATGAGGGTGCTGCTGCACCATGGCTATCTGTTGGGCCAGTTGTCGCACGGAATAGTCGGACGCTGGTGTGTCGCCGATAAGTACTTGTCCCGACTGAGGGGTCAGCAGGCGTGATATGCAGCGTAGCAAGGTGGTCTTGCCGCACCCGTTGGAGCCCATGATAGCGACGAAGGCGCCCTTGGCGACAGTGAAAGAAATATTGTGCAGTATTTCTTTCTTCCCATAGCTGTATGTCAGATTGCGGACTTCAATCATGGTGTCAGATTTTACGTTTGGATTTGTAGAGCAGGTAAATGAACATGGGAGCGCCGATTAGGGAAGTGATGCTTCCCACCGGCAGTTCATTGGGAGGGATGAGTGTGCGTGCCATCGTGTCGCAGAGCAGTAGGAACAATGCACCGACGAAGATGGAGTAGGGGATGATGCGGCGGTTGTCGGAACCACAGACCAGGCGCACACAGTGGGGGACAACAAGTCCCACAAAGCCGATGACCCCGCAGGTGGAGACGGCGAAGGCGACCATGAGGGTGGTGAAGAAAAGGAGACGGCGTCGTACTTTCTCCACTTCCACTCCGAGACTTTGTGCCGTCTCGCTGCCGGCAAGCAACAGGTTGAGGTCTTTGCGGTAGTAGAGCACCACAAAGATGCCCACTACGGCGACAGGAATGAGTATCCACACGTCAAACCACGATGCCGATGCGAAGCTCCCCATGGTCCAGAAAATAATGCTTTCCATTTTGTCCTGCCGGAGTGCCATAAGAAGCGAGATGACGGCCGTGATAAGGAAAGTGAGGCAGACGCCTGTGAGGAGGAGTGTGGTGGTGTGCATCCTGTTTCCCAGCGATGATATTTTGAAGATAAGCAAGATGGTGAGCAAGGCGGTACACAGGGCCATGCCGCCAACTCCCCAGAGATAGGACTCCCATCCCAAAAGGATGGCGATGGCGGCACCGAGCGAAGCTCCTGAGGAGATACCCAGTACATAGGGGTCGGTCAGCGGATTGCGGAAGACAGACTGGTAGACACCGCCGCAGACGGAGAGCACTGCACCGACGAGGACGCTGAGGATGATACGCGGCAGGCGCAGATCCCAGAAAATGGGTGAGTGGAGAAGACTGTCTCGGTCGAAATGTACCACGCCGACCCCGGTGCAAAGCACCATGGCCACCAGCACAACAAGCAATAGCAGCAGCGAGACAATCCAGATATTGCGTTGTTTTTTCATCTCTTTTCTATGGTTTGGTATCGGGCACCTTGTTGACTGTTGCGGCGAGTCAGTTCGGCATCGACAAGGAGGGGTATCTCTTCGTTGCGTATCAGTCGTCCGTCGGGTCTCCGCCAACTGCGTTCAGGCATCGCTTGGAAGCGGGGCGGTACCTCGCCGGCGAAGCGTTCCATCATGATGTCGGGCCGCAATCGTTCAAGGAAATCGCAGACCAGACCGATATAGTCATTCAATTGGAAATGGATAATCTCGTAGCCAGTGGCGATGGGCTCCGTTCCTGTATATTGCTGTTCCATCTGCGACCCTTTCAGAATTTGCAGTTGGTGAAGTTTCAACGTGTTGATGGGGAGGCTGTTGACGATATCCGCCTCATGGAGTATCATATCGCGGTTTTCGCCGGGCAGACCCAGAATGAGATGGATGCCGCAGGGGATGCCGCGGTCGGCGGTTTTCTGAATGGCTTGGCGGGTGGCTGCGAAATCGTGTCCGCGGTTGATTTTCTGCAGGGTGGTGTCGTAGCTGCTTTCGGCGCCATATTCCACGGCTACATAGTAGTTGTGCGACAGGGAAGCGATATAATCGAGTTTTTCATCGTCGACGCAGTCGGGCCGTGTACCGATAATGAGTCCGGCGACTTTCTCATGATGTAAAGCCTCTTCGTAGCGTTGTTTTAACACTTCAATCGGGGCGTAGGTGTTGGAGTAGGCTTGGAAGTAGGCCAGGTACTGTTCTGTTTTCCTGTAACGGTGCTCGTGGAACTCGATACCTTCGTCAAGTTGCTGGCTGATACTTTTCTGAGGTGTGCAGTAGGAAGGGTTGAAGGCGTTGTTGTTGCAGAAAGTGCATCCTCCGACGCTGCGGTTGCCGATGCTGCGGTTAGGACAGCTGAACCCGGCGTCGACAGAGAGTTTCTGGAGACGTTGGCCGAAAGTACGCCGGAAATAGTCTGCATAGGAGTTATAGCGATGCGTACCCATTTAGTTGGCGTCGTTGGGTTTGGGAGCCAGAATGTCGGCCAGATGTCGGCAGATAAGAGGGGAGCCGACTTTGTCGATATAGGATTGGAGATGAATCAGGCAGCTCATCTCGGTTGAGACGATATATTCGGCGCCGGCGGCGATAGCGTTGTCGACTTTTCGTTTGGCCAGGCTGTCGGAAATAGGGGTGAAATAGTTGGCGAACTGTCCGCCGTAGCCACAGCAGATATCGCTTTGCTGCATCTCCACCAGTTGTAGGTCGGAGATGGCACGGAGCAGTTGGCGGGGTTCTTCATAAAGTCCTTTCCGTTCGGGATGGGCGGTGCAGACATAGTCACGCAGGGTGGTGCAGTGATCCATGAAGGCTACACGGTGGGGAAAACTGACGCCGGTCGGCTCATAGTGGGCCACATTGACTAGAAAATCACTGAGGTCATAGGTCTTGTCAAGGAATTGGCGGTAGTTGTTGTGGAGCGTGGTGTTGTGGAAGAGTCGTCCGAAATGGACTTTCATATAGGTGACACAGCCGCTTCCGCAGGCGACGATATGGGTGCAATCGTTGAAGAGTGCAATCATTTTTTCACCGAGCATTTTGGCTCCATCCCGGTCGCCTTGATGATAGAGGTCTTTACCGCAGCAGGTGAATTCCTCGGGGTAGAAACATTGGAAGCCAATCTGTTCTAACAGGCGTACCATGGAGAAACCGGTTTGGGCGGCGTACTGGTCAACACAGCATGGAATGAAGATTCCGACGGTGGGTTTGTTTGCGAACATGTTATCCCTTTTTTAGCTGAAAAAATCTGTGCAAAGGTACGGAAGTTTTGTGGATTGTGAAAATTTATTTTTGCATTTCGCGAAAGATATGTATTTTTGCAGATGGAAAAGTTGATGTTTTAGCCCATGACAGAGTCGATTATCATGCTGGCACTGGCTGTTTTTCCGACCCTCGTGCTGGCCGTTTTCATTTACCGCAAAGACAAATTCGAGAAGGAACCGCTTAAAATGCTGGTCAAAGCATTCCTGTTTGGTTGCCTTTCGGCGGTTCCTGCCATTTTCCTCGAGTCATTTTTGAGTTCACTCTATGAGGGAATCGGCGGCGGCCTCCCAGGTTTTTTCGGTGGCATCTACAGCGGTTACGTTGTGGCTGGCAGTTCGGAAGAATTATGCAAACTCTTTTTGTTGATGTGGGCTGTATGGAGAAGTAGGGAGTTCAATGAATATTTCGACGGTATTGTCTATGCCACCTTTGTCTCACTCGGTTTTGCCAGTTTGGAGAATGTCTTGTATGTCTTCAGTCAGGACACGTTCTCCTCGGCGTTGATGACAGGCTCTATGCGGGCGCTGCTCTCCGTTCCGGGACATTTCCTTTTCGGTGTGGCCATGGGATACTATGTGGCGCTGGCGAAATTCCAGCCAGAAAAGCGTGGTGCCTATTTGTTCAAGGCTTTTTTCTATCCGATGTTGCTCCATGGTACCTTTGATGCACTGCTGATGATTCCTGAAGCCATGGGAGAAGAGGGGTCTTGGCTTTCGGCAATCCTTTTCCCGTTGTTCATCTATTTCGACATCCGCATGTGGAAGTTCTGTATGCGTAAGTTGCATCACATGCAGGAACTTTCTGCCGAACAGGCTTATGCGACAGGACAGGAAAGGATTGATACGGATGAGGATGCAAACGGCATCGGTAACGGAGACTCCTCCGGTAATGGTTTCTCTGGTTTTAATTGGGATGTTTGAAAAGGAATAATCCATGAGCGTTTTTCCAGGATTCAACATGTTTTTCCCTTCCCCTTTTACCGGATGTATAAAAATATCATATTGAAATTCAGAAAAATAAAAAATATTTTTGGCAGATAAAAAAAAAGTTGTACTTTTGCAGTCACAAAAAAGGGGTATTAGCTCACTTGGCTAGAGCGTTTGACTGGCAGTCAAAAGGTAATCGGTTCGATTCCGATATACTCCACGTAAAGGGCTTCATTTGAAGCCCTTTTTTATTGCTCTTTTCGGAAACTGTTTCTTGATCGTTACCCAAAAAATTCAAAAAAAGTAAATTTTTTTTTGGTGGATTCAAAAATGTTTGTACTTTTGCATTATGATATTAAAATGATATCAAAACAAATTATCAATGTAAATTCATTATTAACAAGTTATTAAAAGCAAAATACAAATGGAAACAAAAGAGTTTAACAAACAACTGAGTGGCAAAAACAATGGTTTTTTGCATCTGTTTCTCAATCTGGCGATGCTGGTGGGTTTTATTCTGCTGGTGATAAAACTCGCCTCCCTTGACGGTATGGTCAACCTGGCTGACGGAGAGCCGACGGCATTGGTACTGTTGCCGATTCTTTCAGGATGCCTTTTTACTTTTATTTATATCCTGCACTGTATCGGTTTCATGATCATCCAGCCCAACCAGTCGCGGGTGTTGACTTTCTTTGGTCGTTACAGTGGAACGGTGCGGCAGAACGGTTTCTTCTGGGTCAATCCGTTTTATGCGAAGCGCCGCATCTCGTTGCGTGCACGCAACATGGATGTGCCGCCTATCAAGGTGAACGACAAGAACGGTAACCCTATCATGATTGGTCTGGTGCTGGTGTGGAAGATTGCCGACACCTACAAGGCGGTGTTCGACATCGATGTCGACACGCTTTCTTCGACAGCGCAGCATGGCGAACAGCAACAGCAGGCCCAGCAGACGTTGAA
This sequence comes from uncultured Bacteroidales bacterium, assembly GCA_946401725.1. Classification (GTDB taxonomy): domain Bacteria; phylum Bacteroidota; class Bacteroidia; order Bacteroidales; family P3; genus Colimorpha. The sequence goes on along the minus strand of CAMIVE010000008.1, from coordinate 43,417 downwards.
GGGCTACGACAGTTTTGTGCATGTGCAGAGTGATGCCGCCCTGCGCAAGGTGGCAGGTCACTATGCTTACGATAATATGGACCATAGCAGCAGCGAGATTACCTTGCGCAGCGGTGCCGAGGAAATCAATACGCAATTGGAGGAGGAGCTCCGCAGCCGTCTCTCCATCGCCGGCATCGAGGTCATCGAGGCCCGTATCAACTACTTGGCCTATGCTGCCGAGATTGCCAGCGTGATGCTGCGTCGCCAGCAAGCCGATGCCATCATCTCGGCGCGTGAAAAGATTGTGGAAGGTGCCGTCTCGATGGTCGAGCTGGCTTTGAACAAGCTGAGCGAACGCGAAGTAGTGCAGCTCGACGAAGAAAAGAAAGCCACCATGGTAAGCAACCTTCTTGTAGTTCTCTGCGCCGATGAAAGCGCCAGTCCGGTGATCAATACTGGTTCAATCTATTAATACTAGTCTGACTAGTTAGACTAGTAAAAACCAACTTCTATGAAAAAATCTTTTGCACTTCGGGTTGACAGCGATGTCTACGATGCTATCGAGCGTTGGGCTGCGGACGAATTCCGCAGCACCAACGGTCAGATAGAGTGGATTTTGTCCGAGGCGCTGAAGAAAGCCAAGCGCCACCCGAAAAACCGCGTGCCCGCGGAGAGCGTTAAAAAAACAGAGGATGGAGGACAACCAATGAAGGAAGGATCAAACGTATGACACTGGAAAGTAAAAAGACTGTCGCGTTGATAGGCGGCGCGCTGGCAATTATGGCCGCCATAGCAGGCATCACGTTGATGTCGATGCAGATACCTACGCAGGGGAAAGGTTTTTTTGTTGGCTATCTGTTTTATGCTTTGACCGTCCTTGCCGGCGGCATGTTCTTCACGTGGCTTCCCAATATGAAGAATCAGAAATGGGGTTTCCGTATGGTTGACGGCAAGATAAAATGGAAGAAAGACACACGCGTTGTCGATGTCAACCGCACTCGCCTTGTGTGGTGGCCGCTGATAACGCTATTCTTCGAACTTTACGGGCTATTTGACTATTGTTTTCAGCTATGGGAAAAAACAACATACGAAGCCCTAAAATATATCTTTGTGGCACTTACTTTGATGACTCTCGCTATCTGGTGCGTTATCATTATCGTGGAAGATGTGCGCGAGACAAAGAAAAATAATGGTCAGCTGTAATATTCTAGGTTTTTAAAACGATTTATTAGAAAAGACAAGATAAAATGGAAGAGATTTTACGCGTAGAGGGTATCTCAAAGACTTTCACGCTATCCAAAAAACAACAGAAGATTGAGCGCACCACCCAGCGTAAGAAGGTGGCCGTCGACAATCTGAGCTTCACCGCCAACCGCGGTGAGATATTCGGTCTGCTGGGCCCCAATGGTGCCGGAAAGACCACCACGTTGCGTATGCTCTCCACCCTGATTCGCCCCGACAGTGGCGACGCCGAGTTGGACGGCTGCAGCATCATTTCCGACCCGGAAGGGGTCCGTTCCAAAATCGGTTTCCTTACCAGCGAACTGAAACTGGAGGATTTCTTTACGCCGAACTACCTGTTCGACTTCTTCAGCCGCCTGCATCAGGTGCCGGAAGAGGTAGTCAAGACACGCAAGGAACAGATGTTCGCCCGCTTCGGCATCGACAAGTTCGCCGAGGTGAAGGTGAAGAGCCTCTCGACGGGTATGAAACAGAAACTGTCGCTGGTCATCTCGCTGGTCCACGACCCCGAGGTGATTATCTTCGACGAGCCCACCAACGGTCTCGACGTGTTGACGGCCCGCACGGTGACCGACTACTTGCAGGAACTGCGCAATGAAGGAAAGACAATTATTCTTTCCACTCATATTTTCAGTCTGGTGGAACGCTTGTGCGACCGCGTGGGCATCATCATCGACGGAAGGATGATTACCTGCGGCACCCTTGAGGAGGTCTGCAACGGGATGACAATAGAAGACCGCTTTTTCGAAATCTTTAAGGAAGTGAAAGGAGACGAGGTATGAAAAATAACACTTTGACCATCATCAAAAAAGAATTTGCACGCTTTTTCGGCGACCGTCAGCTACTGTTTACCGCGGTTATAATGCCGGGCTTGCTCATCTATTTGGTCTATAGCTTGATGGGTGAGGGTATCGGCAAGATGGTGACCGAAGGCCGTGACGACGTGGTTACTGTGCGTGTCGAAAATATGCCGGAATTTCTTGCTGCCAAGATAGCCACCGACAGCCAGCTGGTAATCGTGGAACAGCCTTTCAGACAAGAGGACATCGATATGCTCAGAGACGAGGATTTGAATGTCGTACTGGTTCGTTTCCCGAAGGACTTTGAACTGCTGACGAGTGTCTATGATCCGCAGAGCGGCTTGCCTGCGCCTAACGTCGAGATTTACTACAACTCGAGCAACAATGCCAGCAGTCTTATCTACAGTACGCTGACGATGTTCCTGAATGACTATGAGAATCAGCAGAGCAACCGCTTCGACATCAACCGTGCCGATGAAGGCAATGAGGCGCGGTTCGATATGGCTACCGAGGATTCCATTGGCGCTATGATCTGGAGCAAGATACTGCCTATGCTAATAATAATGATGCTCTTCAGCGGCACTATGGCCATAGCCCCCAGTGCCATTGCGGGCGAGAAGGAGCGTGGCACCATCGCCACTTTGCTGGTGACGCCGATGCGCCGCAATCAGCTGGCTCTGGGCAAGATTGTGTCGCTCAGCTGCATCGCGTTGCTCAGCGGTATATCGAGCTTTATCGGTATCGCCCTGTCGCTGCCCAAGATGATCAGCGGCGAAGATGTCGACCTGGGCTTCAACTACACCTTCCCCGATTATGCGGCTCTGTTCCTTGTCATCATTGCATCAGTGCTGATTATGGCATCAGCTGTAAGCCTGCTGTCAGCACTGGCCAAGGATGTGAAAAGCGCTGGCACCATGATTACACCGTTTATGCTTGTAGTTATGCTCGCAGGATTGTTACCGCTTATGCAGAGCGGCACACCAGAGAGTTTTACAACCTACATTATCCCGTTCTATAACAGCATCGAGGTTATGACAGCCGTCTTTGCCCACAAGCTGGTTTGGACCAATGTCGCCATCTGCCTGGCATCGAACGTGGTTTACACAGGCATCGCGGTATGGGGCCTCACCCGCATGTTCAACAGCGAGAAGGTAATGTTCGGAAAATAATAATGTCTTTTACAATATTTTCCTCGTAAAAACGTTCTCTAATAACTCGTCAAACAATTTTAAACCATTAAACTTTAATCATTAAAACATACCCCATGAAATCATTCAAAAAATTATTCCTTTCAGGACTGCTGACTATGATGTGCGGCATGTTGTTGCTGACATCGTGCTCCAAATCGTCCGATCTGGCATCGTACATTCCCAATGATGCTTTCGTTGTGGCCAATGTCGACATGAACACCCTCTGGGATCGTATCGATGTGGACAACATTGACAACATCGCTTTCGTGAAACTCGCTCGTCAGGAACTCCGCAGCGAGAATCCCAAACTTGCAGAACTTATCGACAACATTATCAAAGATCCTCAATCGACGGGTCTGAACCTCAAAAGTGAAGTGGCAGTTTATGCTTCGCCCACTTCCAATGCCAATATGTTGTTTGTGATGCACAAGGCGTCGAAGTTTGAGAAATTCTTGGAAGAATATGCCAAGAGTGAGAATACGACTATTTCCATTGACAAGGAGGATGACTATAAAGTGGTGTCCCTTGAAGGGAAAAAGGTTCTTGCTTTCAACAATGATGTGGCACTCGTCTGCTTCAATTTTGACAATCCAGAATTCAAGATGAATGTCATGAAGAAGTACAGTTTGGCCAAGAACAAGAATTACAAGGAATACTGGAAAAACCATGGTGAAGTCAGTGTGTGGGTGAATTTTGGCGAAATCTACAGGATGGCCAAGATGTTCGGCGGTGACGAACTCTTCGCGAAGACAGGGATGCCTCAGGAAATGATTGATGCCTTTAAAGAAGGCAGTGTCTCGCTTAACCTCATTTTCGACAAGGGTGTCATGCGTTTTGTTGGGGAGACCCAAGGTATCGATGCCAAAGTCTTAGAAGCTTATATGCAGAAGTTCAATGACGATTTGGTGAAGTACATGCCTGAGAAGAGCTATATGGCTTTCTCCTATGCGTACAATATGGAGATGTTGGTCAAGATGCTCGAAAATATGAAGGATGACATTGATTTGAATGAGAAAGTTGTGGGCAACAAGACGGTCAAAGATGTAATCCAGTGCTTTAACGGCAGCATTGTGGCCAGTATCTTCGACTGGGTCGCCAATAAGGAGACCTCCGTTATGCCGATGCTTGCCATCGCTGCCGATATCAAGGATGCGGCAACGCTGAAACAAATCATCGCCGAAGCCGGGTTGACCCAGAAAGACGGTCTCTATATGGTGCCTGATTTCGGTATGGGCGTAGAAGTCTATGTGGCGCTCACCGACAAAGTGCTCTATCTAACCAACTCAGAGGCAGCTGCCAAGCAGTTCCTCGCCGGCGGTTACAGCAACAGCATGAAAGATATTTCCAAAAAAATCAAGGAAGGCAACTACATATATGCTGACCTCAATATCAACCGCTATCCTGAGGTCGTGGTGAAATTGATTCCTGCCAGTATTGTCAAGCTGCTGAGTGGCTATTTCGACTATGCTGAAGCACTTGTTACCGGTAAGACCAGCGGTGAGTGGGATTTCTATCTCGCCGACAAGAAGGAGAACAGCCTTCTCTATACGCTTCATTTCATTGATCAGAATTTGATGGATTTGGGTAATCTGGCGGATATGCTTCCCAAGGCAGATACTTCCTTCCCTGAGGTAGATGAGATTCAGCAGGAAGGTGCGGATACCGTTATTTTTTGATGTTGACACTCTGTGAAGATAACGCTTCATAATCTCAAACCGCAGTATATGTCGGAATCGGAAGTAGCCGGTTCCGACATATATTTGCATACTTCTGTCTCTTTCGAGAAAGGGAAGAAGTACATGGTCTGTGCCAAGTCGGGACACGGCAAGACATCGTTGCTCAATTTCATCTATGGCTGCAACCGTGCTTTCGACGGCACCATCGACTACGGTATGCCGGTCAGCGACCCGTTCCAACTGCGGCACGACAAGTTGAGCTATCTCTTTCAGGACCTGTGCCTTTTCTCCGAACTCACCGCCCTCGAGAATGTGCGGCTGAAAAATAACCTGACCCATTTCAAAAGCGAGGCGGAAATGGAGGCCCTGCTGGCGGCGGTGCTTCCCGCTGAAAAGAAAGACCAGCCGGTGCGCACCCTCTCGCTGGGTCAACGGCAGCGTGTCGCTGCGGTACGTGCCTTGTGCCAGCCTTTCGAATTTCTCCTCCTCGACGAGCCTTTCAGCCATATCGACCGCCAGAACGCCCAGACGTTGGCCGATTTGGTTTGTCACGAGGTGGACGCCCAAGGTGCCGGTCTTGTCGTCACGGCGCTCGACGCTATCGACTATTTTCACTTTGATACCATATGGAACCTGTGATTCGCAAGCTTCAACGCAAAACCCTTGTCCCTGCACAAATCATCGGATACGCTCTCACCATCTTGGTGGGTGTGACAATTGTGTTGCTTACTTTCCAGTTGTATGCCGACATCAAGCCTGCACTTACCAGCCAGACCGATGTCTTTAAGGCGCACACGGTCACAGTCTCCAAGAATGTGACGCTGTTCAAGACGGCCAACAAGGAAGGGGTCTATTTCGATCAGCGGGAGCTGGACCGTATGCAGCAGCAGGAGTTTGTCAAGAAAGTCTCCAAATTCACCAGCTCTTCGTTCAATGTCAGTGCCTCCATTAATCTCGGAAACGGGCATCGCATGAGCACCGACCTCTTTTTCGAGAGCGTGCCCGACGAGTATCTCGATGTGCAAAGCGACGCTTGGAAATGGGACAGCAACTCAGATTTCCTGCCCATCGTCATTCCGGAGGATTATCTGAGCCTCTATAACTTCGGTTTCGCCGAAAGTCAGTCGTTGCCGGTCATCTCGCAGAACACACTGTCGCAGGTCTCCTTCAACATCCTTATCGAGGGCAATGGCCGCCAGCGGATGTTCACCAGCCGTATCGTCGGCTTCTCGGGCAAAATCAACTCCATCCTTGTGCCGGAAGATTTCCTTATGTGGGCCAACAGGAAATACGGCACCGCTTCCAACGACCGTTGCAGTCGTCTGCTGGTGGAGTTTACCGATGCCAGCGACGAACGAATCCCTGCCTATTTCGAAGGCAGCGGACTCAATATCAACAAGACAGAGTTGGAGACCAGTAAGATGGTTTTCGTCTTCCGTTTTGCACTGCTCTTTGTTTTTGCCATCGCCGCCATCATCATCGTACTCTCAGTGGCATTCATCGTCATGAGTCTCAACCTTATTGTGCAGAAAAACCGCGAACTTTTTGTCAATCTCTACAATATCGGCTATTCACCCAACCAAATTGCCCGCTTCTATCAGCGTGTGGTCAGTGCGATAACCGTGGTCGACTTGCTGCTTTCGACCGTTGTGGCGCTTTGGATTCGCAAACTGTATGTCGTTCGCCTGGAATCGCTTTTCACCATTGAGGGAGGATTACTCCCTATATTCTTTACTGCATTGATTCTGTGTGTGCTGCTGCTACTCGTATACAACTATCTCATCCGTCGCATGATTCGCACGACAGTGGCGCCTTGAAAATTATTTTTCTGTTTCATAAATAGTTTGTAACTTTGCAATGCCTTTGCTGTTTGATGTGAAGGCATTAGTATTACTATTAATATGATGATTATGAATAGACTAAAGTTCTTTTTGCCGCTTTTGGCGCTCCTGTTTGTCTCCCCGGCGAATGCACAGTTTTCGCAAGCGGGTTCCGACTATGAGTATATGTTCAAGGGCGAGGTGGGTTATATGCCTTTTGTCTCCAATCTGGGTCACGAAGGTGAAAACGGTTATTATATCAACGACCTTCGCCATATTGTCAATGTCAATGTCATCAATGGTGTCAATATCAAGCAGAATTTCTTTGTCGGATTGGGTCTGGGTTATGGCTATGTGACGAAACCGGACGATTTCTCGACAGGATGGCACAGTGCCTTGGCATTTGTCGACTTCGACTACCGTCCGCTCGACGTGGAATGGTCGCCTATGGTGGGGGCCCGGGCAGGTGCCCATTACATGATGGCCGATTCGCCATATGGCAATACCTTGACGCCTTATTTCGAAATATCGACAGGTCTCAACTGGTTCTTCCGCCATGAGTACCGCAATATGGAGCGTAACTACCTCAGCATCTTCCTGGAACTGGCTTTTGCCTACACCCAGCAAACTACCTTTATTCCCATCCGCCTGGGCTTCCGTTTCTAAGTAACGATTAGTAAGTTGTAACCAACCCTTTTATGGAAACCACCCGTCAAAACAAGATATCCCGACTGATCCAGCAAGACCTGGGCGACATCTTTCTGAAAGAGATGAAACCTGTGCTGGGCAATTCCCTTATCACCGTCACCAAGGTCCGCATCACCAGTGACCTCTCCATTGCCCGTGCCTATATAAGCATCTATCCGGTGGGCACCATGCCGGTGACTGCCGACACGCCGGAAGGTACCAAGGCCACCACCCAGTTGGTCATCAACGCCATCTTGACCCACGCCGCCGACATCCGTCGCCGACTGGGCATCCGCGAAGGCAAGCAACTGCGCATCATCCCCAATCTAGAATTCTATCTCGACGACACACTTGACTATATCGAAAATATCGAGAACCTCCTGAAGTCGTGAAAACGCCGTTCAACCTTAAGACTTTCATCGCCCGACGCTATCTTTTCTCAAGGAAAGAAAAGACGGTGGTTAACTTGATTTCATGGATGTCCCTTGTAGGGATTGCTGTCAGTACGCTGGCGCTCGTTGTGGTGATGTCGGTCTATAACGGTATTGGGGAACTGACACAGACACTTTTCAATGTCTTCGATCCAGAATTGCTGGTCGAACCAGCCCAAGGCAAGACCTTCCACACTTCGGAAATCGCCTACGATGAACTGCAGCAGACGGAAGGTGTGCGCTGTGTCTCCCAGCTGGTGGAGGAGAATGCCTGGATTACACGCCGTCAGGCAGAGAGTATCGTCCAGCTGCGTGGTGTCGACGGCAACTATGCCGCCTCCTGCGGACTTGACACACTGCTCACCGAAGGGGAGTATCTGCTTAAAGGCGAAGCCGACCAGCTGGCGGATCCAGAGGCACCACCGGTTTATTACCTCTTGCTCGGATGGAATATCATGACACGGCTGGGAGTCAACTCCATGACCAACACGCCCTTGGCGATTCATATACCCAAGCGGGGCAGTTCGGCCATCGGACTCTCCATGGACGAAGCTTTCAACAATGGCTATGCCTATCCTGCCGGCACGTTCCGTATACAGGAAGAGATTGACAACATGTATGTGGTGACGGATATTGATTTCGTCCGGATGCTGATGTCCTATGCTACCGACGAGGTGACGGCACTGGCGCTATCGGTCGACAACCCCAAACAGTTGAATGCCGTAAAGCGCCGTGTTGCTAGTCTGCTGGGTGAGGATTTCACCGTCAAAGACCGTATGGACCAAAAGCCGCTTTACTATAAGATTTTCCGTTCCGAGCGCTTGGGTGTATTCTTGATTCTCTCGCTCATTGTGTTGATTGCTACGCTCAATCTTATTGCTTCCCTCTCGCTGCTGATTATCAACAAACGGAAGGATATCACCACGTTGCGGGCCATGGGTATGGAACCGCACGACATCCGCAGGGTTTTCTTCACAGAGGGAGTCCTTATCGCCGCTGTTGGTGTAGTTGCGGGACTGGTGCTGGGTTTTTTCACCTGTCTGCTTCAGCAACATTTCGGTATCGTCAAACTGGGTGCCAATGCGGTGGTTGAAGCCTTCCCTGTCGCCATGCGTTGGATCGATTTCCTCGCCGCTTTCCTGGTCGTCTCGCTCCTCTCCACTCTCGTCGTCGCCTTCACCGTCCGTCGTGCCAAAATATGACATGACTTCGACACGCAAAAATAACATTATCGCACTGTTAAACCTTTCAAACCCTTAAACAAACCATTATGAAAAACCACGGCAAAGACATCTGTGAACAACTGAAGTCGATTCGTCGCGACATCGCCCGAGAAAACGATATCCCTTTGGATATACCCGAATGCAACTACAAGGGCGAATGCGATGGCACCTGTCCCCGTTGTGAGGCGGAGCTGCAGTACCTTGAGCAGGAACTCTCGTGCCGTTCCGCGATGGGCAAGGCGGCGATGATAGCCGGTATGGCGGTGGGTTTGACGGCAGGTTCCTTGACGGTGTCGGCCCAGTCGGTAACGCCCGAACCAAAGGACAATCATCACATCATTTCAGAACGACCATCCGCCTCGGATACCTGTATTTTCAAGGGCTGTGTCAAAGACAGCGCCACAATGGATCCGCTACTTTCTGCCTTTGTGGGGCTTAAAAAGAAGGATGGCGAATTTGTCGCAGGAGCCAGAACGGATTGGGAAGGGAATTTCACTATCAACGTTCCTAAGGGGAAGTATATTTTAGCTGTACGTTATGTCGGCTATCGCGCACAGGAGTTTCCCATCAGCCTTTTAGACGACAACGTTACTATCGGAGCGATTGCATTATCAAATAGAGGTTTCCCAGCCCTTATGGGGATGCCACCAGTTTCAAGAATAGGTAGGCCAGTAATAGATGTCGGTGCGCCTGAAAGCGGCGAAACAATTGGTACAGACAGAATCGAGCACATGCCGACTCCCTAAAAAATACTTTTTTTTGACTCCAACCGTTATAAGCAGTATGAAACCCATTCTGAAGACTCTACTCCTCCTGCTTTGCGTTGCGTTGCTGTTCTCAGCCTGCAGCCGCAAAGGAGTCCACATGCACAAGAATCGCAAAAGCCGCCATTGCAACTGTCCCACTTTCTCCCAGACGGTAACACAACAACCGAGTGCAGCGCAGGCTGCTGTCAGCTATGACGAAAGAGGAACAGTATAAGGCAACCCTGTCGCGCTATCTGCCGCCCAGTGCTGTCAATCCCGTCTACCTCTATCTCAACAGCCATGCGGTACACCTCCATATCACCCGCAAACGCAACTCCAAGCTGGGTGACTACCGTATGCCGCAACCGCGGCACGAATATCACGAAATCAGCGTTAACGGAGACCTTACGCCCCATTTATTCCTTTTGGTGCTGCTCCACGAAATGGCGCATCTCGACACCTACCTTCAATATGGACGCGGGGTGCAGCCCCACGGTCACGAGTGGCAGGAACACTACCGCCGGCTGCTCATGACCTACAGCCGTGAGGGGCATTTCCCGGAAGCGGTTCGTCCGCTGCTGATCCAATACACCAGCAAGATTCCGCTCAACCGCAACCTCGGGAATGAGTTGGAACGTCGGTTGAAAGCATTCGATATGCCGGAAAAAGTGTCGCAGGAGTTATTGTTGAAGGAGCTCCCCGTGGGTTCGATCTTCCGCATCAGGGAGAAACCTCTGATACTGTTCCAATCAATGGAGAAACGTCGCACACGCTACCGTTGTATCGACATCCACACGCAGGCTTCTTATCTTGTGAGCGGCGACGCGGTGGTGATTCAGGAAGCGGAGTCTTCTTTGTAGGCCTTCTTTTTGCGGGCTTTGGCCTGCGAAAGGAGCGCGGAGAGGATAACGATAAAGATGACGCATCCACGCAGACATTCAAGCGTGAGCATATAGCAGACTTCGATGCCGGCAAAAAAGACCAGACCTGTCAGCAACGACCAGCCGAACTTGCGGCTGCGCACCGTGTCGGCAATAATTTTGTAGAGCACACAAAGAGCACGATGACAACCTCGCCGACAATGAGCAACCAGGAGGATGTTGTGTAGCTGGCAAAGAGCGCCACAGTGGTCAGCAACGCAGCGACGGTCATGATGAAAACACCGACTTTCCACTCTTTCCAAGGCTTGTTCTCGGTGAAAGAGGCTTCTACATTGAGTTGCGCCACCGTCTGCATGATAGTCGAAATGATGCAGAAAATCACATGTGTGAGCAACAAGAGCAGCAGCAAGGCCAACGGCCATCCGACGATACTGGGCATACAGAACCACCCTATGAAGGGTCGTGGATCAAGGTCGTTCCACACCTTGTATTCGGGGAAAGTGCATTGGAAACAATAATATCCGCAAGCCAGCAAGGTGACACCCAGCAAGGTGTAAAGCAGCGGATAGAGACTCGAATCCCCTTTGTAGCGAACACGGTAGTTGACAAAAGCCATCACTTCGGCAAGCACAAAAATGATTGCCAGTTGCAGCCATAAAGGCAGACCTATGGGATTGTCATGCTGCAGTCCTATCAATCCAGGAAGTTCATGCAGGTTGGTAATGGGTGCATTTTCGGCGATGTATTCAACTAAGTTCATAATATTTTTGATGTTGATTGCTAATAGTTTTGAAGATGCAAAGGTACAAAAAATAATTTTAACAGATAAGATAATATTTTTTTCAGGCATATATTCTATTAATATGTAATATTTTACAATTGGTTGTATTGGATTGGTCAGTGCTGTCGAGATGTCTTGCACGCTTTTGAATGAGTTTTTTTTCGTACATTTGCAGAGTTTTTTGAGTGATACTTAGTGTAATTAAGCTAACAATAAATGAGAAGAAAGTCTTTTTCGCGCCGGTTAAGTTGGCGCATAATAGGAATCGTATCGATTATTCTCGTAGTGATGTTGGTCGTTGTGGGTGTCGTGTCGAGTCGTATCATCGCGGAGGAGGCCCTGCGTGCTTCGCAGCATATCCTGCATGGTACCATCAGCGAGATTGAACGACCGCTGGGCGAGGTGGAAATTGTGACGCGTACCGTGGCGGCCCATGCAGTCCAGTACACCACTGGGAAAAAACCGTCGGACGAAGCCATTCAGACGCTGATGCTCCGCACCGTTGAGCAGTCTCAGTTGATTGATGCCTGTTCGGTGATTATTCCAGGTAAAGAAAGCAATAAGACCTATTACTGCTTTTCAGATAAAGACGGAAAAATACATAACGGTATCCTCGACACCAACAGACCGGAACGAAAATGGATCGATGCGATGGTGGCAGGCCTGTCAAAGAGTGAAAAGCCAGTATGGAGCGACCCCCATAGGCAGATGGGCCATCCCGACAGTCGAGCCATCACGTTCTACTATCCCATTCTCCACGAAGGGCATCTGGTGACGATTGTCACGGCCGATTTGTCGATTGAATGGATGGAGCAGAAAGTGGAAAGTCTGCGTCCCTACAAGAATTCAATGACATCCATACTCTGCAGTGGCGGAGGGGTCATCGGTATCAAGGACACAGCCCTTCTGGAACAAATCCGCAAGTCGTTTGCCGAAGACAAGGAGTTAGCCGCTTTGGGAGAAGAACTGAAATCGGGTAAGGACAGTTTAAAACGCCGCTTAGGAAAGGGCCGCGAGGTGTCGTTTGTGGTCTACGGTCCGTTGCACAACGGATGGATGCTGAGCATTGTGTGCCAGTACCGCGATGTGTTGGCACGATCCACCCAAATGCAGGCCAATCTATTCATTATAGGATTTTTGGGGCTGATTATTCTGTTTGTTTTGTGCCGCATTATCATCTACCGTCTGGTACGTCCCATCACGCAGCTGTCACAATCGACACTGAAAATGGCCAAAGGCGATTTCAGCGCCCAGCTGCCGGAAATCAAGAGTCAGGACGAGATGAAGAGCCTGCGTGACAGTTTTGTCTATATGCAGAATTCGATAGCCGACTACATCGAGGAACTCAAGACCACAACGGCTGCCAACGAACGTATGGAGTCGGAACTCGGTGTGGCGCGCAATATACAGTTGGGCATGCTGCGAACCGATTTCCCGCCGCAGCTTTATGCCTTGCTCAACCCCGCCAAGGAGGTGGGCGGCGACCTCTATGATTTTGTCTACAAGGACAACTACCTCTATTTTGCTATTGGCGACGTTAGCGGGAAAGGGGTGCCGGCATCGCTGATGATGGCTATCACCAGAGCTGCGTTACGCTTTGTGTCGAACTTGAATCTACCCATGGACGAGACTATGGCCCGCGTCAACAGCAGTGTGTATGACATCAACAGCAACAACATGTTTGTCACCCTCTTTGTAGGTCGTATCGACCTGAAAACGGGACACATGGAGTTCTGCAATGCAGGCCACAACCCGATACTGATACTGCCTCCCGACGGCAAGCCCTATTTCCTTAAGGCGAAACCTAATCTGGCGGTGGGTCTTTTCGAGGATTTCCCCTATCAGTCGGAAAGCGTCGATCTTTGTGCCGGGACCCGTATAGTGGCTTATACCGACGGCGTCAACGAGGCCGAACGGGCCGACAAGAGCCTCTTCGGCAACGAACGGTTGCTGCAGTGGGCCGGGACGATGGAGGGTTCAATGAGTGAACAGCAGGTGGTTGAGAGTCTGTACGGTGCAGTGAAGACCTTCTCCGACGGCAATCCGCAGAACGACGATATTACAATTATGAGTGTGAGATTATAAACCCTTAGAAAATATCTAACAACGTTGACTGATGAAAAAACGTTTCAATCCAATCAAAGACAAGAGTAGCGAAATCATCGAGTTTCTGATGGCTTCGCCTGATATGCCCCAGGATGACGCGTTGCGTTTCAAACTGCGTCTCTCCATCGAGGAAGCGGTCGAGAATGTGGTACGCTACGCATACGACGGCGGCATAGGCTGGCTTGAGGTCGGCACCAATCTCGACCACGATTCGTTAATCCTAACCATCGAGTTGCGCGATGCAGGAGTTCCTTTCAACCCGCTCGAAATGGACGACCCTGACATCACCCTCTCCGCTGAAGACCGCGAAATTGGCGGTCTTGGTATTTTCCTCTGCAAGAAGATGATGGATAGTATCAATTATCGCTATGAGGACGGAAATAATATTCTAACAATGACTAAAAAAGTTTGACATGGACGTTACAATTAGCAACCAAGACAATAAAATCTTCGTTACGCTTAGCGGACGGCTTGACACCACCAACGCCGACCAATTCCAACAGGACATCGCTTCGTTGATGGAATGCGACAAGCCTGATATCGACATTGACTGCTCTGACATGAGTTACACCTCTTCGCAGGGACTTCGACTCTTCCTGATGCTGCAGAAAAGTGTCCTCAGCCACGGCGGAAAAATGGTGATGCGCAATATGAATCCGCAAGTCAAAGAGGTGTTCGACATCACAGGTTTTTCTAACATTATAACCATCATCTAAGCCTGTATGAAGCTGGATATGCATTGCGAGATGATTCTCGACGAATACCGGGAACGTCTCCCGCTCTTTGAACAGATCAAAAACCTCGTTCTCGAGAAACTCCGTACCTGTTTCAAAGAAAACAATGTGGTTGTCGCTGGCCTTGAGGCACGCATCAAGACGGAGAAAAGCCTGGCCGGGAAACTGGAACTGAAAGGTTACAAATACCGTACAGTTGACGACATCACCGATATTGTCGGTGTCAGAATCATTACCTTTTTCAGTGACGATGTGGACATCGTCTCTGCCTTGGTCGAGAAGATGTTTGAAATCGACTGGGCCAATTCTGTCGACAAGCGCAAAATGCTTGAGATCGACCGTTTTGGTTATATGTCGCTCCATTATATCTGCCGACTGCCCCAATCGATGTGTACCGACCCTGCCGCTCCCGAACTGAATCAGGTGCGCTTCGAGATACAGATGCGAAGCACCCTGCAGCATGTGTGGGCGAATATGCAGCATGATATGGGATACAAGACTGATGTCGAAATCCCTGCGGAATACCAGCGCAATATGAGCCGTTTGGCAGGTATGCTTGAACTTGCTGACGAGCAGTTCAGCCGTATACGCAGGGAAATCACCGACTACCGACGCAATGTGCAGTCGCTTGTGGCCAGCGGCAATTTCGACGAAGTGCATCTCAACGGTGACACCTTCCGCAGCTATTGTGAACTCAAGCCTTTCCAACGTCTGGCAAACAAAATCGCCGCCATCAATCAGGCAGAAATGTATGAAGACAGCATGATGCCTTACTATAATGTTTTGATGCATATGGGAATGAAGACGATAGGCGATGTTGAGCGAATGCGTGTAGACTGTAGTGACGGTGCCTATCAGTTGGCGCTCATCCAGTTGGCGGGTACGGGTCTGGATATCGTTGCCTATTCCGTTGCGCTGCAGAACCTCTGCATCGTACAGATTCTCAAGCAGGGATTCGGACAGGCGGGACTGGAGCGTCTTTTCATCGCACTCTATGGAGAGACTGCCTACAACACCCAGCGTGCAGCCCGTATATTTGAACAAGCGAAGAAAATCAATCTGATTTAGTATGAACAACCCATTGGAAACTGGCATTTTTGACCGTGCTGTGAAATTGGCGGTCGACGCCCATAGCGGTACCGAACGTCGTGGGAAGGGATTCCCTTACGTCATCCATCCTTTGGAAGCCGCCTCCATTGTCGCCACCGTTACCAACGATCCGGAGATGCTCGCCGCCGCGGTGTTGCACGACGTTGTGGAAGACACAGACGTAAGCATGGGGCGGATCCGCGAGGAGTTTGGCGACCGTGTTGCGATGTTGGTGCAGCATGAAACAGCGCCCGCTGGACAGCTTGGCTGGAGGCAGAAACGGCAAATACAGATGGAACAAATTGCTGGCGCCGACCGCGACAGCAAGATTGTGGCTCTTGGTGACAAATTGTCCAATATGCGCGCCATCGCCAACGACTACTGTCTCATCGGCGATAGCCTGTGGAGCCGTTTCCATGCACCTGAGGGCAAGAAAGACATCGAGTGGTATTATCGCGGGCTGGCAGAAGCAATGTCCGAACTGTCCGACACCTTGCCGTTCCAAGAATTCGTAAGCCTCATCGACCAGACTTTTGGCAAGTGATAAAACAACCATGAATTAAAAACAAGCTTTTTCTGAAAGTAAAATAGCGTTGTGTTGTTTTTGGGGATAAAATATATTTATATTCTCTAAAAAAAGCGTATTTTTGCATTTTGGTTGACAAGGGAGCAGGGGGCTTCCTTGTGTATTGAATTTTGTAATCCTCAATCGATTAAGCCGTATATGGACAATAATATCAAAAAGAAAATTGACGAAATCATCAATGAAATCAGCGCCATCAACGACCTCAACATCAAACACGCGGTGCTGACCTATATGGAGCAGCAGGCGGGTTACCTCCTTTGGCAGATGGAGGATGAGAAGCACATCGACAACGACTCGCACAATGTTTGAGAAAAGCAGACATATACGATTCTGGGTGCTATCAGTGCTGGCCTGTGCCGTCTTGCTGACAACGGCGTGCAAGGGGGGCTATAGCTTTACGGGTGCTTCCATTCCGCCCAACGCCAAGACCATCTCGGTGGCGGCGTTCCCCAACTACGCCACTACGGTCAACCCGCAGTTGAGCCAGAAGCTTACCGATGACCTCCGCAACCTGTACGCCTCGCAGACCAGCCTCAACGTGGTCAACGGCGATGCCGACCTGGAAGTGTCGGGCGAAATCACCGCCTATACCACCCGTGCCGCTGCGCTTTCGTCAAGTGACGAGGTGTCGATGAACCGGCTCACCATCACCATCAAGGTGAAATTTGTCAACAACTGCGACCCGGACGCCAATTTCGAACAGTCGTTCACCCGCTATAGGGACTACAACGCCCAGCTGAACTTCTCCTCGGTTGAGAGTTCGCTGGTGAGCGAGATTGTCTCTGAACTCTGTGACGATATCTTCAACAAATCGGTGGTCAACTGGTAACTCTTTGAAAGGACAGGGATGCATAGATCAAGGGTACTGAACAATGTCTTTGGATGGCTCGTCGCCGTGGCGGGCACGCTGATCTACATGCTTACCCTGGAGCCTACGGTCAGTTTCTGGGACTGCGGCGAATTTATCGCCACGTCCTACAAGCTCCAAATCGGCCACCCTCCCGGAGCGCCGCTCTATCAATTGCTGTCCCATTGTTTCATGTTGCTTGCCGGTGACGATGTGTCGCGACTGGCATGGTGGAGCAACGCCCTTTCGGCTGTGGCGGGCGGTTTGACGGCGATGTTCCTTTTCTGGACATTGGTGCGGCTGCTGAAACGATTGCATAACGCTGAGGAACACCGCTGGCATATCTGGTTTGCTGCCGCCATAGGGAGCGCCTGCTATCTCTTCTGCGACACAGCATGGTTCTCGGCAGTGGAGAGCGAGGTGTACAGCCTGTCGATGCTTTTCTCGGCGGCTGTTGTGTGGTGTATGGTCCGGTGGGCGCAATGTGACGACCGGCGCTATGCGCCGCGCTGGCTGCTGCTGGCTGCATTCCTGCTGGGTCTTTCGGTGGGCGTGCATCAACTCACGTTGTTGACGGTGCCAATGTTGCTGCTGGTTTATATCTTGAAACGTTGTGCGGTCAACAAAGTGGCCAGGGAGGAGCAGACTCTCGATCCGATGCGAAAGAGGGTGGCCGCCACAATCCGGATGGCTCTTGTGGCAGTTCTTTTCTTTCTCGTGGGGCTGACTCCCTACGCCATACTTCCTATCCGTGCCCATGTCAATCCGCCAATCAACCAAGGGGACCCCAGCACATGGCAGGCGTTCAAGGCGTATGTGGAACGAGACCAGTACGAGCACGCACCGTTGCTTTACGGCCGCTGTTTCAACTCGCCAGTTGTGGCATACGAAAACGGGAAAGCGGTTTATGCCAAAGAGATGGATATGTTCTTCCCCCGTATGTGGGCCCACCACGAACATGCCGAGCAGTACTATACCGACTGGATAGGACGTCATGGCAAGATGGTCAATGTCAATGGCAAAGAGTATTACAAACCTACTTTTGGGGAGAATCTGCTCTTTTTTGGTTCCTATCAATTGGGTTACATGTATTTCCGCTACTTGATGTGGAATTTCTCCGGTCGTTACAATGACCAGCAGGGTTTTGGCAACCTGCAGCGTGGGCAGTTCATCACAGGGATCCCGCCGTTGGATCGTTTGTATCTGGGTACGTCGCAGCGACTGCCGTCGTCCATGTCCGATGCAGCGCATAACCGCTATTTCCTGCTGCCGTTGTTGTTGGGCATCATCGGTATCGTGGCGCATGCCAAACGCGACAAGAAAGGGTTCTGGTCGCTGATGACGTTGTTCCTGATGACGGGAATCCTGCTGTCGGTCTACCTCAACCACCCACTCTATGAACCGCGGGAGCGCGACTATGCCTATGTGCTCTCTTTCTATGCTTTTGCGGCCTGGATTGGCGTGGGAGCCTACGCGTTGCTGTCGCACAGCTACAAGCGCGCCAAAGTCCGTCGGGTGGTTAGTCCATTGTTCGTGGCCGTTCTTTTGCTGACGCCGGTGCTGATGGCTTGCCAGAACTGGGATGATCATGACCGGTCGGGTCGTTACATCGCACGCGATTCGGCGCTCAATCTGCTTAACTCCTGTTCGGAGAGGGCGTTGCTTTTTACTGTCGGTGACAACGACACTTTCCCGCTGTGGTATCTGCAGGAGGTGGAAGGTGTCCGAACAGATGTGCAGGTTATCAACCTTTCGTTGCTGGGATGTGACAGTTATTGCATTTCGACAAAGCAACAGTTGCTGCGTCAGGGGAGCGATTTGTTGCCTGATGACAGTTGGCAGCAGAAGGGCCCCTACGGCCGGATGCGTATGATTGTCGACAACAACGGGTCGGCACGCGAGGTCTTCTTCAGCCAGTATGCGTATGACAGTTATAACAACCGTATTCCCGGCCGGATGCAACTCTGCGGCATGGCCTATCGGTTGGCTGCTGCCGATGCCGACAGTGTCGATGCGGCGGTTTCTTTCCGTCTGATGACAGAACGGCTCCATTGGAATCCGCTGACAGCAATCTATATCGATGAGACAAGCCGCAGTTTCCTGCGCCAGTACTGGCGCGATGCGGTACTGGTAGCCGAGAACCTCAATGCACAAGGTGCAAGCGCGCAAGCCAAAGTGTTGCTTGACACGGTGTGTAATGCCATCCCGCTACAGTGTCTGTGTGACTTGCAGATAACCTACAACGTGGCACAGGCTTACCTTCATGCTGGTGATGTCAAGACGTACGAGACGTTGGTCCTTCAGCTCCGCCGCGATATCCGGGAGCAGATGGACTACTATGAGTCCATGTCGCCGGCCATGCGTTATTATATCCCGTATATCACGGAACCTTTGCATCAACTCGATTCAGCCATGCGGGAGCCTGTAGGGAAAGTAGTGTTTGTCACCAACGATTCTAATCCAAAGGAGGAGGGTTATGTCTTCTAATCAATACAAGGAGAGAAGTGTGGTGTTCCGCATCATTTTCATTTTGGTGGGGGTGATTTTCGTTGTGCGGTTGGCATTCCTGCAGATTTTCAACGACAGCTACCGTCATCTGGCTGATCAGCAGGCGCTTCGCATCATCACACAGTACCCGGCCCGAGGTCTTATCTACGACCGTAACGGCGGCTTGCTGGTCTACAATGAGGCTGTCTATGACCTGATGGTGATTCCTCGTATGGTCAAGGATTTGGACACGAATCTTTTCTGTCGGGTTATTGGCATCACACGCGAGGATTTTGATAGCAGGATGGACAAGGCACGCCGCTATTCCCCCTATTCGGCTTCCATCTTCATCAAGCAAATCTCCAAAGAGGAATATGGATCGTGGCAGAATCATCTCTACCGTTTTCATGGCTTCTATGTCCAGCAGCGTACGCTCCGTGTCTATGACAAGCCTATTGCCGCCCATGTGTTAGGCTATGTGGGCGAGGTGAACGACAAAGATATTGAGCGGGACCACTATTACCGTCAAGGTGACTATATAGGTAAGAGTGGTCTGGAAAAATCGTACGAACCGATACTCCGTGGCATCAAAGGGAAGAAGATTATGCATGTCGATGTCCATAACCGCGAAATCGGTCCGTATATGAACGGGGCCAACGACACCATGGCGGAAGAGGGGGGTAACCTCTATACGACCATCGATGCCACATTGCAGGAGTATGCAGAGGAACTGATGGCCAACAAGCGAGGATGTATTGTGGCGATAGAACCTTCGACAGGCGAGGTGCTGGCATTGGTATCGGCGCCTTGCTATGATCCCAATCTGTTGGTGGGACGCAAACGTGGAGAGAACTATATGAAATTGCTGCAAGACATCAGCAAACCCCTTTTCAATAGGGCGCTCCAAGCCCAGTATCCGCCGGGATCCATTTTCAAGGTGGCTCAAGCCATGACGGCACTCAATCTGGGCGTCATCACTCCAGGACAGGGGTTTGTCTGTGATAAGGTCATTGGCTGTCACGGCCATCCCAGTGCCCGTTCCGTGCAGGAGGCTATCAAGATGTCGTGCAATCCCTATTTCTATTACACCTATCGCCGTATCATCCAGCAGGGTAAATACAAAAGCATATACAAGGACAGCCAGTATGGACTGATGGTGTGGCATGACTATATGAACCGTTTCGGTTTTGGGACACGGATAGGAATTGACCTGCCGGATGTCAAGTCGGGCAATATCCCCGACACCGCATATTATAACAAATGGTACGGAAGAGAACGGTGGGCTTTCTCCACCATCTACTCCAACAGTATCGGTCAGGGCGAAGTGATGGTTGTCCCGATTCAGATGGCTAATCTGGCGTGTATTGTCGCCAACAGGGGCTATTTCTATACCCCGCACCTGGTGCGTTACTATGGTCCCGACTCCACCCGCAACGAGGAGTTCTACCAAAGACATGAGACGGGCATCAAGTCGTCGTACTTCGATATTGCTGCCAACGGCATGTATGATGTGGTCCATGGGGGAGGGGGTACGGCCCACAAAGCCAATATTCCGGATATCGATGTCTGCGGCAAGACTGGTACGGCAGAGAATATCGGCAAGGACCACTCTGTCTTTATCGCTTTTGCGCCCAAGGACAATCCGAAAATCGCTGTGGCTGTCTATGTGGAGAATGCCGGCGCGGGCGGTTCATGGGCTGCGCCTATTGCAAGTCTTGTCATTGAGAAATACATCAAGGGCGAGGTAGCACGCAAAGACTTTGAACGGATGTACCGCGATACCAATCCTTGCCAGAAACTGCCGCTGACACGTGTTTATAAAAAGAAAAAGAAGTAGACCGCTATGGAAAACAAGTTAGACTGGGTAACGTTATTGTTATATTTTGCCATTCTCTTCTTCGGATGGCTGAATATCTATGCGGCCTGCTACGACGAATCGCATGCGGCGGTATTTGATTTCTCGACGCGACACGGAAAACAGCTGATTTGGATCGGCATATCGCTGTTTCTTGCTTTGGTGATTACCATGACCGAGGCGCGTGTCTTTTCATCCACGGCATATATTATCTACATGGTGGTGCTGGTGTTGCTTGTGGTCACGTTGTTTATTGCGCAGGTCATCAAAGGCGGCCATTCGTGGATCGATCTCGGCGCATTCAAATTCCAACCGTCGGAGTTTGCCAAATTCGCCACCGCATTGGCATTGTCCAAATACATGAGTTATCCGGACACGGACTACAAGGTGATGAAAACGAAACTCATTGCTTGGTCGTTTGTACTTATTCCTGCATTGCTGACGCTATTGCAGCACGACACGGGTTCTGCAATGGTGTTCGGTGCTTTCCTACTGCCACTTTTCCGTGAGGGGATGTCTCCCAAAATCCTTATTTCGGGACTTGTGGCGGCGGTGCTTTTTGTGGCAGCGTTGCTGGTCAACAAGTTTATCGTGATTGGATCTATGGCCGCCATTGCGATTTTCTACCTTTTTGTCTGGTTGAACAAACGCACAAGGAAACACTATGTATGGGCTATCGGTCTCTTTCTGGCTTGCTCGTTGTTTACCATGTCGGTCGATTTTGTCTTTGAAAAAGTGTTGGAACCCCACCAGCGTGACCGTATCTATGTGCTGTTGGGCAAGACGGAGGATACGCGTAGTACGGGCTACAACGTGCATCAGTCTAAGATCGCTATCGGATCGGGTGGTATTGCCGGCAAGGGATTCCTGAACGGTACCATCACCAAAGCAGATTTCGTCCCGGAACAGGAGACCGACTTCATTTTCTGCACGGTAGGAGAGGAGTGGGGCTTTATGGGTTCCACAGTGGTGATAGCACTATACATAGCACTGCTGTTGCGGCTGGTACGGTTGGCGGAACGTCAGTATTCGCGATTTACGCGTTTTTATGGCTATTCAGTGGCCAGCATCCTTTTCGTCCATGTCTTTATCAATATCGGCATGGTCTTGGGACTGCTGCCGGTTATCGGAATTCCACTACCTTTCTTCAGCTACGGTGGTTCGTCGCTGATGGCATTCACGATGTTGCTTTTCATCTTCCTGCGTCAGGACCAGGAACGAACGAAGACTATTTTGTAAAACAACGGTAACTTCATATACGAGAACCAAAAACTTTTTAACCATCTCTCATGTCCAATAAGAAAAAAATCGAAGATTGCTGCTCTTTTTGTGGCCGACCTGCATCGGAGTGTTCCATGCTGCTCACCGGACTGAACGGTTATATCTGCTCGGATTGTGTTCATCAGGCGGCAATGATTGTCGACAAAGAGGAATTGTCAGCACATAAACCGCACAAACATCGTACCGGGAAGATTCCGACACCGGCTGAAATCAAAGCGTTGATGGATCAATATGTCATCGGGCAGGAAGAAGCCAAGCGGGTACTCGCGGTGGCAGTCTACAACCATTACAAACGCTTGCGTTATTTTGAGAATGGTCTCAAGGCCGACGATGTGGAGATAGAGAAGTCGAATATCATCCTGGTTGGAGAGACGGGTACAGGCAAGACATTGATGGCAAGAACGATAGCGCGCATGCTTGATGTCCCGTTCTGTATTGCCGATGCGACGACGCTGACCGAGGCGGGTTATGTGGGCGACGATGTGGAGAATGTGCTGGTGCGTCTGCTGCAGGCGGCTGACTACGATGTGGCGGCGGCTGAGCGGGGTATCGTCTTCATCGACGAGATCGACAAGATAGCCCGCAAGAGCGACAATCCTTCTATCACTCGCGATGTGTCGGGCGAGGGTGTGCAGCAGGCATTGCTCAAGCTCTTGGAGGGTGCTGTGGTCAATGTGCCGCCCCAAGGGGGACGCAAGCATCCCGAACAGCATATGATACAGGTCAATACACGCAATATCCTCTTTATCTCGGGAGGCGCTTTCGACGGCATCGAGCGTGATATTGCCTCGCGAATGAAATCTAATGTGGTGGGATTCAACGGCACCAAGACCCGTGAGGAGATAGACAGGCACAATATGCTGCGGTATATTCTCCCGATGGACTTGAAGCGGTTCGGACTGATACCTGAGTTGGTAGGGCGTTTCCCAGTACTCACCCATCTCAACCCACTGGATCGCGAAGCGTTACGACGTATCTTGACAGAGCCGAAGAATGCGTTGGTTAAACAGTATAAGGCGCTGTTTCAGATGGATAATGTGGAATTGGAATTCGACAAAGGGGCATTGGAGATGATTGTAGACACGGCAGTGGCATACAAGCTGGGTGCACGTGGACTACGATCCATTGTCGAGGCGGTGATGAACGATCTGATGTTCGAGTTGCCGGAACACAAAGGCACCAAGATACGTATCACCAAGAAGTTGGTGTCTGAGAAACTGGACAAATCCAAAGATATTTTCGCAAGTTAGCGGTTCATGTTGGACGTTTAATATCATTCTTTTTCCCATGCAGATACATCTTACCAAGCAATTCGAATTCCAAATGGCGCATGCCTTGAGTGGCTATGACGGCAAATGCCGCAATATCCATGGACACAACTACAAGCTCTTCGTCACGGTGATGGGAGAGCCGATTGACGACCGTCAGTCGGCAAAAAACGGCATGGTGCTGGATTTTTCCGAGTTGAAACATATTGTCGAACAACAGGTGATCGATCCGTTGGACCATGCCTTGGTCTTGCCCGAGGGGTCACCTTATCTGTCGTTGCTCAATGGCGGTGGTCAATCGGACGACCAACCCAAGATGGTCATCACGTCGTTTCAGCCCACCTGCGAGAATCTGCTGTGCTATTTTTCCCGTCTGCTGGAAGGGAAATTCCCCGAAGGAGTCCGGCTCTACTCCCTGAAACTATACGAAACCGAAACCTCTTTCGCTGAACTTTTCTTGTAGTTTTTTGTCTCTTTTTTGCTTTATTTTGCTAAAAAATATGCAGTTTCAAAAAAAATGTGTATTTTAGCAAATTGATTGATTGCGCTAAAAAGACTGTTAAGGTGTTTTTAACGCAATGTAATCCATATAGTTATATATCGGAATAAGAAAAAGTATCATATATGAAAACATTCAAAAAAAGTTTTTTACTGCTTGCAGTTTCACTTTTTTTCGCAACAACGGCCTTCTCTCAGACCAAAAGTTTGGCTCAGAAAGCGGATGACCTCTTTAACCAGAAGCAGTTCATCGCTGCTTTGGAAAAATACGAGGAAGCTTACAACAAAATTTCCTCCAACAAGGCGGAAAAGAACCGTTGTTATTTCCAGATGGGTGAATGTTACCGTCTGATGAACAATTTCCCCAAGGCAGAGCGTATCTATAAACGACTGATTAACCAGAAATACTACACTACCGAGCCGAAACTTTATTACTACATGGCGGAGATGTACCGCTTTGAGAACAAATTCGACGAGGCGGACGATTACTATGCCAAATACCTGGAGTTGGTGCCTGACGACAAGCTGGCACAGCAGCGTAAGGCTTCGATTATCTATGTCAACCAACTCTTCATGAACCGCACACGCCACACCATCAAAAAACTTGAGAAATGGTCTACGGATTATAACGACTGGGCTCCCCGTTTCATCGGTGACGATACCACCAAACTGGTCTTCACCTCTTCTCGCTTCACGGACGGCAACGACAAGCACGATGCTTGGACGGGTCAGGCTTTCTCCGAGTTCTTCTATGTCTTCCAGGACCGCAAGGGTAACTGGACAAACGATGTGGAACTTCTGGACAAGAGTGGCAAAATCAATACCGAAGTCAACGAAGGTGAGGCTTGGTTCTCGCCCGACGGCAACACCATCTACTTCTCGCGTTGCGACCAGATGGAGCATGAGGACAGAGGTTGTTTTGTTTACTATTCCAAGAAAGGTTCTTCTTCCGGGGATGTGCCCAAAGGCAAGAAAGGCAAGAAAAACGATGACGCCGAGATGAATGGCGAATGGTCAGAACCAATCCGCATCAATCTGGGCGACACCGCTTACAACTACCTCTACCCGACGTTGTCGCATGACCAGTTGACCATGTATTTCTCGTCGAACATGCCCAACGGCTATGGCGACTACGACCTTTGGATGGTGACTCGCCGGTCAGTTGATGACGATTTCGGCACCCCGGTCAACTTGGGAGGTGCGGTCAACAGCGCTGGACGCGAGGTCTTCCCCACACTACGTGACGACTCCACGCTCTATTTCTCATCCAACGGTCTGCCGGGCGTTGGCGGTTTGGACCTCTTCCGTTCCGAGAAATCGGGTCGCAAGTGGTCTACACCGGAGAACTTGGGCATCCCCATCAACTCGTCTTACGATGAGATGAGTATCGTTTACTATCCCGGCGACAACCACTATATGCTGGAGCGCGGTTTCTTCTCCTCCAACCGTCCTTTCGACGATCCCCATAACAAGAAAACCGACAAGAAAGGCAAGAAAGTTGCGCCGATCAACGACGACCTGTTCTACTTTGAACTGCCTCCGCTGCTTTACAGTATCGAAGGTACCATCCGTGACGAGAAATCGATGCAGTTGGTGGAAAAAGCCAAGGTGCGTATTGTGGGTTCTGACGGCAGTGAATCGGAGACTTATACCAACAAGCAGGGTTTCTACCGTTTCGGTGTTGATCAAATCAAGCGCAATGTGGTCTACAAAATGTATGTCTCGAAGGTCGACTACTTCTCTATCGAGGGTTCGGAGAGCACTTGCGGCTACACAACAGACAAGGATATCGTCCATGATTTCCGTATTGAGCCGGTGCCCAAACAGCCGGTGGTCCTGCCAGAGATCCGCTACGATTTGGCCAAGTGGGACTTGAAAGAAGAATTTATGGATTCGCTGATGGACCTCTATCTGGTGATGGTGAACAACCCCAACGTAGTAATTGAACTCCGTGCCCATACGGACTGCCGTCCATTTTTGGGTCTGACCAACGATACGCTGTCGCAACGCCGTGCCCAGTCAGTGGTCGACTACCTCATTTCCCGTGGTATCGAACCGGAGCGACTGGTGGCCAAGGGCTATGCTGAACGTGTGCCGCGCGTCCTCGACCGTAATATGACCATCCGTGTCGACGGCGTTCCCTATTCTTTCTCTGAGGGTACGGTGTTAGAATGCGACTATATCGAACACATGTCTGACAAAGGTCGTCAAGAAGCAGCCCACCAGCTTAACCGTCGTCTGGAATTCCTTATCCTGCGGACGGACTATGTATCCAAGAAACTCATCAACAACCTGGCTGCAGATACGCCCACTGTCAAACGCACGGAAGACGGCAAAGTGATTGACCTGGTCAATACGCCAATTCCGGAAAGTGACTATGTGCCTGAAATCATCCATGACGAAGGTACGATACCAGCCACGATGATTTCTTCTGCCAAGGGTGAGATATCATGCATTGTCAATGGTTCGCAGATGCCGATGCTGATCGACGAGCGCTATGCCGAGCCTATTGCCATTTCGTGGGAAGAGGCAATGAACTTCCTCTATCAGCGCCGCATCAACAAAGAAGACTTCCCTGACCGCGACAATGCGTTCGACCCCGAAGGCAATATACTGGACAAAACGACCATTATCTTCCATGAGATGCAGATTGGACAGAAGCATCTTTTCAATGTCGAAGTGGTCGTGGTTAAAGGTGTTGACTATAAATTCATCATCAACCGCGAGGGCTTGAGCCGCTTTGGTGCATACCAGTTCGATAAACAGCGCGGGAAACTCTCTTTTGAGGACTGATGCCTGTCGGCTTTTCCCCAAAACATGGATGTTGTGGATGAATCTCCTCTTCTGCTGACTATCCTGGGTCCTACGGCCTGTGGCAAGACAGCGTTGGCTGTCGCTGTGGCTGCCCGACTGAATGCTGAAATCATCAGTGCCGATTCCCGTCAGGTGTTTCGGGGTATGGACATCGGCACAGGTAAGGATTTGAACGAATACCATAGGGAAGAAGGTGATATTGCGTGTCATCTGATTGATATCCGTGACGCGGGTGAGGAATACAACGTCTATCAGTTCCAGAATGAT
The DNA here is from genome assembly GCA_946401725.1 of uncultured Bacteroidales bacterium. Lineage (GTDB taxonomy): Bacteria > Bacteroidota > Bacteroidia > Bacteroidales > P3 > Colimorpha. The sequence continues at coordinate 16,126 of CAMIVE010000008.1, read as the reverse complement.
TTCATCAACGCTTTCCATGGGATTCTTTCTCGAGGTCATCGGGCAATTCTTTGTGGCGGTACCGGCATGTATATTGAATCGATAGTCAGAGCCTATCGTTTGCCTGACGCACCGGTCGACAATAGCTACCGGCAATCGCTCGAGTCTTTCTCCGACGAGGAATTGACAGACCGTCTGGCTTCCCTTATCAAATTGCACAACCACACGGACACCGAGACACGTGACCGCTTGGTGCGGGCTTTAGAAATACAGGAGTTCCGCCAGCAGCATCCGGAGGCCTTTACCCAACTGCCTCCTATGCGGCACCTTGTTGTGGGCGTCCATTACCCGAGGGAACTGGTGGTGGAACGGATTGGTGTCAGGTTGCGACAGCGATTGGAGGAAGGTATGGTCGACGAGGTGCAACGACTGCTTGATGCGGGAGTCCCCAAGGAACGATTGCTGAAATATGGACTGGAATATAAGCATATCGCCCGTTATCTGACCGAGAATTATTCGTATCAGGAGATGTTCGACAACCTGTATACGGATATCCGGCGTTTTTCCAAACGACAGATGACATGGTTCCGTCGGATGGAACGCAACGGTGTGCCAATCCATTGGATTGATGGACAAAAAGAATTGAATTTGAAAGAAAAAGAGGTGTCAGAACTCTTTCTTCAGACTGAATAGGGTTGTTAAATGTATGAAATGTTAAAAAATTTTTTTAACATAATTTTTTGGGTTTTAACGCAATAAAATTGAAGTCACGCATACTAAAAAGAAAAAAAATACGTAGATGTTTGTTCATTTGAAATAATCTTTGTATTTTTGCATTTCGAAAAAACTAATCATGAGCGGTTTGCGCTCCGGGTAAATAACATAAGTCTAACAAAATCGAACGCATTATTGAGCAGAACTACCATTTGTAAACTTAAACAAAAGGAGGTTAAAATGGACGTAACAACGTGCACACTCACTGACAATGAATTGATTATAGGTTACAGAGAAGGCGATTACTCTTGCTTTGAGATTCTGCTTTCACGGTATCAGAACAAGGTCTATGGCTACATCTTCTCCGTTGTGAAGGATAAAGATATTGCCGACGACATTTTTCAGGATACTTTTTACAAGGTGGTCTACACCATCAACTCGGGTCTGTATAAGGATGAAAACAAATTCATCCATTGGGTGATGCGTATCGCTCACAACCTGATTGTCGACTATTTTCGTCGTCTGGGTAAAATGCCGATTGTACCCAATCGCCCCGACTGCGATGTGGTTGACACGTTAAAAGTGCATGAGGATAACGCCGAAAAGGCTATTATGCGCAAGCAGACCAGTTCGAATATACGCCGCTTGGTAAAGATGCTTCCGCCAGAACAGCGTCGCGTAGTGATTCTGCGTCACTATGGCAAATATGATTTCAAAGAGATTGCTGAAAGAACCGGTGTGAGTATCAATACCGCCCTTGGCCGTATGCGTTATGCAATCATTAATCTGCGCCGTCTGGCCAAAGAGCATAATATGTATATTGAACTTTAATATATTATTATAGAAAGAAATGAAGGCACCCATTATGATGGGTGCCTTTTTTAATCTGTTGTCATGAGGTCGATGTACACAGGCAAGTGGTCACTGTAACCTCCTTTGTAACGCATGCCCAGATAGGTGCGGAAGATTTTCTTGCCAAGGTATTTTTCGTCCTCAAGCAGCAGGAAATCCCCTTCGAATATACAGGCTCCGTCGGTGAAGAAGCGAATGGCGTTTCCGGATGTATGCTCCATGAGATTTCTTGATATGATGATTTGGTCGATGCAACTCCACTGGTCCTGGTATTTGTAGGAGCCCCGTCCGGGTTCGATGGTCTCCATTAAATTGACAAAATGATTGTCGGGTGTCAGCTGCCCTTTCATCAATCCTTCACGTATCTCGGGTTCGCCGGGTGCGGCGTTGAAATCACCCATTGCCATAACGGCAGCCTGTGGGTGGGCCAATGCCAGTGTGTCCAAAGTGTAGCGCAGTGTGCGGGCAATGTTCGTCCGTCGCAAGTCAGCAGTGGCACCTCCCCGTTTCGAAGGGAAGTGGTTGACAAGAATGATGAGGGTGTCTCCATTGGGCAGACATCCTTCGACGAGGAGTATGTCGCGGGTGTAAAAATCGGCACTGCTGTCGCTGACAGGAATAGTCTGGGAGAGGAAGGGCTTGAATTGACCGCGTCGGTAGAGGAGCGCGTTGTCGATGCCACGTTTGTCGGGTGATTCAAAATGGATATATTCATAGTGATAGCGACGCAATGGAGTGCCTTTGCATAAGTCACGCAGCACTTTGTCGTTTTCCACTTCGGCCATTCCAATAAGCAACGGCATATGTAGTTTTTCCATGTGGTCGTTCCCTATGGCGACAAGCGTTTGGCATAGATGTTGCAGTTTGGTCTTGTACCGTTTGTTTGTCCAGCGGTACTCGCCTTCGGGAGTGAAGGCCTCATCGGCACGGGTGCTGTCGTCCCAGATGTCGAAAAGATTCTCTACATTCCAGAATACCAAGCGGTAAGAATCGCAATTTGTGTTTTTCTGGCAAAATGCAGAAGAAAGGGATAGAAACAAAAATGTTAAAAAACACATTCGACGCAATAAAAAACGTTTTTCCATGTTTTCTACGTGTGTTTGATTTATAACAAAGGTAATTAACATATTGTTCAACTCAAAAAAAGTGCTTATGACGCAGGAGTACGATTTCAAACGGGGACACCAGTCCTTGAGCACAAATACATCTTGGGAATCGGCAAGCACTGTACAGCCTTCAAAAAGAGTTGTTCAAAACATCCTAAACTACGCACGTTGCATACAGAGTATCAATGTGAGGGATGTTCGGATCAAGTTGTACTTGAACTAACAAAGTAAAGCGAAGAGGCGAAGATTTCGTCTCTTCGTTTTTTTTATGCAGTCCTGTAGGATGCAGTGGAGAAGTCTTGTGCCGACTGATGTTCCGATGGTCATGAATGTCTCCTTTTTTTTGCAAAAATACGAAACTTGGAGCATTTGCCAAAAATTTTTTTGAGCGGATAGGGGAAGGCGTATGATCCACTTTTGCCCATGTCAAAAAAATCGTGTATCTTTGTACTCCTATTACATCTTCCATGTTGACGGAAATGATTGTAAATTAAAATTAAAAAGAGAATTGTTTGTATAAAAAATCAGTATATGAGCAGAGAAATCGTATGTAGTGGTATCCGTCCGACGGGTAATCTTCATTTAGGCAATTATTTCGGCGCTTTACGTAATTTCGTAAAAATGCAGGAGGCTCATGATTGTTTTTTCTTCATTGCCGACTATCATTCTTTGACTACGCATCCCACACCGGACAACTTATACAATAACGCTCGGCAGATTCTGGTGCAGTATCTTGCTGCAGGACTTGACCCGGACAAAGCTACCATCTACCTTCAAAGTGATTTGCCTGAGACAGTGGAGCTGTATCTTTTCTTCAATATGAATGCCTATCTGGGCGAATTGGAACGTGTCACGTCGTTTAAGGACAAGGTACGTCAGCAACCTAACAACGTCAATGCTGGTTTACTGACTTATCCTACCTTGATGGCTGCAGACATCCTTATCCATAAAGCCACCAAGGTGCCTGTGGGGAAAGACCAGGAACAGCATTTGGAGATGACCAGGACTTTTGCCAACAGATTCAATAATATGTACAAGCATGAAGTCTTTCCATTGCCGCAGGCATTCAACTTCGGAAGTGATCTGGTGAAAATTCCTGGACTGGACGGCAGTGGCAAGATGGGTAAGTCGGAGGGCGAGATGAATGCTATCTTTCTTAATGATGATCCTGCAGCCATCAAGAAGAAAATCATGAAGGCCAAGACGGACTTGGGACCGACGGAAATGAATCAAGAGAAGCCAGTTGAAATTGCCAATCTTTTCACCTTGTTGTCCGTTGTCTCCACCCCCGATACAGTAGCCTATTTTGATGATCTATATAACCGTTGTCAAATCCGTTACGGTGATTTGAAAAAGCAGTTGGTGGAAGATATGGTAAAATTCACGCAGCCATTCAGGGAACGTATTGCGGAACTCTCATCAGACGAGTCCTACCTGCGCCGTGTGATGGACCAAGGAAAAGAAAAAGCCCATGAGAGTGCTCGTCGCACTATTGAAGAGGTACGACATGTTATAGGCTATCGAAATTAAATATAAAAAAAAGGGGCTGCAGATGCAGTCCTTTTTTTGCTTTAATCGGTCTGGGACCGATTGATTGTTTTAGCAGTAGAGACAGCTTATTTGGTGGGCTGCTCGTCTTTGTTAGCTTGTTCCTGGTCGTTGTTCTCGGGCTCAGCCATATCCTTAACGGCGCTGTCCTGAACGTTGTTCTCAGGAGTGGTAACCTCAGTCTTGGGGGTGGTGTCACCCTTCTTCGAGGTATCTTCGGTAGGATTTGCGTTACCATTGCAAGCTGCGAAGGAGAACATAGCAACAACTGCTAATGCAAAAAATACTTTCTTCATTTTCTTTTAATTTAAATTGGTTATTTTAATGTTGTTTCGGAGCGCAAAAGTACTACAATTTTTAACTGTGGAAGAAAAAAAAACTTTAAAAAATCTTAAAACGACTATATTTTACTGATAAATAAGTCGATATAAAAAAGCTATAGTCTTCCAGATGAGTGATTGTTGAAGTGAAAAAGAGGATTGAGTGTATTGTTTTTTAACAATTTCGGCATGTTTTTCACGGGGTTGGTACAACACCGCCAAAGCCCATAAATGCCATGGCAAGGATGCCGGCGGTAATCAGTGCTATAGGAACACCTTTCATCCCTTTGGGTACACCTGTGAGCTCCATTTGCTCCCTGATTCCCGCAAAGATAACCAATGCCAGAGTGAATCCGACAGCGATGCTGCCTGCGTAGATGATGCTTTGCAGGAGATTCATCTCTTTCTGGATGACCAGGATGGCCACACCTAGCACTGCGCAGTTGGTTGTAATCAGCGGTAGGAAGACGCCAAGGGTTTGATACAATGCGGGGGCGATTTTTTTCAGCACGATCTCGACCATCTGAACCAGTCCTGCAATGACGAGGATGTAAACAATGGTCTGCATATAGCGAAGATCGACGGGCGCATGTCCGCCAAATTCCGCAGGCGCAAGCAAGTATTTATAGATGATAAAAGTTACCAGTGTGGCAAGGAGCATCACAAAAAGGACGGCACCACCCATACCAAGGGAACTTTTTACATCTTTGGATACGCCCAGAAAAGGACAGATTCCCAAAAACTGAGCTAAAACCACATTGTTGACAAATATGGCACCAATAATAAGTGCAAAAGGACTAAGTGGATCCATATTGTAGTATTTTGTTGTTTTTCAATAAAATTGCCGTTTGAGTGTACCCTTTTTCAGGAAACTCTCAAACGGCAAAATTACACCTTATTTTTGAATTGAGCAAACTTTTTTTATTCTGCGGGTTCCAGCCAGCCGATAACATCGCCTTTTTTTACCATGGTTCCTTGGGGCATGCAGGTGTCTGCAAGACGTCCTCCAGTGGTCAGTATTACAGGCATCATGGCGTAGCTTGCCTGGATGGTGCAGAAAGTGTCGCCTGCTTTGTATGTCCGTCCGGGTGCAGGAGGGATAGACTTGTCGTCGAAATCGATTTCCCACAACAATTGTCCGGTGGCGGTGGCAACTACCGGGGTTGCATTGCGGTAGCGCTCTTTCATGTAGTTGGGCATAGTGCCGGGTTCGGCAGCCGGTGCTGATGTCGAAGCGCTGAGACTCTTTTCGGCACGCAGTTTTTCGACCTCTTTGTAGAAACGGTCCTTGGCGATTCCGCTCTTGTAGTCGCGATACTGACGGTCGTGCATGGCCAATTCAAAGAGCTCCTCGTCATCTTCTCCGCGATCCCATCCGTTTTCCTCCATCTCTTTGATATAGTCAGGCAGTGCATCGGGGTAGGCATCTTGGGGAACACCTTCGTAAAATTCAAGACCTTGTTGTTTGGCGAGTTCGATAATTTCGGGTGCCAGGGGTCCTGGCAGTTTGCCTGCCTTGCCGAGAATCATGTTCCAAGTGTCCTTGTCAATCTGGCTGAAACGGGGTTTTCCTTGAGCCATGTTGAGTAGGTTCAGTACAGCGGTGTTTTTGGTGTATTGGCTGAAGGGGGTTACCAGCGGGGGATAGCCCAGCATGGGCCAGATAAGCTCGACTTCTTGAAAGAGCTGAACGGTAAGTTCTTCGAAACTGACCTCGGGTTTACCGTTTTTCTTCAGAGCCATATTGATGGCTCCATGGACACCCTTGAGATCGCTCATCATGGAACCCATCATGCCGCCCGGAAGACCGCATCCTACAAGTAACGATGTGCTGACGCGGTTGCCAGGGTTGATGTAGAGCCCCAGGAAATCGTCGATGAATTCCTGATTCAGTTTGCGGGCTTCCATATAGGCCTCCATGTTGATGTCCTTCACAAGGAAGCCGGCATCTTTCAACATGGCTTGCACACTGATGACATCGGGATGCACCATACCCCAGGAGAGAGGCTCCATGGCGCAGTCGATATAGTCGGCACCCGCTTCGGCCACCATGAGAATAGAGGCCATCGAGAGTCCCGGACCTGTGTGTCCGTGGTACTGTACCTTAAGGTGAGGATACTTGGTTTTGATTTCTTTGACGAGACGGCCAAGTGTAGCGGGACGGCCGACACCGGCCATATCTTTCAGTGCGATTTCGTCGGCACCGAACTCGACGAGTTTGTCGACGATGCCCATGTAGTACTCCACTGTGTGGACTGGGGAATGGGTGATGCTGAGTGCAGCTTGTGAAATCATTCCAGCCTCTTTGGCGTATTTTACGGAGAGTTCCAGGTTGCGAGGGTCGTTGAGGCCACAGAAGGAGCGCATGATGTCAACGCCTTGGGCTTTCTTCACTTTGCACATCAACTGGCGCACATCCTTAGGCACACCATTCATACGCAGTCCGTTGAGGGCACGTTCCAACATGTGGGTCTGGATACCTGCTTTGTTGAATTCCTTTGTCCATGCGCGAACGGCTTTGTTTGGATTCTCGCCATACATCAGATTGACTTGTTCGAAGGCTCCACCGTTGGTCTCGATTCTGTCAAAGCATCCCATGGAGACAATGACAGGGGCTATCTTTGTAAGTTGGTCTACCCGGGGCTGATACTTTCCCGAAGACTGCCACATGTCGCGGTAAACCAGACTGAATTTTATCTCTTTTGACATAATAATGACGTTGCTAATCGTTATAAGATACTAATATTTAGTATATTAATATTAATACGGTCGAAATTTTGAAGCGCAAATATACAAAAAATACCATAGTTGGAGGTATTTCTTATAAAATATTTTTAGGAAACAAATGAGGGTTGATGTAGAAAAACACCATTGAAGAAGAGTCAGTAAACCAAAAGGATTCAAACAGAATTATAGCCTGAACAATTTGCGGGCGTTTTCCGATGTGATGTGGGCCACCACTTCAGTACTGATACCTTTGATTTCCGACACTTTTTCTGCCACGATTGATACATAGGCGCTTTCGTTGCGGTGTCCACGGTAGGGGACAGGAGCCAGATAGGGGGCATCGGTTTCTAGAACAATTTTTTCCAATGGCAGGGTGCGGACGATGTCGGGGAGGAGTGATTTTTTATAGGTTACCACTCCGCCGATACCAATCAGAAACCCCATTTCAGCAGCATGGAGCGCATCGTCGACGGTGCCACTGAAACAGTGCATGATGCCTTTGTAAAAGATGCTTCCGTGTTGTTCCAACAGGCGGAACACTTCGTCATAAGCGTTGTTTTGGGGCAATCCGTCTTTGCCGCTTCGCAAATGCAGTACAAAAGGTTTGTCGAGTGTTTCGGCCCATCCAATCTGACGCTCCAGTGCCTCCAGTTGTTGTTGACGGAAAGAGGTGTCCCAATAAAAGTCAAGTCCAATCTCCCCAACACCCACGTATTTTTCGGGAGTGGAAAAAAGCAGGTTGTGAGCCAGCGTTAAGTTTTCTTCATAAGATTCATCGATTGATGTAGGGTGAAGACCCATCATCTGTCGGAACAGATCGGGGCGAGACAAAGTCAGTTGTTCTTGACGGTCGTAACTTTGGCGGTCGATGGCGGGCAACAGTATCGTGCCCACTCCCTGTGCTTCGGCACGTGCGATTACGGCTTGACGGTCGCAGTCGAATTCCTCGGAATAAATATGAGAGTGGGTGTCGATGAGTTTCATTTCCTTTTTTTTCTTTGTAAGGTGTTGTCCTGAATCATCTCGGTCAGCAGGTCATACAGTTGGAGCATTTTTTCGTTGTCGGCTAAAAGTTGACGTTGGCTGTCGATAGTTTTCTGGTCTTGTCGTCTGGCAGGACCGGTCTGTTGTTGCCATAGTCCGCCCTGCTTGATTTTTTCGGCAGTCATAGTGATGAGGGGGTGCAGAATCTCGAAAGGGATGTGGTGCTGTTGCAGCATGTCTTGGGCCATTGCGTTGATGGCATTCCCGAAGTTGTTGACCATCACGGCGGCCAGATGCAGCCATTGGCGTTGTTGGCTGTTGATAGTGTACAGGTGTTTGGATATCGGTTCCATCAGATCACGTATCTGCTGTTCCACGGTGGGGTTTACTCCTTCGAGGCAGAAAGGCAGCGAGGCATAGTCCATGGCAGCGTCGCGGATAAAGGTTTGGGGGGACCAGAGCACCCCATGTCGTCTGCTTATGGGTTGTAGCACTTTCATTGTCACTGCGCCGGCAGTATGAAGTACAAGGGAGTCACGCATATGCAAATCCAAAGCGATATCGAACAAGGCATCGTCGGCGACAGCGATGACGACCACATCGGCAGTCGGGTAGAGCAAGCTCAGTTTGTTGACAGGCTCGGCAAATACCTGGTTGGCGATACTTTCGGCGTGGTCGTATTCACGAGACCATATCTGCAGAATCTGATAACCTGCTTGGTGGAACGCTTTGGCCAGATGGCTTCCGACGTTGCCTGAACCGATGATAGTGACAGTGTGCATTTTGAATAGGGCTGTGTTTTTATTAAAAAAGGACCTGACGTTGACCGCCCTGTCCTTTTTTATTTGTTGTTGAAATCAAAAGAAATCAATATTCATCTTCTTGGAAGAAGAAATCTTCTTTGGTGGGGTAATCGGGCCAAATATCTTCGATACTGTCGTAAGTGTCTCCCTCGTCTTCAATTTCCTGGAGATTTTCGATTACCTCCATTGGCGCACCGGTACGCTGGGCATAATCTATCAGTTCTTCTTTATTTGCGGGCCATGGCGCGTCTTCAAGTTTTGATGCTAATTCGAGTGTCCAATACATAGGGCTTGCAATTTAACTTAATAAGTTGTGTAATCGTCTGATATCTAGAAAAATAATTCTTTTATTTTCACTTGCTTTTTCACTTGTAACGCATAGTGTTGTGAATTATTATTCGGCAGACCAAAAAATTTCTTGTTTATTTTCGAGATGTAAAATATATCGTGATGTAACAAACAAATAATCAGATAGTCGGTTAATGTATTGCAGTATTATTTCTTCAATTTCGGCAATGTCTTGCAAAGCGACAATGCGTCGCTCGGTGCGGCGGCAGACGGTGCGTGCCACATGGGCTTGAGCAGAAGCCATACTGCCTCCCGCTATCACGAAACTGTTCAGTTTCGGAATTTGGGCATCCATGCTGTCAATCCAAGCTTCAACCTCTGTCACTGCATCGGAGGTGAGGTGTGGAAGCTTGGCGTAGGTTTCGCTCTCTTCGGTAGCCAGTAATGTCTGAATGACGAAGAGTCTGTTTTGAATGCTCTTCAGCTGGCTGCTGATAGTCCATGCTTTCACCATTTCGGCTAACAGGCCGATGTGGGAGTTGAGCTCGTCGACCGTTCCGTAGGCCTCCACTCGGGGGTCGCATTTGCTGACGCGGCTACCGCCCACAAGTGAGGTTGTTCCTTTATCACCTGTCTTTGTATAGATCATACTCTTTCGACGCTTTTCACTTCGGGAATGACTTTTTTGATGGCACTTTCGATACCCTGTTTCAATGTCTGCATGGCATGGGGGCAGCTACCGCAATGTCCTTTCAAGTGGACCATCACCACGCCTTCATTGGTCATGTCGACATATTCCACATCGCCGCCGTCCTGCTGCAGGTAGGGGCGTATCTGTTCCAGTGCGTTGAGCACTTTTTTTTCGATGATCGTTTTCTGTTCGTCAGTCATTGTTAATGATTGTTGGATTATAAAATGCTTTTATTTGTTCAGTTTGCAGATCTCTTTGATGGTATTCTCTGCCAACCGGTCGAAAGCTTTGCTTTCAGGGGTGGGGTTGTCACTCCACAGTGCAACGGGTTTTCCGCTGTCGCCACTTTCCGCAATGCTTTGGACTAGCGGGATCTCACCCAGTAGCGGGATGCCCATCTCTTTCGACAGTTTGCTGCACCCTTCTTTGCCGAAGATGTAGTATTTGTTGTTCGGCAGTTCGGCAGGGGTGAAGTAGGCCATGTTTTCCACAAAACCCAACACGGGGATGTTGATGTTGGGGTTTTGGAACATCTCCACGCCGCGTACCACATCGGCTAAAGCCACTTGCTGCGGTGTGCTGACGATGATGGCACCACTGACAGGCAGTGTCTGGGCGATGGTCAGTTGGATGTCGCCTGTTCCGGGAGGCATGTCGACAACCAGATAGTCTATCTCATCCCACCAGGTCTCGGTGAGCAGTTGCTTCAGTGCGCCACTGGCCATAGGTCCACGCCAAACCATTGCTTTCTCGGGGTCGACGAGGAATCCGACTGACATTAGCTTGACATTGTATTTGATGATGGGCGACATGTATGTCTTGCCGTTATGATTCTCACCGTAGATATCGTGTTCGGTGATATTGAACATAATGGGGATAGAGGGTCCGTAGATGTCGGCATCGACAAGACCTACCTTGGCACCAGTTTTGGAAAGCGACACCGCCAGGTTGACTGCAACGGTCGATTTCCCGACACCGCCTTTGCCGGAGGCCACCAGGATGGTATGTTTGATATTGGGGAACTGCTCTTCGGGTTTGGGTTGCTCCACTTTTCTGGAGGTGAGGTTCACCTCCACTTCGGCGTTGCGATCCACATATTCGTGTATGGCGTTGATGCAGTCCTCTTTCATCTTCGATTTCATGGGGCAGGCGGGAGTGGTCAGTACCAGATCAAAACGCACTTTCATCCCGTCGATGGAGATATTCTCAATCATGCCCAACTGGGTGAGGCTCTGTCCAAGGTCGGGGTCGTCGACATGCGACAACGCCATTTCTATCATTGTTTTTGTCAGGGTGCTCATATTCGTTTTTTGTTTTTAAACGAATCAGGAATAGTATTATTGTAAAAGGGTGAAAAATTATTGGTAAAATCAAGGATAATAGATACTATTTTTGTTTCTCATTCGTTATAGAAATATCATTTTGAATAATTTGTAAATAAAAAAATGCTTATGAAATCCTTTAAGATTATGCTTTTAGCGGCTATTGCCGTAATGTCGGTTTCTTTTGTTTCCTGTGAAAAAGACAATGAGGACGCAGTCGAGACACAGAAATTCACAGTCTCCGGTGTGGAGTTCACCATGGTCAAGGTAAACCCCGGCACTTTCACTATGGGAGCAATGGATGGTGATAATGATGCCCATGCCAATGAGAAGCCAGCACATCAGGTGACGTTGTCCCAAGCTTATTATATTGGACAGACAGAGGTGACCCAAGAGTTGTATCGTGCAGTCATGGGGACGAATCCCAGCGATTTTAATTGGACTACCAATCTTCCGGTGGAAAGTGTCAGCTATAACGAAGCTCTCGCATTCTGCGAACAGCTCTCTGCAAAGACAGGTAAAACTTTCACGCTGCCCACCGAGGCACAGTGGGAATATGCCGCTCGTGGTGGACACAAGGCTTCGGACTCTCCGACTCTTTTCGCAGGAGGAAATGACAGTAATGCTGTGGCATGGTATTCCCTGAATTGCGGAGAGACACATCCGGTAGGAACGAAAACTGCCAATGAATTGAAGTTGTATGATATGACGGGCAATGTGTGGGAATGGTGTCTGGACTGGTATGGTGCCTATAAAGCCAATGCAGTCACTGATCCTCAAGGACCGGCCACGGGTGATTATCGCGTATTCCGAGGTGGCAGTTGGTCTAGTTGGGCAGTGTATAGCCGTATAACATCCCGTGGTGCTCATTATCCCAGTTCCAAATATGCCGACGTCGGCTTCCGTGTGGTGATGATTCCTTGATTTGGAATGGAGTGTTCCTTTAAGGGGGAATCCAGAATTATATTATTTTGTTGAGTATCTCGCCGTGGTCAAAAGCAAGTGGCGGAAGGTTGTTTGTTGGCCACCAGCGGGTTTCTGCGGCGTCGTCGCCCCCTTGCGGAGTGACGGTGGCAGGGTCGATAAGGGCGGTGAAGACTACGCTGACGGTGCGTCCGCGAGGATCTCGTCCCTCACGAGAAGCCACATAGACCATGCGGAGCGGGATGCCGGTGAGTCCGGTTTCCTCCTTTAACTCACGGGCAGCAGTATGCTCGATGTCCAGGTCGCTCATGTCGAAGAAGCCGCCAGGGAAAGCCCAGCAATCCTTAAAGGGTTCGTTGCCGCGACGGATAAGCAGCACCTGGCTGCGGTCGAGGTTGAAGAGCACCATGTCGGCAGTCACAGCCGGACGGGGATATTCGTAGGTGTACACGGGTCAAGAGGATTTTAGGAATTTTCAAGAGAGGAAAACCAAGGATTATTCCCCAAAGATCTCTTTCAGTTTATTTGCTAATTCAGCTCCTCTGAGGTTTTTGGCAATAATACGACCCTGCCTGTCTATGAGGACAGTGCTGGGAACTGAAGTGATGCCGTAGCTGGCGCCGCCGCTGGAGGTCCATCCGTTGAGATCGCTGACGTGGTTAGGCCAAACCAATCCGTCTTGCGCAATGGCTTTCACCCAGTCGTTATGGCTTTTGTCGAGCGATACGCTGTAGATTTCAAAGCCCTTGTCATGGTAGCGATGATACAATTTGACCACATTGGGATTCTCCATCCGGCAGGGACGGCACCAGGAAGCCCAGAAGTCAATCATCACTATCTTTCCTTTCAAATCGCTGAGCTTTCGGATATTCCCTTCAGGGTCTTTCATGGCAATCTCAGGAGCCATGCGACCGGGACCCAGATTGCTTTTGACTTTGCCCGAAACGTATTGCACAAACTGGTTGTCGCTGTATTTCCCACTCAGTTTTTGGTCAATAAGTTCATAGATGTCCAGATAAGTCTCGATTTCGTTATCGAAATAGGTTACCAGAAAGGCACTCATCAGTACATCGGCGTTCTGGGTCAGCAGCTTTTTGACTGCGATGTTCTGTTCGGTCTGCAGTTTCATAAAATCATCGCCTATTCCCCGGCGGCGCTCGGCGCTGGTTTCCTGTTGGTTGTATTCGTTGTCCAGCGCTTTAGCTCTCTTGTTGAACTGAAAGAGTTGGTGGTTGAAAGCCTGATAGAGCTGCATGTCCTTGGATCCTTTGGCAGAAAGCAGATGGATAAAGCCGGTAGAATCGTCCAATTGCATCGTAAGCGAGATATTGTCTTTGGGGTGAATTATCAAATGGATGGGATTCTGGCTTTCAGAGGGAAAGGTGAGCAGGAACATGGTGGGGCCTGACAGCGTTTTCTCGAAAAGGAACATCCCTTTTTTGTCGGTTGTCAGCGTGTCGGTTGGAATCACTTGGTTGCCGGACACCATGCTGACAATAAGGGTTGTGCTATTGCTGTGGGAACTGGTGAAAGTACCCTGGACGCGTGCGTTTTGAGCATTTGGCGTTCCTGCGGCCAGGCAGATAATGAGTAGGAGAAAAGCGATTTTTTTCATTGCAAAAGAGTGTATCGGTTATTTTTTCGAAAAGAGACCTACGGCTTCCTGCACTTCAGGGTCGCTCCAGAGAAGTACCGCATAGAATGTGGCAGAGCCATACAGCATTTCTCCAATTTCGGCTTTGATGCGGGAACGTATTTCTTTTCTGTATTTTTTGATGGACTGATTGTCGCGATGGAGCTTTTGGGCTTCTCCCAGCCGGAAAACCCCTTCAAGCATAGCGTCATTGACTGGATAATGTTTGATGAAGGATTCGCTCTTGGCATATTGTTTTTTTATCGCACGGCCGTTGCGAGAGACAAAATCAAAGACATATTTGTTGATAATGCCTTTTGTCACCAGTTGATTGTAGTAAACAATGTTTTCGTCGCTCTTGTAGGAGATGATATGGTCGGGGTAGATGCCACCGCCGCCATAGACGACACGTCCTTTGGTGGTGTGGTAAGGTGTTGAGTCGGTGATGACGGAGAGTAGAGAGTCGTTGGCATAGCCGTTAAGCACTTGTTGGATAAATTCCTCATAGTATTCGTCGCTTCCTTTGTCGTAGGGGCGTTGGATGCATCGGCCGGAAGGAGTATAGTAGCGTGCAATTGTGAGTAGTATGGCGGAATGGTCTGGAAGTTGAAACTGTTGCTGTACCAGTCCTTTGCCGAATGAGCGACGTCCTGCAATCAGACCACGGTCGTTGTCTTGGATGGCACCGGCAACAATTTCACTTGCGGAAGCGGAATATTCATTAATCATGACGACAATGTCGCCTTTATCAAATAGGCCTCCGCGGGTGGAGCGTTTGGCATCCCGGGGTTGATGTGCGCCTTCGGTGTATACAATCATCTCCTTGCCGGGTAGTAGTTCATCACAAATTTCTGTTGCGGCAGAAAGTAATCCGCCGCCGTTGTCACGCAGATCAAGCACCATACGTTTCATCCCTGCCTTTTTCAGTTCTTTGACCGCGTGGCGGAACTCTTCGGCGGTGGTTTCTCCGAAACGGGTCAGTCGGATATAGCCGGTCTGATTGTCAAGCATGCCACTATAGGCAAGGGTGGGGGTCTCTATTACGTCACGCACTACCTTTATCGTTCGGATGCCTTTTTCCGACAACCGTTTGATTTGGATGTCGGCAACGCTTTTCTTTGGTCCGCGTAGTTTTTTGACCACATCGTCGCTTTTCATTTTTACACCAGAGACAGGTTCGCCGTCCACTGCCAAAATATAGTCACCAGCTTCCATACCTGCTTTTTCGGCGGGACCTCCAGCAATGATCTGGGCAGCACGTACTGTGTCGTCAATTACCCTTAGCACAATACCGACCCCTTCGAAATTTCCGCGAAGGGATTCCATCTCGGCCGAAAATTTTTTCGGCGAGAGATAGGTGCTGTGAGGGTCGAGGGCGGAGAGCATGGCGGTGTAGACCTTGTCCATTACCGAGTCGGCATCCAGTTGCTCCACGTAGTTGTTGTACACGATATTCCAGATGGCGGACATTTTGTTGTTCTCTGTAGGGGAACCGAAGGCATAGGCTATTCTCGTCTGTTTAATGGCATGAAAGGTCGCCAATGTGCCGACAATGGAGCCGACAATCATGGACAGGACTATCAGTAGTATTTGGAGCGGTTTCTTCATTTGTTTGTACTCTCGATGGTAGAATAATTGTTTTAGATTTAGGTTGTTGTATGATTATTGAAGAGGAAATCCGTTTACAAAAGTACATTTTTATATTGATTCCACAAAAAAAACCGTGACATCGTTGAGAGGAGGAATCTTCGTGATGTCGTGATTTAATAAAGAAAATATTAAATAGAAGGTTCGCTTAACCTGAGTCATCATCCGGGGTGTTTTTCTCAATAGGTTTTTCAGGGCGATTTCTGAGAGCGTCTTGTGGCGAATACGGGCCATAAAATCTTGTTGATAAATTGTTGGTAATTTTTCGAAAACATCCCGCTATCTTGATTTTTTTTGGGCCGTTTTTTGTCTGAAAAAAGCATTAAAAACAACTGTTAAATTTTTTTTAACACGATTGTATCTAACTTAAAATCACCTCGTATTTTATTTTTTAACTTTCTTTAACAATCTTATAAGTAGGAATGTTTTGTCAGTCTTGAAAATGGTTGTACTTTTGCACTCCATTTTATGGGTGGTTTATGCCTATAAATATGAGCAGAAATCATTAATTTAGAAATAATAATATAAAAAACAACAATGCCAACAATTCAACAATTAGTTCGCAAAGGACGTCAGAAAATGGAGTAC
>CAMIVE010000007.1 GCA_946401725.1 uncultured Bacteroidales bacterium | reverse complement strand
GATTCCGTAATTTTCGTTGGCTGGATCAAATGGAATTTGCTGCAACAATCCAAATATTCTATAAAGCAAATCATCCATAGAATTTCCGGTGCTACAACAATTAACCACAAATGTCCGAATTGGCCACACCAAATTATTGACAATAAAACCGTCTAAAGGACGCTCGTTGTTCAAATCAACAACTTCTTGCAAGCGAAGAAGAAATTCTTCACTATTAGCAATAGTGGCATTTGCTTTAAGCATTTCAAATAGACACCAGCCAATCTGATTGTTTATCCATAGACAATCGGGCTCATCCAGCTTATATGCTGTGGCCTTTTCATAAGCAGATTTATAGTCTCCACTTTTCCGCAGAGATACTATTTCATCATATTTCATTATAGCAGACATATTCAATCCTTTTTCCGAATGCAAAAATACAACAATCCTGCGCAATCTATTTGCATGCTATATAAGCAAACTGTCTAACAGCATTTTAAGCTTACCATCATCGCTTCCAAGTTCAGAATTTGAAATGGCTGTTGTAATAAAACCTTTCTCATTTATATAAAAAATAACAGAAGCAAAACGTGCATCAGTTATCAAGTTATAAATTACTTTGTAATTATTTAAGTTCTCTAAAATACTCACTATCTTGATTCCGTAATCTTCGGTTAGAGATTGAATGCGGTTATATAAAGTTCTGCAAATCCGTGTAGAAGGATTGTAATAAACAATATAGTTTGGAGAAACATTCGCCTTATTGATAAGCAAATGAAGAATATCTTCTGGTGAATCTCCATTAACAGGAAGTGAACTACACATTCCAGATATATTATAAATCAAATCAACCTTGAATACTTCATCCTGATATTGGACACTAAGTCTTTCTCTGTAGTTTAACGATTCTATGCCAATAAGGGTGAACGGTGTCTCTTTCAAAGCCTCCACTATACTTAGACACTTAAACTTTACTGCTGCAGGAACTTTTGCATTGTCTTCTTTATGGAATGAGGTTTCAACATCCATTCCAGAAAAGAAATCTGAAGGGCATCTGCTTGTTTTTGTAATAGGTAGTATTTTTAACTTGGAAAATGGCGTTACTTGAGGTGGGTTCAGCATAAACAACTGCTTTTTAGCTCGTGTCGTAGCTGTATAACACCAACGCAACATATCATCATTAGTACCTATTCTCATAGAATAATCCACAAAAACGTTATCCCATTCTCCACCTTGCGCTTTATGGCAGGTTATGGAATATCCATACTTAACTTTCAGGACGTTGAAGTATAAATCTTGCCTCAAAGCAACCTTAAACTCTTCTGATCCTTCTTTTAATTTAGGATTACGAATTTTAAAGTATATGTAAAGAGCTTGTTGTTCCCAGGCGGTAATATCCGCATCCGGATTATAGAGTAAAGGATAATAAACAATGCATCTTATAGGATTATTATAATCAGGAAATAGCAACGACAAATACTTGAATTCAAGGTGCACTGTCTTTTTTTCTCCATTTCTCGTCACAGGGACATTGACTTCTTCCTTTGGTCCGACTTCCACAACCTTTGCCATATCACCATTGTAGATTTCTCGGTCAAAAGTATGATAATTATTGTTGTTAATCAATAGAATATCATTAATCCTAACATCACTATGCTCACCAAACAAGCGTTCACGTATAATACTATTGCTTGTATTGCATTGAGCATTGGAGAAGTTAATATAAACGCCACTTCCAACCTCCGGTTGGGGGTAAAGCTCTAAGTACTTATCGTAAACATCCGTGTACTCAACCTCCAACATATCCGTTCCATTCGGCTCAATGGAGAAAAAAGAGCGTTCTTTCAAAGGTTTCTTCAACAAAGAGCGAATATCGCTTGCAACTTTAAGAATTCCACTATCAGCCGACTGTCGTACGACTTCAGTCATCTCTACGCCCGCAACAGACAATCCCAAATCCTCAAAATAAGATTTATCCAATGCGCAAGAATGATTGTCAGTTACTGGTGGAAGCTGCGCATCGTCTCCAACAAATATAAGCTTCTTTATTCCTACATTCTTGGAGTATTGAAGTAGATCGCTCAATAATCTTCCTGAGCCGAATGTAAAAAACTCCTGATGAGACTCACAATCCGATATCATCGAACTTTCATCAATTATTGCAACTTGAGGTAGTTCCTCTCCTCTAGGGCTTAATCTGACAGGGAATAAATATCGGAAAGACTTTTCTGATTCATCTTCAGAGTCCACTTTAAGGCATTGCAAATCATCATAGTTATATATGGTTTTGTGTATGGTGAATGCATCACCCACTTTGTCCCGAAGTACTTTTGCCGCTCTTCCGGTAGGAGCCATTAATTGAAATCCCAGCTTTTGTGATTTAAGGTACTCCACCACAAAATTAATCATAGTGGTTTTTCCCGTACCAGCATATCCCTTCAAAATAAAGACATCACCACCACCATCGGATTGGAGGAAATCATTAATTTGCCCAAGAACAAGTTGTTGGGAGGCTGTAGGTAAATATTTCATTATTAGTATTGATTATTTCAACAACATACAAGTACACATTACCAAGGTTTTAGTTTCTCTGAAAGTTTTTGACAAAAAGATAATATTCGTCTAAGTTCATCTACAGTAAAATGATCCTTGCGTTTCGGTATTCCATGTATGAATGCATCTCTAAAGCCTATAAGATTTGACAACTCTTTTATTAACGAATCACGTTCTCTTACATTTTTCTCCAAATAAAACAGTAATGATCCAATAGCATGAAATATTGCCTTTTTACATACTTTATTTAAGAATTCGTAATGTGCATCACCGTTTTCTTTTACAAGATACAACTCTCCATTCTCGCAGTATTCTTTTTTTATTTCTTCAAGTATACTAAAGCATCCAATATATGCAATATCAATAGACGACTCCCGTCGGTAGTCTAATATATTAACATTCCCTTTCAGTGTTTCAATTTGTTTTCTAAACACCTTTATCATTTTATTATAATCTTCAGAACTAGAATCACATTTATTGAGATTATTTACAATATTCGAGCAAATATCGTATAGCTCTTTATTAAACCTATTTTTTATCGCAGCAGAAAGTGTATTTATAAAAGATTCTATTGTTTTTGCAGTAAACGAATTATCTTTGCTGTTATATGGCGATTCTTTTAGGATGAAGCCATTGGCATCTTTTTTTTGTAACTCTTGTAGATTCCACACCTTATTTGTGGCCGATAGTATGATTACTTGAATACCGCTATTAATTTTTTTTATCTTGCACAAAGCCTTATAACCTGTAACATCCTCCACATTCTTTGTTTTAAAATCATCTTGATGAAGGCGGAAGTCTAATATAACTATATTGATATCATCTTTTATTACTTTGTCACAAATAATATCAACAATCTCTTCAGGGCTTTTGTCAACAAACTTGTTTTTTCCCAAATAATCCAAAAACAAATTAGGATTGTTTTTATGAATAATTGACTTAAAGAGTTCATACCAACCCCGTTCAGCCTCATCATCAACAAAGAGCATACTTGGTTCGTCAAGGTATTCACCTGTCATTTCCTTCGTGATACCTTTTATGTTCAAATCTAATTCGCTTAATTGCTCTGCATTCTGAGGCGGGTATATGGTTTTAAGATATTTGTAATATAAGTTATAATCTATTTTCTCGGTAATTTTGGTTATTTCTTCATTCTGTATATTTTTTCCAAGAATCTGAGACCAACGGTAAATTGCCCATTCGTTAGCAATACTGTGACCGTCCGCATAGTTCTTGGGAGGTTGTAGGTGTATCTTAGAAAGAGAGCGTCTTACATCTTCTTCATTTGTATTGTCGCTTTGCAACAATGAATCGTATAGAGATTGACAGGAATAATTAATTAAAAAGACATTTGACGTTTTCAAAATATCAAAATACTCATCATTTATCAAGTCACTTACGTTTACAGGTGAATAAATATATATGGGTGAAAACTGGTTCTTTCCTTCTGTTGTCCTAATATGTAGAGCAAGCCGCAACCCATTATAATCAGACAATGTAGGACCAAAACATAAAGGAATAAAAATCTTGTCGTATTGAGAATTATCTACTTCTCTTTTTACTATTCCATCTAAATAGGCATCAGAAATAGGATCCGTTCCTTCCATACTATATCTTAAAGAAGACATGTCTGTTTTAAAGAAAGATGGAGGATCCAAACGATTTTCATCACCTGTATGCATTAAAAGTGTACGAGGTCTCCCAACCTCTTGCCAGTGGAATAATTCGTCATCTCTTAGCATTTGAGAATTAGCATCTTCTATACTATCAAGAATTGCCCTTTCTAATGATGAGTTTCTTCCATATACAATATCTTCAAGAGACCATTTTCTTTCCCGATATTTTTCTATGAAATAATCAAGATTCTGATATAGCACAGAAACTGGCATATAGGCTTGCTTCTCAGTAATTTTTCTGGATTGTTTACTTCCGGCAAATATCACCTCCTTTAATAAGCCTCGATTGCACGCATTTTCCATTCTCTCACTAATAGAAATAGCTTTTTCTTTCTTTTCATATGGCGCACTATTAAAAAAAGACTCGTGAATAAGTACAATGTCACAACTTCCTCGAAGTTGACTTTCGTCATCTAGGAATGAATATGAATCAAAGCACTTTAAAATATCTTTATAATTACAAACAATTTCATCAGACCATCCATAATCACGTCGACGATCTTTTTTTTCATCAAACAAATATATCATTGTTTATTTTTTTTGAATTCCAAAATATATTTCACACCACCTACTTTTTCTGTAAGTAGCGTCTGCTTGCGTTTTTTACCATCCCAAAGATTAACAGTATATGATTTCCCATCAGGAAAGTCGGCCGTAAGAAACAAATTACACATACCATTTATCTGATGCTTAATAACATCTGTTGTCAAATCTCCAACTCTATCCAAAGTATCCTCAATGGACTTACCATATATGCTATTTGTATCATTTATAACAAAACATTTATCTCCATTCTGATTGCTATAAAAAGATGTAACTATTTCTTTTCCGCCTCCGCTATCAATACACATCTTAATTATCTTTTCATATGCTTTTTTGACATTTAGCACATTCGTGAACAGTTCCATTTCATTATGAAACATATATCTTTTAAAAACGACATTGGGGTAATCTTTCTTTAAATCACCTTCAACTATAGAAATAATATCTTCTAAACTATTATCCCTTTTTATATGAAACAATGACTTGAAACATAAGACTAGCCCGTCAAAACCCAAAACACGCTTTTCTGTCAAAGGAGACAAATATTTTTTTGACAATGGGCAACCGTCATAATCATATTTCATTTTAATATTTAAACCCGGATTAGGAACCAACCCGGGTTTTGAGGAGGCCCAAGATCTCATATATTTACTCCCCCAGTTGTCCTCAAAAAGCATTGCCCATTTTTCTTTTTTGCCTGTTTTTATATTCTTCCCTGTAATATAAGCATATATCCATGCTTTAACCTTAAAGTCAATCCATTTATAATTGTTTATCAATTCATTGTAGTGTCTAAGTATTAATTGTTGATGTAAATTCAAATCATATGATTCGGAAGCACACTGATGACAAATATCCTCAATTACATCAAGGCTGTCTATATTATGACAAGTGTATTTTAGCACAGGATCTTGATTGTAGGCATATAGAAAATCAGAAAGATAAAATGGGGGAATATATTTTATTTCACTCAAACTGTTTGAATTTGGAAGATTGTCGATATTACCAGGCACTTCAGATCTATTCATTTCTGCAAATATTATTTCTCTAACTTTCTCTTCCGTCACAAATCCTTTCTCTCGTTCAGACAACAACAATTTCACTATCCTCTCTTTGTCTTGTGGCGTAGAGGATGGTGAATTGTATAATTTTTCTATGAAGTTATTGTATCTTATTTTTTCATTGTCATTCATCTTATTTATTATTCATTATCTAGTAGCTGGTTCATTTTTGGCTATTTGTTTTTCTACTTGTTGTATAAAACCTTCGTCCAATTCAACACTGTTTTCTTCATCAAATGTTGAAGTTGTTTGTTGCCAAATATGAGACACATAATATGTGTTGTCTGGACTGTTTTTAAATCTGATTACACCTATATCATCACGCGTTGGTTTCTCAACTTCATTTGCCCATTCTTTGAATGTAAATCCTTCTGACACAAGACGAGCAGACAATATGATTCTTTTGCCACTTTTTGTTTTTATACCTGGACAACGATATATTTTCCCTTTATATTTGACTTTACGCATAAATGACGAATCAAGTTCTTCATTCTTGAGGAACTCAGAAATGCTCACTGGCTTTCCATCCAATCCGTTCTTTCTTTTTTTAACGTGCTGCTGATTTGTCAAACTAGTATTACCATTCCCCGCCGAATCTTCAGATATAGTTCTTTCCTTGCCTTCGTAAAAGGCTAATGCCGCATCAATACCATCGTTCTCCCAAATGTCGAGAATGTTGGTGACTGGCAATATTCCATTTGAACCGGAAGGATACTCTTTCTTTATTAACTTCTCAAAACGGGCATAAAGATTTTTATATGTTTCATCTTCCTTGCCTTTCACCATTGACATGAACATTAGCTTGCCAGCCAGTACATTCTCAATATGATGGACACCTTTGGCGTTGTGATTCTTGGTGTTCGTCTTATTGTATATCTCAATATAGTTTTTTTGAGCCTCCTCATATCCCAAGGATTCCCAATTATGAAGCATCGTACGCACTTGACGCATGTACTTACGAGAAGTGTTCATTTGTGAATTGACAGTTATCCCAGTAACCTCCATTCTGCCACCACGTTGACACAAACGAGTTTTATTCTCGTTGATTTTGAGATGTTCGTCCTCTTCAATAATTTGACGCAATTTCTTACAGAATTTGCCATCATCGTTGAAAACATTCTTGTTACCGCTGAAGGTGATGTCATCGGCATAACGGGTATACGTGAGGTGAAAAGCCTTTGCAAGATTCTGAAGCTTATAATCTAACTTTTCACAGACAATATTTGTCATCACCGGAGACGTCGGGGCGCCTTGAGGCAACACAGCGATACCATCATCGTTTTTTTTACAACAAATATCTGCGATAAGACTAGCCATCCTTTTGTCAAATTGATATGGCTTGGTCTGAAGTCTGGCACAAATACGACCTGCCGTTATGCTGGGGAAGAAATTTTTCAAGTCTATGTTGTAAACATACGCCTTGCCTAAATGAGCCTTTGCATTATCGACAATGGAACGACCATTGACAAAACCCATCGCGGATTGGTTGGGAACATATATAGATTCCAACAATACAGACAATGCTTTCTGTATCACCTTAAGTCCTTTACTGGGAGCATCTATACTACGTGAAGAACCATCTTTCTTAGGAATTTGAAAAGACACATAACGATGCTTTGCATTTGATGAATATGCATAGTAGTTAAAACTACGTATAGTAATACTTCGGGCATCATCACCATAAACAATGACTTGTGCTTTATTCAGGAACACAAGGAACTCTTCCTTGCTCTTTACCGAACAGAAGCCGGCAAAATTATTATCCTGCCGGGACTGTTCAACTGTTATATGCTCCTGTTTACTTGTCATCGTATTAACGAATTATTTTAAAACGAAAAGATTGTCATTCTGTTCTATAATTACTTCAGATCGAGCAAATAAACAAAGTTAAATTTATCTTTGCTTATGGAATAAGCACTGGAAAATCATAAATTCATAAATCTATAAATCCAGAAAAAATACTCAATATAGAACATCTACCGGTAAGTGACGGATGAACTAACTTGAATATCGTGCATAATAATGCACTAACCTGCAGATCACAACAGGCAAGTTAGGGATAAACCCTAACGGTTCTAATTCAGAACAGGAATGACAATCGTTTCAAAGGTCTCTTTAGCATTGGCTTTGATTATAGAGAGTGCCTATGCCAGATTTCTCTCATTTTTTGGATTTGCAAAGATACATTTTTTATCGCACCTGCACAATTTTTTCTTCTCACGTTTTCGTTTGCAAAAGTACAACCTTTTAGCGCAATCTATATGCATCTGCAATAATTCATCCCCCATAGTTCCATATTAACTTAACAATCCTGATAGTGTAGAAACTATTTCTTCCCTATCGGCCAGATAATTGAAAATACTTCTCAATTCTTTTTCCCACGGTTTGGAATCATCAGGTAATTTAAGACCCATTAATCTCTTAATAAGCAGTCGGCAGGAATTTTTCATTCTGTCATCCACAACATTATTATCACAATAAATGGAGGAGGATTGTTTATCGGCGATTTGGGAAATTCTAATTATGGCATTGTTTAACTCATTACCTTTCTGTGTTTTCTCACCCTTTACTGCATCATCTATTGCATCAAAATACGAATTGATATTGCTCTCACTGCAGAAAATACTTTCATAGACTTTGATTATTCTGTCAAATAACATCTCCCAATCCCCGGGGATTGCAAATATAATATCAACAGAATGTATAAGGCTGTTGTCTAGAAAGTTGAGCACACATTTATCCATCATTGTGATTCGGGCATTCATATATGACTTTGAGCCATAATGAAGATTAGTTCGGACAATGATTTTTACATTTCGCTCAGGTATTTCCAATGTTTGCTCATGAAGTGGACATTTTATGCCTTTCTCATCATGTTCAGTAATATAACAACCAACTGCATAATTGTTGCTTTTTACAAGACCCTTCTTGCTGTCATAGTATAAATGTAATGCCATATTGTTTATTTTTTTCGTTTGCAAAAGTACTGCTGTTTCGCGCAATCTTTTTGCGCAGATTGTTTTTTTACCAATCTTCTGGTACGTATTCGCCATCCATGATGGCATCTTCGAGAATCTGCTCGTCAAAATTGCCGTACTCGTCGTAGCAATCGTCCAATGTAAAATAGTCTTCTGCCATAATTATTGTTTTTAGGTTAATACTTTGTTTTGTTTTCGTTTGCAAAAGTACGACTAACGGACGCAATCTATTTGCGTGCTTTTTCTTTTTGTTGTTCCAATTCTGCCACTGTGCGGGCAACCACTTCTTCGAGTTGGTAGGTGGATACACCCAGCGGTTTGTTAATGTCTTTCAGCGACCACTCCACAATGGTCTTCTTTGCTGTTTTGCAGATTATCAGACCTACCGATTCGTTGTCGCCGTCGCCCCTAAGAAGCTTGTCGGCAGCTGTCACATAGAAATTCAACTTTCCTGCAAACTCCGGTTCAAACTTGACTGCCTTCAACTCGATGATGACGTAACGTTTCTGCGGGATATGATAGAAAACCAAGTCGGGGAAGAATGCCGTTTCATCATCCATCCGCAATTCCATCTGTCGGCCTACATAGGCAAATCCTTTCCCAAGTTCCAAGAGAAAACGGGTAACGTTCGCGACTAGAGCCTCCTCTAAGTCTTTTTCCCGCATGACACTCTCTGCGTTGATAAAACTCAGATTGTATTCGTTTTTCAGAATCTCTTTTGCCAGCTTGCTTTGCGGCTCAGGCAAAGCGATATCGAAGTTTGTAATGGCGGATCCTTGATTACGATATAGGTTTTGTGCAATCTGACCTTCAAGCCAGCTACGGCTCCAGTCTTCTGCCACCACCTTGTCAATATAAAAGAGTGCCTCTTCAATAGAACTGCTTTTGGAAACAATAAGCACATGGTGTTTCCATGGTACTTGACCAAAAATTTTGGGCATTTCCAATTGTTCACCCGGTTGGTGACCAATTCCAAATTCTGCACCAACCTGGTGCAAATTTGTATCTGCATTTCTTGCACCAACTTGGTGCAAAATCGTACACCTCTCATAATAAAACTGATACCAGTCCTTTATGTATCTAATATTACGAGACGAAAAACCTGCCGTCTGAGGAAAAGCTTCTCGTAAATCCAAACTAAGTTGATTGATGAAGCTGCTACCCCATTTACTCTCAGCTTGCATAGAGACAATATCCCTCCCCAAACTCCAATAGAATTCCAGAAGCGCGGTATTCACCCTCACCGCAGCTTTAATCTGGCTTTGTTGGTATCGAGATTTGATGTCGGCAATCCACCGAACATAATTGCTGTCGGCAATCATTCCGTCGCGAGATATAAATGCAGGTTTATCGTCCATGTTTCTATTGTGTTATTAAAATGCAAAATCACGAAGTAATTTGCAATTATTTGCAAATAAGGTCATATTTGTTGTGCATCTGTTCAATGATCGTCGCTATAGTCTCTCGCAAATGCAGCGGACGAATAACTTCGATATCGGAACCGTAGGAGAGTATCTTAGCTATCAATTCATTGTTGATCTTCATCGGGAAACGAATAGTATATGAGGTTTCATCATGACTGATAGTACGCTGGTTTTCGCTGAAAGGCTTAGTCTCCACATAAGGATATCGAGACGCGGAAACGCGTAGCGTTATTTGCTCAACAAGCATACTATCGTTGACTGTCACTCCCATAACATTGTCGAAATAGGTAGTGAAATCAACATTGGTCGGGATGTACGTTCCTTTTGAGAGGGTGATCCTCAATATGCGGTCGAGGGCGAAACAGGAGATTGCATTGCCTGTTTCTTGTTGTGCCCACGAGGACGTGGGCGTACCGGAGTCGAAAGCAAAAAGGAACCAACGACTATTGTATTGCTTCAGGTGGTAGGGATGTATCACCTTCTCTGAAGCAACTTTATGCTTGAAGGGTTTATAGCGAATCTTCAAAGGATGGCGATTAATAATAGCCTCCAGAAGGGTGGCGAAATGGATGTTGCCTGAGAAGGCGACATTATTCTCAAAACTGACATAGGGACCTGCAGTCTCAACCGGACGGTCGTCGGCAATGGCTTGAAGGGTGACAAGCATCCACTGCCATTGGGGATTCTGGTCGTCGGCATCACTGCAACGCTCACGCAAAAGAGCTATGGTCTTCTCGAGTGCATCACGCGCAGGAGCACTCAGTTTGAGCACCGAAAGTTTAAACGACAAATCAAAATATCGATAGTGATTGGTCTTGCGCAGTTCCGAATCAAATTCCACATTATGCGGCTCACCTTGCAAATCCTCAATGTCTTTTTGAATCGTGCGAAGTGACGTCTGCTTGAAGTCGTAACGTGACAATTCCCGGTTGCAACATTCCAATAGGTCCTTGGCTTTATAGAGTCGCGAGGTGTCGCGGAAGCACCTATCAAGAACCTGATAACGAAGCATTTTATTTCTATCGAGCGGCATCGTCGTTGGTTTTGAGGTTGCAAAGATACATATTTTTTTGCACCTATACAACTCTTTTTTTTTCGACTGCAAAGATACTAAAGGGGAGTGCAATCTATTTGCACGACTGGTTGATGAAGTTTGAGAGGGGTTGTCCTTGACATGATGATTAGGTGGAATACCTAAAGACTTTTGCCCTTAAGGGACGAGGAATCGATGTCATGTTACTTCTCTTGTTGTCTATCATTACTGACAGGCATCACTTTTCTAAAAACGAACATTTCGTCGTCTTCGCTCCAGTTGCCTTCCGCTTCGGCAGGCACCGCGGGACCGCGCTGATGGCTGTTCCAGAACTCTACGATGTGGAAACCGCAGCGGTTCAAACGGCGGCATATTCAGATTCGTCGACAGAGAAGACTTTACCGCAATGGGGGCACTTGATTTCTTTCATCCAGGTAATGTGTTTTGGTTTAATTGCGTAACGGCATACCGCTGTCATTATTGCGTGATGCAGCAATGAAAAATGGAGCACACGCATACGTTGCTTTTTTCTTGTCACCAAACAAAAAAAGTCCGCTGCAATGGCGGACTTTTTTATTGTTTAACTAAAGATACTATTCGTTGCGGTTGAAGTTCAGCGTGAGGGTAACAGGGGTGTTGTCCTCGGGATAGAACATCGGCAGCACGAAGGTGATGACATCGGTAGCATCGTCGTAGGTGAACTCGAGATGGGCAGGAACATCGTTGCCGTCTTCATCTTCGGCTACGCCATCGAGGTAACCCGTATGGGTGGTGCCGTCATAAGTGTAGGTATAGGAGACGCCGTAGATCTGTTGCATACCATTCTCGTCGCCGCCCCAAGCTTCAATGTTCGAGGGGAAAGAGAAGTGAGCGTAGGTGCCGTCGAAGTTCAGGCCAAAAGCGAGTGTGTCGTCCTCGATGTCGCCCATGCAGCTGAGGTCAGTGCCCAGAAGGTTGGAGAGGAACTCGGTGTAGGTAACGGTGTAGGTCCAGTCAGTGTTGTGCAGGTCAGCGGTAGTTTGCACCTTGGGGGTGTTGACGGGAGCGAGGTTTTCTTCTTTCTGGCAGGAAGCCATGCAGAGCGCGATAGCGGCGGCTGCGATTACAAAAATGCTTTTTTTCATGGTGTGTAAAATAAAAGGTGTTTTAATTGATTTGTTTCTGCTATAAGAACGTAAAAAGATTTCAAAAAACTACAAGAGGGGTGATTTTTTTTGAACGCGGATCGCTTTTTTATTTGAACACGAATCGCACGAATTACACGAATGTATTTTTTTAAACGGGGATTACTTTTTGAACACGATTTTTTTTGAACACGAATTACACGAATTGAACGAATTACTTTTTTGAACGCGGATCGTACGGATTTGGGGGGTGCGGATTGTTATTCTGCGGTGACGATGTCGAATTGGAGTTGGTAGAACAGTTCGCCATCCTCGGTGTCTTCGGCCTGATGCGAGATAATCAGAGTGCTGTTGGAAATCCAGTTGACGTTCCAGCATCCGCCACTAGGGAGCAGGTCTGTGCAAAGCACACCGTCGTCAGAGAGCGTCCAAGTGCTGTTGTCGGTTGCCACGGTGCTGCCCGCGGCGGTAACGTTCAATGACATCGTGCCATCATCGCTGAAGGTGTAATACATGGTATTGCCGCCTTCCTCGGGGACAAAGAGATCGGAACTTATCAGACCTCCGTTGTCATCCAGTTGGGTCACAACCATACATCTCAGACGCCAGGTTCCAGTGATAGCACCCGAGGTGTTGATGGCCGGCGCGGTGGCATAGGCGGTACCGCTCCAGGTGCCGGTTCCATCGTCGTAGGAGACAGTCACCGTAAGACCGTCTTTCTCCATAGCCTTCATCCACTTCTTCAGTTCCTCACGGTCGGTGGTGGTGATGGTATGGTTGTTGTCTTTTGTGCTGCTTTTCACATTGTCGTGATGCGGTATGGGGTCAGTGTTGTAGAAGACCACCTCCTTGCCCTCGCGGCTCAGTTCGCAGAACCGGTCCAGCATGGCATCCCATTCCGCCTCGGTTTCCAAGGTGGAACGGATTTCGATATTGTTTATGGAATAGATTATCGTTCTTTCAATATTGATGTCGCTGCCCGTGGCAGGGTTATCATTCTCGCAGCCGGTGAATACCAAGGCTGCCGCCAAGACTATATAAGGGAAAAGTTTCATGATTTCGGGTGATGTTTGAGGTTGATGGTTTATTTTTTTGTTTTCATTTTTTCCAGTTGGTAATCCAGCAGGGCGTCGTACTGCTTTTCGTTGTCGAGACGATAGAAGCCCACAGTGCGGCGGGAATGGGAGACGACTACCCTGAGAACCGTTTGGCCTGTCCAACGGGTGCGTTGGGAAGGTTGTGCCATCACGCCCAGCCAGCTTTCGACACCGTTGTCGTTTTTCACGCCGAGTTCTTTTTTCAGTTGTTTCCAAGCCGCATCGTTGTCGGCCACCACAAGCACCACGTCGACGCGGACGTTCTCGTTCAGCTTGAAGCCGCTGACCTGCGCCACGGTGAGGTCGGTCCTCGAAGCGTAGCGTTTGTACAGTTCGCCCTGCGACATTGCCGCCAACGGCAGCAACAGCAAGAGTATGAATAAAAATCGTTTCATATTTCCATCAGCATTTCAGAGGCCAACGACGCCCACTGTGCATCGTCGGTTCCCACTCGGTTACAGTAAATTTTATCATAATCCCGCGACTGGTGTGGCTGCATTTTGAGCAGCGGAAACGCCATTGCAGCGACCACAACGGTAGCCACCACAGCGCCTTTGATACGGCGTTGTTTCAGACGCCAGTCACCATACTCAGCCGCGAAACGTTTTCCATGGCTTTCGGCCTCAGCCCTTTGCCACAACTCTTCAAATTCACTTTCAGTCATTTTACCATCAATTTTCTGAGTTTATCTTTAATTCTCACAAGTCTCACGCTCACGTTTTTTTCAGTCATTCCCAAATGCGAACCGATCTCCTCATAGCTGTAGCCTTCCAGTTGCATGTTGACAATCGTGCGGTCAGGTTCTTCCAGCAGGGCGATTCTTTCGTGCAGCTCCTGCAACAAGCTATGATCTTCCGACACCTCTTCATAATTCTCCGGCAACGGTTCGCTCGATCGTATGCGTCGTAAATCGTCGATCACCGCGTTGCGGGCGATCTTCCATACCAATGCTGCCTGCTGTGGCCCCCGCGAGAGTGAAAGCAACCGTTCCCGATCTCTCCACAACGCCATGGAGGCCTCTTGGATGAGATCTTCCACCGTTGTGCCGCGTCGGCTGTAATGTCTGCAGAGCGAGAACAGCAAACCACGGTATCGGTGCAGCAGGTCGTCAAAAGTATTCAGATGCATCACGACAATAATAACGTAAAAAGAAACCGGAAAACTACAACGCGGCTAAAAAAAGGTTAAAGATTTGTGCGGTCGATCTGCTAAATTGCAGCATTTCGGAGCAGGAAGAAGGTTTATTTTACTCTTATAATCAACAAAATAAACAATCCTATCACATACTATTATACCATCACTTAAAGAATAGAAATCGCGGGGTGTTTTGGCAGTATTGTTCGTATTCGGGGTATTTCCCGCCGCTGATTTCCTCGGCCAACGACGAACTTCCCTGAAACAGGACGACCAGCAGCAAAGCACCTATCACACTCCAGTTGACGACACCCATTCCGGCGGCGATGGAGAAGAGGTAGAAGCAGACCCAGATAGCCTGCTCGGCGAAGTAGTTAGGATGGCGGCTACGGCTCCAAAGACCCGTGGTGTTGAAGCCTTTGTTGTAGGGAGCCGGCAGCTCCTCCAACCTCTTGCCTTCACCTATCATGGCCCATTTACGTGTCTGGAAGCGCCATTGCTGTTCGTCGGCGACAGTCTCCCAAACGATGAATGCCAACATCAGCAAGGCGGCAACGACATCCATCCAACCGAAAGGTTTGTCGGAACGCATGGCCACCAATGCCGGGAAGGTAGTCATCAGCACCAGCGCATTCTGGTAGATAGAGATGAAACCGAGGTCGAATGCCGCCCATGCCCAGCGGCTCTTGAACGCAGGACCCGAGCGGACAACCGCCCAACGATAGTCTTCGACGCCCTCCCAGAACTTGAGTTTATAGGCGCCTTTGCGGGCAAAGTTGAAAGTCAGACGGGCACCCCACAGCGTGGCGAGCACCGCCATCACCACCAACCGGGTATTCATACCGCCTTCGAAGGCTATCACCCAGGTGTAGACAATCGGCAGCAGGCTCCACAGTTTGTCCATCTGGCTGTTGTTTCCGGTGGCTTCGCCCACAATGAAGCAGAATGCGGCACTACAGGCGGCAATGATGCCCAGAAGTTTGAGCACTTCCAGCTGCGTTTCGTCAAAAGCCGGTCCTACCGCGAAATAAAGAATTGGACAAACGATGAGCGACAGCGCCAACAGGGTTGCCATCAAAGGGATATTCATTTTTTTCATAATATCGAATGGATTTTAAAAGGTTTCAGTAAAGGGTAAAGGTTATTCGCTTGATTAAATTGATTCATAGGTGCTCATGGCCTACGGCAAAAGATTGAAGGTTAAAGAATGCATCATCGCCCAAGGCGAGAGTTTTGTTTCATTATCCTGTGCCCGTGTTTCTATGGCGAACAGCACAAGTGCGATGCAAAGAAGCGTTTGTTTCATGTATGAGGTACTGTGTATGATGATTATTATCGAAGTTACGGCCACGCTTTTTTTTAATGCTTGAGGTTGCGGCGCCACTGGGGATAACGGATGCGGTTGAGGGGGGAGTGCTTGGTGAAGCGGCGGAAAGCGGTTTCGTCGGCTTGGGGGAGCTGTTCCAATTCGGCTTTGCGGTCGTTGGTGAGGGGTATGGAAGCGGGGACTTGCTCGTTGTAGGGACACGCCAACTGGCAGATATCGCAGCCGAAAACATAGCCGCGGGTGTCGAGTTGCGACGGAAGCGTCTCCGAACGGTTCTCGATGGTGTTGTAGGAGGTGCAGCGACGGGCATCGACCTGAAACGGGTTCTCCCCTCCCCTGCTGACAATGGCGTGGTTGGGACAGGCGTCGACACATCGACGGCAATCGCCGCAACGGTCGGACATCGGGGTGTCGTAATGGTCGAATTCGGCGGTCGTCACCAATTCCCCTATGTAGCAGTACGATCCCCATTGCGGATGGATCAGCAGGGTGTTCTTGCCCAGCCATCCCAATCCGGCACGCTGCGCCCAGTGGCGGTCGCTGATAGGCGCAGTGTCGACGAATGCACGGGCGGAGAAATCCGGATAGCGTCCGGCAACACTCTCCATCAGTTGGTACAACATCCGTTTCAGCCGTTCATGGTAGTCTTCGCCATAGGCGTACTGCGCAATACGGTGGGGACCCTCCATGCGGCGGTCGGGTTTGTAGGCAAGCAAAAGGGAGATGATACTGCGGGCACCGTCGACCAGCAGTCGCGGGTCCTGCCGCTTGTCGGCATGGCGCTGCATATAGTCCATGTCGGCATAGAAACCGGCGGCGAGCCACTCCTGCAACGGGAATTCGTCCTTAGGTAAGGCGGTGGCACGGGCGATACCGCAGGCTTGGAAGCCTAAGGCGGAGGCTTGCTGCTTTATGAAATCGGCGGAAAGCAATGGGGAATATCAGGGTTTGAAAGGTTTAAAGGGTTTGAAAGGTATTAACGGTGCGCTTATAATTTCCAATGGACGGTTTTTGCCCACTGGGAAGGGGCGAAGCTGCGGGGGGAACATGTTGTGCCCGCGAGGACGGGGGCGAATCGACGGAGGACTATTCGCTATCGGATTCGGAACGGTCTTTCTTGCTGCCGGAGTAGAGTTCAAATTTGAGGAGGCGGCAGTCGAGGGAACCGTTGAAGAGCTGTATCTTGCGTGACGGATGGAGCCCGATATGTTTCATGGCCTCGAAATCGGAGGTGATGAGCCATACCTCGCAGCGTTCACCATAGAGGTTCTTGAAGGTGTCACCCAGCTTGGTGTAGAGTGCGTTGAGGTCTTCTATCTTGATTCGCTCGCCATAGGGCGGGTTGGTGACGATAATGGTGCGACCTTCGGGCGGCTCCTGTTCCTCGAAAGAACCGTTATAGAGCATGACATCCTTGTGGAGCTTGGCATACTGGAGGTTCCTCTCGGCCTGCTGAAGTACGGTGAGGTCGATATCGTTGCCCCATATCTCGTACTCGAAGTCGATGGAGCCTATTTTGCGGTCTTCCTGCTCCTTGACGCTCTTCCACTCCGCGATATTGAAATCGCTCCAGCGTTTGAAGGCGAAATTCTCATGACGGTAATACTGAGCCGGTATGTTGTTGGCCATCATGGCCGCCTCGATAAGGAGCGTCCCGCTACCGCACATGGGATCGTAGAAATTGCAGTCGCATTTCCAACCCGACAGCTTGATCATGCCGGCGGCAAGCACTTCGTTGATGGGTGCGATACCCACTGCCTGACGGTAACCGCGTTTGTGGAGCGAATCGCCCGACGAGTTAAGGAGCAGCGTGACATGGTTGTCGACGATATGAAGATTGAGCTTGAAATCGGCAGATTCCGTGTCGATGCTGGGTCTGTGGTTGAACATACGGCGGAAACGGTCGACAATGGCATCCTTGGTCTTGAGGGCCGCATAATAGGAATGGGTGAAGATCTCGCCCGAGGTGTTGGAGTCGATCATGAAGGTGCCGTCGACATCGAGGATTTTTTCCCACTTGATACGATAGACGTTGTCATAGAGTTCCTGGTCGTCGTTGGCCTCAAACTCAGCAAAAGGCTTGAGGATGGCCAGCGCCGTGCGGCAGGTGTAGTTGGCGCGGTAGAGGACGCGCATGTCGCCCGTGAAAGAAACGGCACGGGTAAGCAGTTCGATATCTTCGGCGCCGCAGTCGCGGAGTTCCTCGGCGAGGATTTCCTCGAGGCCGTGCATGGTCTTGGCAACCATTTTGAATTTCACACTGTTGACAGGTTCGTTTGGCAGGGTTTTGCCGTGGGATTTCTGGATGATCATTGATTGTTGATAGGTTTAAAAAGTGCGAGGTTACGTTTACGTTATTGTTGTTTTCCGTTGTCTGTTTTCAGTTTGGAGATGCCGGAGGGGCTGTGGTAGAGGTTGGAACCGCAGGGTTGGCGTCCGCTACAGTTGTCGGTACGGAGGGAATAGTGGGGACGGCCTTTGAAACGGCGGCTGAGTTGGCGGCGCTGTCGGCGGGAGGGTTCGTAAGACGCTTCGCGGCTGTTGGCTATGGCGATATTGGCGGCATAGCCTGCCAGAATCACCACGCAGTTGGCATAGACCCAGAGCATGATGACCAGCAGCGTCCCGATGGAGCCGTAAAGGAAATTGTAGTTGTTGAAGTTGTTGATATAGACTTGGAATGCCCATGAGAGGCCGAAGATAAGGAGTGTCGAAAGCAACGAACCGAGCGAGAAGAAGTTGATGCGCTGTTTTTTGACGGGCGCAAGATAATAGAGCACGCTGAGCGTGAGGAGTGTCAGGAAGACCAGGATAATCCAACGTCCGAGGCTGAAGGCGAAGTAGCTGAGGGTAGTCTCCGCCATGAAGTTCTTGCGTATCATAAACTGGATAAAGAACTTGTAGCCGATAAGCAGCGACAGGATAGCCACCACCAGCACATAAAGCACAAAGACCAGGAGGAGACAGAGCAGGTAACGCCGCAGGAAGGAGCGCCACTCGATGCTGTGGTCGACCGAGTTGAACGACTGCAGCAGCCCATGGATGCCGTTGGCGGCGAGAATGACCGAACCGATGAAGCCGATGGAGAGCAGGCTGGTATGCTTGTGGCTCATGACATCGTTGATGGTGTCGGCGACGCGGTCGAAGATGGTGCCTGGCAGGATCAGCGACAGCTGGTTGAGCAATTCCGCCTGCAGTCCTTCGATGGGCAGATAGGGTATCAAGGTAAAGAAGAAAATCAGCAACGGCGGCATGGCCATCAAGAAAGAGAACGCCAAAGCCTTGGCACTTTGCCAGAGGTCGCGGTTGGAGAAACGGCCCAAGATAACAATCAACGGAACTCCCGAACAGCCCGGAAGCACCACTTTACGCAGCGGCGGAAGCACACGAAGCGTCCAGAAACGGAGCAGGGCTTCGTAGCGGCGGAAGAGCCATACGGCGGGAGCGGTGTCTTTGAGGCGGTCGTAGAGTGGCATGGGGAGATTGGTCGAATTATTGTTTCAGAAGGCTGAGGTCGAGGCTTTTGATATGATGTGTCAGCGCGCCCACCGAGATAAAGTCGACACCGGTCTCGGCATAGCTGCGGAGGGTGGCGTCGGTGATGCCGCCGCTGGCTTCTGTCTCGTAGCGGCCGGCGATGCGCTTGACCGCTTCACGGAGCGTGCCGGTGTCGAAGTTGTCGAGCATGATACGGTCCACGCCGCCATGGTCAAGCACCCGCTGGAGTTCGTCGAGGTCGCGCACCTCAATTTCAATTTTCAGGTTCTTGCCTTTCTGTTTCAGGTAGTCGCGTGTGCGGTCGATGGCCGCTTCGATGCCGCCAGCGAAATCGATATGGTTGTCCTTGAGCATGACCATATCATAGAGTCCGATACGGTGGTTGGTGCCGCCGCCGCAAGCCACGGCGTATTTCTCCAGAAGACGCATGTTGGGCGTGGTTTTGCGCGTGTCGAGCAGACGGGTATGGAGACCCTCCAGCATAGCGACCATGCGGTGTGTCTCGGTGGCGATGCCACTCATACGTTGCATGAAATTCAAGGCTGTGCGTTCGGCCGTGAGGATACTCCCCGACGGGCCTTCAACCAACATCACCACATCGCCCTTGTGGATTTCATCGCCATCGTGATTGCAAAGCGTGACCTTCAGTTGGGGGTCGACCAGCTGGAACACACGCTGTCCCACTTCGCAGCCACAGAGAATACCATTTTGTTTGGCCACCATTTTGGCGGTGCCGAGAGCCGTAGGCGGGATGCAGGCCAAGGTACTGTGGTCCCCGTCGCCGATATCTTCCCGCAGAGCCATCTGTATCAGCTCGTCTAAATTGGGTATGTTGGTCATCATTTCAATAGATCTAAGAATTTGCAAAAGTACGATTATTTTTGCAATTGAAGAAAAAATTTTCCCCATTAACTGCAACTTTTGTATTTTTGCACAGTTTTTGAAGTCGTGTTTTTCTACATAAAACAATCATATTATGAATGTTAGCATTATCAATATAGGTGACGAACTACTGATAGGACAGGTGGTCAACAGCAATGCGGCAAGCATGTCGCGCATGCTTATAGCTGCAGGAATGGAGGTAACTGATGTCATTGTAGTTGCCGACAAAGCCGACGCCATACGTGAATCGCTGGACCGTGCCCTGACGGACAACGACGCCGTACTGATCACCGGCGGACTGGGTCCCACGAAAGACGATGTAACGAAGAAGGTACTGTGCGACTATTTCCACAGCAAGCTGGTAGAGAACGAAGAGGCTTTGGCCAATGTGAAGCGCATTTTCGAGGCTCGCGGCTACGAACTGACCCCCATCAACCGGCAGCAGGCCCTGGTGCCCAAATGCTGCACGATGATCAACAACGTGAAAGGGACAGCCCCCTGCATGTGGTTTGAAGTGAAACGCGGCAGACGGAAGCCCCGCAAAGTGGTGGTGTCGATGCCCGGCGTTCCCTACGAGATGGAAAACCTGATGGTCACCGAAGTGGTGCCGCGACTGAAAGACCATTTCCAGACAGGCCATATCATCAACAAAAACATACTGGTGCAAGGCATCGGCGAGTCGTTCCTGAGCGACCTGATCGAGGAATGGGAACTGGGGTTGCCCGAGTGCATCCGACTGGCCTACCTACCCACTGCCGGCATGGTGAAACTGCGGCTGACGGCTCGCGGCGACAACCGAGAGACCCTTGAGGACCATATCATCCGCGAGGTCAAGAAACTCTACCTCCTGGCTGGACAGTATATCGTGGGCGAGGACTTGGAGACCCTGCCCGAAGCGGTGTCACAGATTTTCCGCATGAATGCCAAGACGCTGGCTACGGCCGAGAGCTGCACCGGCGGCACCATCGCCTCGCGTATCACAGCGCTGCCGGGCGCTTCGAAATACTATCGCGGCGGCGTGGTGGCCTACAGCAACGAGGTGAAGGAACAAGCTCTCGGGGTAAATCACGAGACACTGGAGCAGCATGGTGCCGTGAGCGAAGAGACCGTCCGCGAGATGGCCCTTGGCGTGCGCGAACGTATGGGAGCCGACTTCGGTGTTGCCACGTCAGGCATTGCCGGCCCCAGCGGCGGCAGCGAGGAGAAGCCGGTGGGGACCGTATGGATTGCCATAGCGGGACCCGACGGCGTGACGACACGCTTGAAGCATTTCGGCGATGACCGCCTACGGACCATCGAACGAACCTGCAACGAGGTGTTCGCCATGCTGATACATGAATTGAAGGAACATTTGGGGAAACATAAAGTGTAACAATTGATTTTTATTCAACAACCTATTATCAAGTTCCGGGAGTTAAAGTGGAAGTAAAAGTGGGAGTTACAATAGGGAGTTAAAATGGACAAGTCAACAACCACTTCCAAAAGTTGAACAAATACATTTCTCTAACTAATTGCTTATCATGCCTAAGGGATTGCTTACTGTTTTGTTGCTTATCGTGTCGAACATCTTCATGACGTTTGCCTGGTACGGCAACCTGAAGTTGACGGAGATGAAGGTCAACAGCGACTGGCCGCTGATTCTTATCATCCTGTCGTCGTGGGGCGTCGCTTTCTTCGAATACAGCTTTATGATTCCCGCCAACCGCATCGGCTCGCAGATCAACGGCGGTCCGTTCAGCCTGATGCAGTTGAAGATACTGGCCGAATGTGTGTCGTTGACGGTGTTCACCGTTATTGTCGCCACGGTGTTCAAAAGCGAACCGATACGGTGGAACCACTTGGTCTCGTTCGTGTTTATACTGCTGGCGGTGGTGTTCGCTTTCTGGAAGAACGAATAAACGGGAAACGGCGAAAGGCTTTTTTTAACGGCGTTTTTTTTAACGGCGAATTATGCGAATTACTCGAATAGGCTGACGCGAGTGGGATAACGGCGAATTACTCGAATGGCTCTAATGGGCTGACGCAGTTTTTTACGGCGAATTATGCGAATTACTCGAATAGACAGGGGGCGCGACCGGATGGTCGCGCCCCCTGTCTATTTTAATTGATGCCTTGGATTAGAGGCGGTTGAGGGCGGCTTGGGCGGGTTCGTAGCCGGCGGCAGCGGCTTTCTTATACCACTGTTTGGCCAGTTTGAGGTCTTTTTTCACACCGTTCTCCCCATCCTCGTAGAGTGATCCTATCAGGTACATGGCCTCCTCTTCGCCTGCATCGGCGGCGACGGTGAGCCAGCGGATGGCCTCATTGGCATTCTGCTCTACGCCCATACCTTCCAGATAGCAGTTGGCAAGCAGCATGCAGCCGCGCGTCGAGCCGTTCTCGGCAGCGGTGCGGTAGAGTTCACTCGCTTTCTTGAAGCTGAGCACCACTCCCTGACCTTTCTCGTAGCACAAGCCCAGATCGCAGAGTGCCTCGACACTGCCCGCATCGACAGCCATCTGGTAATACTTGACCGCATTCTCGAAATCTTCCTGTCCCTCGCAGATATCACCCATCAGGTTCATCGCCTTGACATTGCCTCCTTCGATGGCACGGTTCAGCCATTTGATTCCCTGCAGGCTGTCGGGTTCGCAGCCGTAGCCTTCCATATAACAGATGGCGAGATAGAACATCGCATTGGTGTTGCCCATTGCGGCGGCCGTGTCGAAATAGAGTTTGCCGAGAATCTCGTCCTGACGGGTTCCGTTGCCCTGCAGCCGTGCGAGACCCATATAGGAATAGGCGCGGGAATCGTCACCGTGGATGGCAGCCAACTCAAAAAGGCGATAGGCTTCGGCGGGATCCGCATCCACGCCGAGCCCCTCCTGGTACATCAATGCCAAGAGTACGATTGCATCGACATTGCCCCGATTGGCACCCGTCATGATAAAACGGGCAGCATAGTCATAGGCATCCTCCTGGAGGAACTTGACACCTGCCTGGTAGCTGGCGTCTCCGCTGCCGTTCTCATGTCCACGGAGATAATGGAAGAATGCCGAGTCGGCGTTGGGAGGGAAGCCGCCACGGGCGTGGTCGAAGAACGAGCCCAAGAGATAATCTGCCTTGCCCACACCGGCCGCAGCGGCACGATAGAGATAAGGGACGGCGGCTGCCGTATCGACAGCGACACCGCAGCCTTCCAGATAGGAACGGGCGACATAGTAAGTGCCTATCTCCTCCCCTGCCTCGTCAGCCTTGCGGTAGTATTCGAAAGCCTTCACCGAGTCGCGTGGCAGATATTGACCTGCCCGGTGGAAATCGCCCAGATAGCACAACGCTTCGCCATGGCCGTTGTCCGCTGCCGTTTGGTAATACTCGAGCGCCAAGTCGGGACTGACCTCAAGACCTCCCCGCCCATTCTCATAGTACTGTCCTACCTTGAAATAGCCCACGGGGACTGCATAATCGGCCAATACCTTATAGTAGGAGAGCGCTTGGGCAGAGTCGATCTTCCCGACAGCGAAGCCTGTTTCATAGAAATAGGCCATCGCCAGATAAGCGTCGATATGGCCCCGGTTGCCAGCCTCTTCGATATAACCAATCCCTTTGGCGACATCCTTGTCATTTTGTTTTCCCAGATTACCGTTGAGATAGAGCAGACCTATCTGGTACAGCGCCGAGGCGGTACCTGCTCTCTTGTAGTATTTCTCCGCTTTTTTGTAATCCGGCTTGTTACCGACAGCGCCTCTCTCATAGAGACGACCCAGCACCTCGGCACACGTAGCGTCGCCTTTCTTATCGCCTTTCTCCAACCAATCGAGCGCCTTGGCGTCGTCGCCCTGTGCCGAGCTGCAACGAGCCAGATTATAGTAAGCCTCCATATCGCCCTGTTCGGCCATTTGGACATAATAGCGTTCCGCTTCGCTGTAGCGTCCCTGATTTATAAGGAATTCAGCATATTCCGAGCAGATACTCCCATCGCCACTTTCAGCGGCTTTACGGTAGTAGTAGTCTGCCTTGTCGAGATCATAATAATTGCCGTACAGCTGACTCTCCTCGCTCGAGTAGATACGGGCCAGCACCGCCAGACAATTGACATCGTTGTACTTGTCGGCACCCAGCTGCAACCACTTGACAGCCTCTTTCATCGCCTCGGGATTGTCTTCATCTTCAAACGCAATTCTTGACAGCTGCAGACAGGCGTTGTCTTTAAGATAGTCGTTCGATGGGTCGTCCAGGATTTTCATCAAGTAGGCCTTGGCTTCAGGAATACGTTGCTCATCCACCATAGCGAGCGCCAGACGAATAGCGCATTCGTGGTCGCCCAGTGCATCACCTTGCTGCCAATACGTATATGCCTGTTTGACATCACGCAACGTGGTATCGTCGGTGACATAATAGACCAAGCCTGCGGAACCATACGCATGATCAAAGGAGGGGTACTTGCGTATCACATCGGCAAGTATCTGCTGAGCCTTGCGTTCGTCCATCGCAACCCCGTCGCCACGGTAATACATATCACCTACCGTAGCAAGACAATAGGGTTCGCACCATTTCACTCCCCGATCGAGATACTCCCAAGCTTTTTTCAAGTCATTAATCTGACGGTAATGAAGCGCCAGACGACTCAAAGCGAACAGTTCATCGCCCTTTTTCAGCGATTGTTCCCAATATTTGAGAGCCTTCTTCTGGTCTTTCTCCACGCCGAAAAGGCCCCAATAATACATGTCTCCCAACTCCTGAAGTCCACGGGAATCGCCCTTTTGAGCGGCTTTTCTCCACAGTTCGACCGCACGAGCCGTATCGGGAGTCACGCCTGTCCCGTTCAGGTATGTGACAGCCATAGCAGACATGGCCTCAGGGGCTTGTTTTTTGAGCCACTCCTGACGGATGGCGAGGTATTGCGCCGTGTCCTTGGGCATCTGGGAACCCATAAGATGGTAGACCGAGATACGCATCCATGCCAAGGCGTTGCCTCGTTCCGCAGCTTTGCGGTACCACGAGAGGGCTGCGACAGAATCGAGATCCACACCGGCTCCGTTTTCATAGCAACGGGCGAGGATCACCATGGCATCGGCGTCGCCTTTATTGGCTTTATCAATCAGTTTTTGGTCCGCCTGGGCATAGAGGGCGGACGTGACGGCGGCAAGCGCCAGAAGAAGGAAGAAGATTTTTTTCATGTTTTTTCTGTTGATAGGTTGATATGGTGATGGGTTGAAAAGGGTCGCTGTGCTTGAATGGTTGAAAAGGGTCGCTGTGCTGAAAAGGTGAGAGTACCTTTCAAACCCATCAAACCTTTTAAACCTTTCTACATACGTAACGGAATTTTTGATTTATTTACATGGCATCAGTTATTTTTTTTGTCGGAGGTCAGCGAAGGTCTTGATTTCGACCTTGACGGCATGCAGGTCGACGGTTTTGTCGCGGGGAATGAAATGCGCCGTGACCGACTGTCCGGGAGCCAGGTCGAAGTAGTTGATGTCGAAATGGCCGTCGACATGGGGGACGGTCTGGAGCATGACGAAGCGGACCTCGTTCTGGGCCTGGACGGTCACAGCGAGTTGCGATGCCGAGGCTTGTATTTTAGAGGTGTACTGCGCCTTGCCGAGCTGCCACTGAGCGGGCCGGACGCTGTAGTAGCGTTCCCATCGCTGGAGATCAGCGCTGTCGCTGTAGAGCGCCTGCACCCTATAGTGGAGCGCTTTCCAGTTGCCGTAGTAGTCGATACTGCTCCACGACGCCACTGGCCAGCTGTCGTTGAGCTGCCAGTAGAGCGTACCCATGCAGTGGGGCTGCTGTTTCAGATGCTGAAAGATGCCGTAGCCCACGCCCCAGGCCTGCAGCAGCTGCGAGGCATAGCAGAAGTTCTCGAGTGAGAGCGAGGCGGGATCGACACCCAGCGTTTCCTTCATCGCCTTGGTGATGATCTGGAGTCCGCGCGGATGTTTCTGATGGGAGCGCATAGTCGGCGAGTTGATATCCCGTTGATCGGCAGGACAGTAGCGGCACACCGTGCTCCAGTCCGGATAGCTCTGGAAGCCGTATTCCGACATGAAACGGCCGGTTTTCTCTTTGTAGACCTCGAAAGGCAGCTCGCCCCACCATACACCCCAGTAGTGGGAGTCGCCATGGGTGACACATTCCGGGTGTCCCCAGCCGAAGAGCGGCGAAGTGGTGATGTAAGGACGGTGGAGCGGGTCGCACTCCCTGACGGCACGGGCCAGGATGCTCGTCTCGCTGGTGTTGCATGTCGGATCGGCACTACCGGCATAACCGAAGAGGGTGTCCATCGCCTTCTCCAGCCGGGCACGCTGTTCAGGCGTCCAATGGTAGACATCCTGCCAACCCCAGTCTTCCCAGCCGTTTTTGATTTCGTTGTTGCCGCACCAGAGCACCACACAAGGATGGCGGGCGATGCGCGCGATATTCTGACGGGCCTCTTTGTCGATGGACTCCAGCATCTCCGGATTGTCGGGATAGAGCATCGTGGAGAAATTGAAGTCCATCCAGACCATCAGCCCCAGCGAGTCGCAGAGGTCGAAGAAGTAATCGTGTTCGTAGATGCCGCCGCCCCAGACACGTATCATATTGAAATTCGCCTCTTTGGCAGAGCAGAGCAGGTAGCGGTAGCGCTCTTTCATTTCGGATGTGAGGAACGGGAAGGTATGCACGGGAATCCAGTTGGCCCCTTTGATGAAAACTGGTTTCCCGTCGCGGTAGAAGGTGAAGGAACGTCCGATGCTGTCGTTTTCCTGACGGAGTTGTACATTCCACGACTGCGGTGTCTCGGGAGGCGTATCGAAAGCAGGTCTGCGGTTCGTGATATACGTCGGTTTCCATATGCCGCGGGTGGGCAGTTTCGGACCCCAGTCCCAGCCCTGCTGGTAGGGAGCCACGCGTGTGAAGGCACGGCGGTCGGGCAGCGGAATGCCGTAGGCGTTCTGCGCCAGCGAGTCGTCGATGGGATAGAACGTCACCTTGATGGCCTTGCAGTTGTCCGGCAGCGGGAAGGCATAGGCAACGAACATATTGTCGACATCGAACTGCGACAGCACCTGAGGCGTGTTCACGCCGTCGTCGTCCAATAGGAACTGGATTCGCGTCGGACCCGCCAGTCCTTCGAACACCACCCACAGCGAGTCGTTGTCAGGCAGCGAGAGGCTGTCGATGCGCGTGGTGTACGACCACAGGACCGTCGACACCCAATGCACGCTGTCCTCATTGGTTCCATAATAGGGGTCGGGGATGATGCCGTTGGCCATAAGGTCGGTGTGGACGAATCCCGGCACAGTGGCAGGATAGCGCTGATTGAGATGTGAAATCTGCCAGTCGGTGAGCTCCACACGGAGCAGCTGGTCCTTGCCCGAACAGGCGCAGAGCAGCAAGCACACGGCTATGAGGAGAAGACGGTGATATTTCATTTGCTAACAGGATTTGCCCACAGGGATATGGATGACTTTCTTGGTTTCGAAATAGGGTTCCTCGAAGAATTCGTCGATATCATAG
The DNA here is from genome assembly GCA_946401725.1 of uncultured Bacteroidales bacterium. Lineage (GTDB taxonomy): Bacteria > Bacteroidota > Bacteroidia > Bacteroidales > P3 > Colimorpha. The sequence goes on along the minus strand of CAMIVE010000007.1, from coordinate 43,425 downwards.
AGATGCACTTTCTTGCGGAAGGGAGCCAGTTCCTCGGTGAGGTCGCCCCCTTTGAGGTAGAGTACGCCGTTATGGAGCGGATGGTAGAGCGCGGGGGAGACCTTGCCGCGAATCCATCCCATGAACTGCGAGAGGTCGGTGACGGCACGGGAGACGATAAAGTCGTAATCGCCCTCCACCTGTTCGGCGCGGATCTGTTCGGCACGCACATTCGTCAGGTCCAGTTGCTGCGCCACATCCGACACCACTTTGATTTTCTTACCGATAGAGTCCACCAGATAAAACTTGGCATCGGGGAACATAATCGCCAGCGGGATGCCCGGGAAGCCGCCGCCGGTACCCACGTCGAGGATTTCAGCCATGGTCTTGAACTGGACCACCTTGGCGATGGCGAGGCTGTGCAGCACATGGTGTTCCATAAAGTTGTCCATGTCCTTGCGCGAGATGACGTTGATTTTGCTGTTCCAGTCGTTGTACAAGGCCGGAAGGGCAGCAAACTGTTCTTTCTGCCGGTCGGTAAGATGGGGGAAATATTTCAGAATTAAATCCATGAAGACTTGATGTTTAACGTTTTATATTTAAAGATGGCGCGTTTTCAGGATACAGCCTTGTTTTTCTTCTTTTTGGGTTTGGGGTCGGGGAGCTCGGCACAGGTGGCTTTCACCAGGGAAGAGACATAGTCGCGGTCGTCGACATCCTCGATATAGAAATAGGGCTTGGCACCGGGGTACGGCGGACGCAGGTCCTCGGTGCGCAGCAGGCGACGTCCTGCCTCGGTGGGCTTGACATAGAAACCGTTGTCGCAGATGAGACCGAAGACTTTGCCGTCACAGTAAACTGCATAGTCACCGAACATTTTGCGGGGCGTTATATCTCCTGCCTTGCCACACTGGTCGACAATATATTGCACAAAATCGGGATTGCTTGCCATAGGGATGGGGAATGGTTATGGGTTTAAAAGTTTTTTTACGGTTATTGTTTGTTTTTTTAAGTAACGGATCAGATCTTGGGGAAGAAGCGGCCGGTGCGGCGACAGTAGGCTTCATAGTCTTCACCGAAATCGCGACTCAGCCTCTGCTCCTCGCTGCGCACCTGCAGCAACATGACAACTACGAACACGACGAAAAACACCGCTGCCTGCCAGGTCCACAGATAGACACCGCAACCGATAAGATAGAGGAAGATGCCTGAGAGCATGGGATTGCGGCTGAAACGATAAGGCCCGTCGGTCATCAAATGCTTGGTACGCGGCGCCACTTCGTGACCAAAGGCATCCATCGGATTGCCATCACCTTTGCGACGCATATAAACGATAGCCCAAACGCTGAGTGCGAGACCGTCCACTAGGAGCGGTAAGGCGATGATGGCTTTTAAAGGGTCGACAGGACACAAATCGGGCATTCCGGAAAGGAGCCACATCAGCGCTGGCATCGCACAGACAAACAGCAGACCACCAAGGACATAACCGATTAATTCACGTAAAAAAGACATAATTTTTTAGCTGTTTCTTTTTTTGCAAAAATACGATTTTTTTGGGGATAATGGGGTTTTGAACACGAATTGTTTTTTTGAACATGAATCGCTCGAATCTTTCGAATGGGCTGACGCGGTTTTATTTTTAACGGCGAATTACTCGAATGGCGTGAATGCTACGCGTTTTTTTTGACGGTGAATGGCGCGAATGATGCGGGGGTGGGGGGATTTTGCTTTTCGATATGCCTGTGTATGGGGAATTTTTCGTATTTTTGCAACGGATTTCAACACATGGAGAGATGAAAAAAACACTGCTGTTGCTGATGGTTCTGGCGCTGGGTCTGACCGCCGGAGCCAAAGAGAAAGTCTATGTTTTGACATCGCCCGACGGGCGGCTGGTAACGCATATTGCCTCCGAAGCTGGCACGATCCACTACGATATCGTATTTGACGGAACGACGCTGCTGAAGCCGTCTCCTATCCAACTGGAATACTCACAGGGTGAAAAGGGCCAGCACGAATCGGATATAAAGGACACCGACGGGCATCCTGTCTTTGCATCCAACTGGATGACCGTGAAGAAGGTCACCCGACGCCAAGTGGACGAAACGGTGGCTTCCCCCTTTACGCGGCAGGCGACAATGCGCAACCGCTACAACGAACTGACATTGCCTCTAAAGGAGGGCTTGCGCCTTGTGTTCCGCGCCTACAACGAGGGCATCGCCTACCGTTTTGTATGGGAGGGCGAACCTGGCAGGGTGTATGAAGAGCCGGTGGAATACAATTTCCCGCAGGACTGGAAGACGACGGCGCCGTATGTTATCCAGTTCGACTCGACCAACCACGACATCCAATACACCTCTTCATTCGAAAACCAATACACTACCCTACCCCTCTCGCAGCTTGACCCACGGCGGCTCTGTTTCCTGCCGCTGCTGGTCCACGGTCCCGGGGAGGTGAAGATGTGCATCACCGAGTCGGCCCTGCTCGACTACCCCGGTCTTTACCTCCACGGCACCAACCAAAGCGGCCAGCTGATCGGCGAACATGCGCCACTGCCCAAGCAGGTGGAACAGGGCGGCTACGGCAACCTGCAGCTGGTGGTGAAAGCGCGTGAGGACTACATCGCCGAGATGGACAAGGGGAAAGTCTTCCCGTGGCGCATCCTGATGGTGGCAGAGAACAGCACCGAGTTGGCGAAGAACAATATGAGCTATCTGCTCGGCGAACCGTCGCGGGTGGAGGATCTCAGCTGGATACGTCCCGGCAAGGTGGCATGGGACTGGTGGAACAACTGGAATATCAGCGGTGTGGACTTCGAAGCAGGCATCAACAACGACACCTACAAGCACTATATCGACTTTGCCGCGAAGTACGGTCTTGAATACGTGATTATGGACGAAGGCTGGGCTGTGGGCAGAGAGGCCAACCTGTTCCATGTGGTGCCCGCAATCGACCTGCCGATGCTGGTCGACTATGCCAGGGAGCGCGGGGTCGGCATCATCCTGTGGGCCGGCTACTACGCCTTTGAGCGCGACATGGAGAAAGTGTGCCGGCACTACAGCGAGATGGGTGTGAAAGGCTTCAAGATAGACTTTATGAACCGCGACGACCAGCTGACGGTCGATTTCTACCGCCGTGCTGCCGAGATGTGCGCCAAATACCATCTGGTGGTCGATTTCCACGGTGCTTTCAAACCTGCAGGCTTCACCCGCACCTACCCCAACGTGCTCAATTTCGAAGGCGTTTTCGGATTGGAGCAGATGCGGTGGTCCGGACTGGAATGGGACCAGATGCGCTACGACACCGAGATACCCTTTATCCGACAGCTCGCCGGGCCGATGGACTACACCCCCGGCGCCATGCGTAACGGCACCCGCAACACCTACCGTCCCAACTGGATGGAGCCTATGAGCCAGGGAACCCGCTGCCACCAGCTGGCGCTGTATCTGGTGCTTGACGCCCCCCTCACCATGCTGTGCGACTCGCCGACGAACTACGACCGTGAACCCGACTTCACGCGCTTCATCGCCTCAATACCGACGGTGTGGGACGAGACCCGTGTAGTGAAAGGTGCAATCGGCGAATACTTCATCATTGCCCGTCGCAAAGGCGACACCTGGTATGTCGCCGGCATCAACAACTGGGAAGCCCGCGACATCGACTTGTTGCTCTATCCCTATACGGGAGAATTCGAGCTCTATTCCGACGGTGCCAACGCCCATCGGAATGCCAGCGACTACAGTCTCCAGACAATTAATTCACCCATGCCGGCAGTCACCATCCATATGGCTCCCGGCGGCGGATTTGTGGCGAGATTCAAGTAAGCAAAGCCTTTACATCACCACCACTTTGCGGGCGGGAAGCCCGTCGACACGCAGCAGGTAGACGCCTGCGCAAGGCACGGAGAGCGATGTTTGCAGCGCACCCGGAGCCACCTGCAGACGACGTCCCATGATGTCGTAGAGTTCCACCCTGCGTTGCAGCGGGTCGGTGACGGTGATGGTATGGTGGCTGACCGCAACCAACGGCTTCGGGACTTCTGTCCGCTCATCGATGCCGACCGTTTCTTCGCATGAGATAAGCCGGATATCGACATACATGTTGTGAAGCCATTTTATTATTGCACCAGAAATGTCGTCTATGTCAATCGGCTGCAAGTCAAGAAAAGAAATACACGATTTGCGATCGGGAGTTTTCGTGCAATAGAAATACGACGGTTCCTGGTCCGACACGCCGCTGCTGTCGAGAATAGCCAACACCAGATTGGATGTCCCATCGTATTCGAAAACAGAGTCGAGCACAATCTCCATCCAGTAGTCCCGGTATTCCAGTGAACCCTCGTATACCTTGCGCAATGAACTGGGCGGAACAATAGCGTCATTCGACGTTCCCTCGAAGCCCACCTTATTGGTATGACCCATATATACAACAAAATCATTCTTTTCAGTGAGCATATTCGTAGGGAAGTAATAATGCAGCGCCACACGGGAAATATCCTGTGCGCCATTCAGTTCCGACGACAGATAAATTGTCTGTGAATACCCATATTTCATTGAGGGCATTATCGGGATGTTATTCGAAATCGTGTCTGCCACACCCAACTCCGTTATGGCAGTCGAATGGCAGCCATACGTTCTGAAGGTAGCCCAATCAGAGAAAGCGCTCCTGTCGAACTCGTCACATACCGAGCGTACCCGCCATTGATAGTCCGTGTTCCTTTCCAATCCCGTAAGGCGATATTCCGAGCCCGTGACAAACGTCTGGTCTACCGTAGCAGAACCTTCTTTACGCCATTGCAGCAGGTACATATCCGCATTGCCCGACCACGACAGCGACGCCTCCGCGTCGGTGACATCAAATGCGCTGAGCATCTTGGGCACACGACAGATGAATACTTTGTTGAAAGTAAAAGAAATCGTCTCGCCCGGCACGCCGATATTGGTGATATACAAAGTAGAATCGACCTCGTTGCCCGTCAGCCACGGGAAGGGATCAGACTGGGGGGTGAATTCCACGCGCGAGGCGTCGGCGCTGAAGAAAGCCCTGGACAGGTATCCCATATTATTATGAGAGGATGCTCCCGGACGGAAGACATAGACCTCGTCGAAGTAATTATAGCCATCGAAGCCTGCATCGCCTTCGAAGCGAGTATCGATACGATAGATAATCAAGCCCGATCCCGGCAGCGCCTGTTCAAAGCGTTCCGTATTATCACGATATTCAAGCACATACCATTGATCAGGATACTCTGTGGCAATCTTATAGCAACAATTGTCGTAGGTTGCGTCGCCCAAAGAATGGAGGGAATAAGTTCCCGGCTCGGTGATTTCGGGGATGGAGTCGATCCAGTTGCCGTATTTCCACTTCATGTAAGCGCCCATATTTTGCGGTGGTGTGGTATTGGAGCCCATCAAGTCCCAATTACCGACAGGCGAGATATAGGTATAGTTGTCATAATGGTACAGGTCGGGGGCTCCCAGCGTATGGAACATCTCGTGACAGAAAGTGGACGAGCCGAAATAATGCGGGCCACTGCCTTCGAGCTGGAAATTGAAGTCGTAGACACGTTTCCCGTTGATATAGACATTGCGGTCGTACAGGCTCCACTTGTGCGGCCACAAGAGGTCGTTCCAACCGTCATTGGCACCTTTGACAATGAAGCAGATGTTATCGATATTGCCGTCGTTGTCGGCGTCGAGATTCAGGGAATCCGACACCGGATAGTTGGCATTGATGTAATTCACCGCACGTTCCAGCAAATCAAATTCAAGCGTGGCTCTACCTCCCGTATAGCCTGTCGGGTTGGTAGTCGCGTTGTAAGGTCTGAACCGCGCACGGGGCAGCACATCCTGATAAGAGACGACGAGGTTGCCCGACGGCGAGGGATAGAAGAAAGTCGGTATTTCTATCTTGTTATACGACACCGTCTTGAAATAGCTGTACATAGATATCGAGGCTTCCGACGTGTCGTTGAACATGGCGTAGATTGTATCGAACGGCATCTCGATATCATCGTCGTCGGCAAAACGGATGAAGATGACGATGTTGTTGAGCGTGCCGTGGTTGCGTCCCGATGCTTTGGGACGGGGAACGGCGGCCCATTCCGGCACCTGGTATCTCTGCTGGCATTTGAGCCACGAGGTGCGGTCGATACCGACCGACGGCTGCAACCCCACCGACTGCGGGTCTACACTGCCCACCCGATAATCGGTGGCAATGACATCCCAGTGCTCCGCATCCTGACGTGCGATATCGGCGTAGACCCAGTAGCCCGTCTGGGGATGTTGGACAATGGTGAAATCGGCCGAGTCGTGCAGGCGATGGTAATACTCGTCGCCCGTGAGGAAGAGGTGCAATGTGTCGCCGTTGGGCTGGATTCGAACGACCGGCATTCTGAAAACCGGAACTGCCGACGCCGCTCCCGCAAGGAGCAGCATGACGATGAAAAAAAGTTTTTTCAGGGAGTCAGGGGTAGAAAATTTAGCTAAAAGATTGTTTCTCCACATATTGTTAGGTATTGTATTGTTTATTATTTGTATTGTTTATTGTTTAAGTCACACATTATTTATCTGAATTGTACCGTCTCCAAGCAGAAGGGAGCTAGCTGTTCCAGATCGGCGTTTATCTCTCCTTTTGCAACGATAGCGGCGGTACCTCCCACATAAATTGTTCCGTCGGCAGAGATCCGGGCAGCCACTACCGAGGGCCTTCCCATCGTCTCACCCTGCATGAAGGAGAAGTCTCCCCTCGCAGGAATTACTCCGTGAACCGACAGATAATGTGTCAGTGCAGCATTGGCTGTGCCGGTAGCCGATTCTTCTGGTATGCCGTACAAGGGTGCGAAGTCACGCACATGGGCAGTGTAGGAATCCTCACCGACGGCAAAGCAATGAAAACTAATGGATTTGTGCTTCCCCGTCAGCACAGCGACAGCCTCCATATCGGGATGCAAAGCATTGAGCGTCTTTACATCCGGAATTTGTATCATGATATCCTCCAATCCGGCATAGGCCACTTGGACAGGCAACGAGGGGGTGTAGTCCTCGATACCGAGCGCCTTGTAGATTGGAGCGGTGTCGGATATAGTCTTCACAATGCGAGGCGCTGCCATCTGCATCATCACCTTCTCGCCCACTTCAATGCAGAGCTTTCCGGCAAGCGTATGACACCGGCATTCACCTTCCGCCATCCCGAGACTGTGTAGCAATGAGAACGTAGCGATGGTGGCATGGCCGCACAGTTTTACCTCGGCCTTCGGCGTGAAGTACCGCAGATGGTATTCCGTCGGTGCAAGCCTGCGGACAAACGCCGTCTCCGAGAACCGCAGCTCTGCCGCAATCCTTGTCATCAGTCCTTCGTCAGGGAAGGACTCCTCGCCCAGAAGTACCACTCCAGCGGGATTTCCCCCAAAGGGGCAGTCCGTGAAAGCATCGACGATATAGTATCTCATTGTCTCTTCTGTTTTTACCTTTTCCAGGCTCCTATAACCTCACCGATATACACCGTGTGGATACCAGCCTCGAACTCCTTGTACCACTCCTTGGGGGTGTTGTTGCGGAAGTCCTTCTCGGTCTGGTGCCATGCCGTCATGGTCTCGCACTCGATGACCGTCTTGGCCTCCTCGTAGTAGGGAGTGCCGTGTTCGGTGTAAGCGATATGGAGGCCGAGAGCAGCGGCTTTATCGCCATCACGTCCGCTGTACTTACCCATATACTGCCAGACAGAGTCGTTTTCGAACTCCATCACAGTGAAGCGCGGATGACGCTCCATGAACTCGTATGTGTAGCGTGCTGGAGCCACATATACCGTCACGGCCGGACGGTCATGTCCGAGATAGTTTCCGATGCCGCCCCAGCCGATGGTCATGGCGTTGCTCTCCGTGGAGTCGCCGCAGCAAAGGATGAGGTTCTTGGTGAAGAATGTGAAGCCGTTTTCAGCGAAGTTCTTCTGCACATCAAAAGGTTTGAGTTCTGTATTCATTGTTGTGTCGTTTTCGTCGTTTCGATCCTGATTGTTGTTGCCGCAGCCGGTCATCATGGCCAGCAGCAGGGCGAAGAAAAAAAGTTTTTTCATAGGGTTCGGGGTTGAAAAGATGGTTTATTGCTGTAATAGATATTCTTTGGCATACGCCACATAATGGGCTGCGTTGTCTGTCTGTCCCGGGCGGGTTGGTTTCAGGAATTTGGCTGGCACGCCGCCCCATATCTCATAGGGCGGTATCTTCGTGTTCTGCAGCACCAAAGCGCCTGCGGCGACGATGGCCCCCTCTCCTATCTCACAGTCGTCGAGCAGCGTGGCGCCCATACCGATGAGCGCTTTGTCGTGGATGGTGCAAGCGTGGACGGTGACGTTATGGCCGATGGTGACGTCGCTGCCGATATGGGTGGGACCTGTTTCATGCGTCACATGGATGCATGAGCCGTCCTGCACATTGGTTCGGTCACCGATGGTAATGGGCGCCACGTCGCCCCGCACCACCGCGTTGAACCACACCGAGCACTGGTCGCCCAGTGTCACATCGCCCACTATCGTGGCGTTCTCGCTGAAGTAGCATTCCTTGCCCCAGCGGGGCGAAAGACCTTTGTATGATTTGATTAGTGCCATTTGTTCTTTCTTTTTTTAAGCCAGTGGCGGATTCTTCTTTAACAACGTCACCAGTTCATCGCTGATATTGTTGCCGAGTTGGCGGCAGACATCCTGGCTCCAACGCTGGGCCATCGCGATACGGTCGTCGAAGCCCTTGATCTTCGCGTAGATATATCCCGCGTTGAAGTTGTCGCCAGCACCGACGGTGCTGACCGTCTCAATTTTTTGCACGGGGTAGGTCTCGCAGTCCTCGGGCGTATAAAGGCGTATCGGACGCGCGCCATCGGTGAGGATCAAGGTGCTGCAAAGGTTACGCACCTTTTTGTAGATGGCATCTCCGTCGTGGAGGCTGAAGAGGTACTCGAAATCCTCCGTCGAGCCGCGCACCACGTCAGCCAGCCGCATATTCTCCTCGATATTGGGCATTACCTGCGGAAGTTCGTCGATGTGGTTTTTGCGGAAGTTAATGTCGTAATAGAGCCAGGCGCCAGCCTCACTGGCCTCGCGGAGCAATTTGCCCACCACAGAGCGTATCACAGGGTTGATAGCGAAGAATGAGCCGAAGAGCACCACGTCACCGGGATTAATTTTGAAATTCGAAATTTGAAATTCGAAATTCTGAATTGTTTTTACCGACGCATGGTCCTTATAAAAGATATACTGCGCGTCGTTATGCTCGTCCAGGAACGCCAGCGAGATATGCGACTTCACCTGCTCGTGGCGGCAGACATATTCCGTCGAGACACCGTTCTCGCACAGGAAGCGACAGATCAAGTCACCGATATGGTCGCCACCCACTTCTGTCACCATGACGCAGGGCACCCCCGCTCGACCCAGCGAAACGATGCTGTTGAACGTCGACCCGCCCGGCACAGCCTTTTGCGGCTGGTCCCCCTTGAAAAGGATATCAAAAACGGTTTCACCGATGCCAATTACGCGTTGATTAATCATAAGGATAAAATTTTTTTATTTGTGACAGGAGCCTTTCCCTTGACACTTTCATTCCTCACTTTCATCATATTCGGCATCTTGTCTGAATTCAAATGCCAATTCCGAGTAAGGAATGTCACATTCATTAAACAGTCCATGCAGTATGCTCAATTTAGTGTTGGTGCTATTGTCGCTCCAAACATACATATCTTGCCCTAATTCCCGTCTCCAAGCCTCCGATTTATAGGAGAATCCATGTTTCTCATTTGCACAGAGCCATTCGATCGTTGGACGATACTCTAATAGTACATGACCACACACTTGAATCAGCATTTCCTTCCATGTGTTCACGGTATAGCGAACGCCCTTGTAAATGTACGCCTGAAGCTTCTTCCCCGTGAATTCGAAATCCTCTTCATCCATCGATACACTCTCAGCATCACGTTTTACGGGTTCAAAAGATGTCGATGGCATGGGCCACAACTGCATAACCACTTTCAATAGTTGTTGCTGTCTCTGCAACAACTCCTCTTCGGTCCATTTCTCGCAATCCTTAACATAATTATTAAGTCGGAAAGCACTCTCCTTGAAACCCTTCTCCATATCTCGTTTCTCAATGAAGGTAAGGTTGCTATATTGCGAATTATATCCTGTCAAGGTTAAGTTCGCCATAGTATGCAGGTATTGTTGGTGTATGGTTTCCCAGTTCTCGCCCAAACTTGCTTTCCATTTCTCTGATAGTGTCTGAGGCATGATGTGCTCGATCGTTATCTCTTTATTCGATAACTGTTTAACGACTTCATGACGTTCATTGTTGTCTTGATTCTCTAGGCGTTCTAAGATAAACATACGCTGTGGCGTGGGAATCTTGTACACCTGACGTACGGCAAACTCTGTCTTCACCTCCTCGTCGCGTGGGAATATCGAAGAACGCGCCTTGTTGAGCAGCATATATGTGAGCACATCGATATAGTACGGTTCTCCACCCTGTGGAGTCGTATTTTTTTCCATCTGATTCATCACATCCTTATGCAAGGTGGAGAATACCTTGTTCAAAGCATTTGAAGGAAGATTACAAATAATCCTTCGAGCAAAGTAAGACTCCACTATGTCCAACACTTTATATCGTTCATCAACAGACATGCCACACTTCTCTGCATAGTCGAAGAATGCCATGTAAAACGGATACATAATCGTCGAATCCAAGGTTCTGAGTTGTTTTAACTTCCTATCCAACTTATCTACCCCCGTTTCAGCATGATTAATCTGATGATAAATCTGGGCATAATGATACATTTCTTCCATCAGTTCCGCCCTATCCATCGAACTGGATTCAGCAAAATCCTTGAATATGAAATAGATCTTGTCTATACGACCGATTTTACCTTGCTTCATAGTTAAATAGTCACGAACAAACGACGTAGACTCATATTCAGTCTTTTCCTCAATCGGATTCCAGAAACGAGAATACAGGTCGTCCTGTTGCGCTGGAGTCAATGACATGAGCAGATAGTTGCGAATCTTATCTGCTTCGCTCAGGTCAAGACCCGTCGAGTTCAGACTTTCAAATATCAACTGTGCATCATCACCATCCTCCAATTTGATGTTAATTACCTCCAGTTTCTTAATCGTATCAAAAATCTCATCTACAGACAGTTTGCTTTTCAGGATCTCTTCATAAAAGAAGTCGTAATTACGAGTCACATTTGACTCCTTCACATATTTATCCTTAGGCTTATAAAGCAACGCATCAAAAGCTTGCATGTCTTTCTTAATCGGCTTCAGCTTTACCTTACGCTCATCTTCCTGATATTCGTCGACAAGATAACGTTTGAAAATCTTCTCTGTTATCTTCTTGTCTGTAGCTTCAATCTCGTTCGCTTTATATGCATTCACCAAGGCAATGAGAATAAGTGAAACGGTCGTTATTCGCTGCTGTCCATCAATAATAAACCTATCTTCCGAGCCATTTTCAATACATGAAACAATGCTGCCAAAGAAGTGACTTTGTCTTTTTGTCCTATGCAACTTCAACAAGTCATTGAACAACTGCTGACAATTCTCAATTTTCCAATCGTAGTTACGCTGATAAAGAGGAATGATGAACCTTTTATCAGAACCGTCAAAAAACTTTATCAGGGGTTGAGCTTCGCCTTTCATGCCTTTATGTTTTTAGTTATAGCTAATTGCAATTTTTATAATACGCACTTGAACACATCAATAATCTTATAATCAATTTCTTCGAGACGCATGTATAGTTCTGGTGTTTAATAACCCCAGACTGAGTCTGGGGTTATTGAGATTGAGCCTCTTCGAGGCTATATTATTTCACCTTATTTTTTATCGTTACTATCCTTTCGTTGAGCATCAATCCCGATCAGCTGTGGCAGGCAGACAAGGATGCCTGCGCAACGGGATTACTTGAAGTACTGGACGCCAGATTCGAAGAGTTGCTGGTCGTCGTTGAGGATGGTGCCGTCGGGGTAGCAGCCGATGATGTTCATGGCCGTGTGAAAAACGCGCTCGCACCCATCGGTCGCGGTCGCCTTGTTCGCACTCCGACGTTCGCTGTGTCCCATCTTGCCGAAGACACGGCCGTCGGGACTGGTGATACCTTCGATGGCGCAGTAGGATCCGTTCATATTGTACTCCTCGTCCATGGTGGGGTTGCCGTTCATGTCGACATACTGGGTGGCCACCTGTCCGTTCTTGAACAACTTGTCGAGCCACTCCTGCGGTGCGACGAAACGACCTTCGCCGTGCGAGATGGGGATAACATAGGTGGCACCCAGCTCGGCACGCTGCAGCCAGGGGCTGAGGTTGGAGGAGACGCGGGTGTAGGCCATCTTGCTCTGGTGACGTCCAATGGTGTTGAAAGTCAGCGTGGGTGCATCGGCTGCCTGCGGACGGATTTCACCATAAGGCACGAGACCCAGTTTCACCAGAGCCTGGAAGCCGTTGCAGATGCCCAGCATAAGTCCGTCACGTTTGTTGAGCAGTTCCATGACGGCATCAGCGATACGCGGGTTGCGGAAGACGCTGGTGATGAACTTGGCGGAGCCTTCGGGTTCGTCGCCGGCCGAGAAACCACCGGGAATCATGATAATCTGGCTGTTGTTGATGGCACGGACATACGCGTCGACGCTCTCACGAATCTGGGAGCCGTTCTGGTTACGGAAAACGATGATTTCGCTCTCGGCGCCGGCACGGTTGAAGGCGCGGGCGGAGTCGTACTCGCAGTTGGTACCCGGGAAGGCGGGGATGAAGACATGCGGTTTGGCCACCTTGTGGGAGCAGAGATGGATGTCGTTGAAATTGATGGGTTCTGTTGGTATAATGGGGTTAATGGGCGAAGTGCTTCTGGTCGGGAACACACCTTCGAGAGTACCCTGCCAAGCGGCAAGGGCCTCTTCAAGGGCTATCTTCTCGCCGTTGCACTCAAAGACAGGTTCGGCAATAACTTCACCGATCTCTTTGCAGTGGAAAGGCAGTCCGTTGGCATCGGCCACCTCAACCACAATGTCACCGTATTTCTTGGCAGTCAAGTCCCCGTTCAATTCTCCGTTAATTTTCACTCCCAACTTATTGCCGAAGGCCATCTTGCTGACGGCTTCGATGATGCCGCCGAAACCGAGGGCGTAGGTGCTGCGAACTTGGCCGTTCTCGATGGCTTTGCGGAGGGCTGCATACTGGGCGAGGGCGTCGTCGTAGTCAGGCATGCCGAATTCCTTCTCCTTGATGTCGAGAAGGACGAGTTTGCTGCCCGCCTGTTTCAGTTCAGGTGTCACGACATGCTGGAGGTCGCTGATACCCACTGCGAAAGAACAGAGCGTCGGCGGCACGTCGATGTCGTTGAAGGTGCCGCTCATCGAGTCTTTGCCACCGATGGCGGGCAGTTTGAGACCCATCTGGGCGTTGTAGGCACCCAGCAAGGCAGCGAACGGTTCTCCCCAGCGGTAGGGGTCGGAACCCAGTTTCTTGAAGTATTCCTGGAAGGTAAGACGCACACGGCTGGCGTCGCCACCGGCGGCGGCAATTTTCGCCACCGACGAGAGGACGGCGTAGACAGCGCCATGGAATGGCGACCAGCTGGTCTGGTAAGGATCCATACCGTAGGACATGATAGTGACGGTGTCGCATTTGCCGTCGAGCAGCGGCAGTTTGCCAATCATGCTCTGGGTAGGCGTGAGCTGGTACTTGCCGCCGAAAGGCATGACCACGCTGCCGGCGCCGATGCTGCTGTCGAACATCTCGACGAGTCCCTTCTGGGAGCAGACATTGAGGTCGGAAAGGGTCTTTAACCAGAGGGATTTCAAACTAGTCTCACTAGTAGGTCTAGTCTCACTAGTATTACTAGGCATGGTGACGCTGACTGTCGTTTCCTGGTGGGCGCCGTTGGTGTCGATGAAGCGGCGGGAGAGGTTGACGATTTCCTTGCCGCGCCAGTTGATGACCATGCGCGGCTCCTCGGTGACGGTGGCGACAACCGTAGCCTCGAGGTTTTCCTCGTCGGCATATTTGAGCATGAGGTCGACATCCTTGGGGTCGACCACCACGGCCATACGTTCCTGGCTTTCGCTGATGGCCAGCTCAGTGCCGTCAAGACCGGCATATTTCTTGGGGACCTTGTCCAGATTGATCTGCAGTCCGTCGGCCAACTCGCCGATGGCCACGCTGACGCCGCCGGCGCCGAAGTCATTGCATTTCTTGATAAGGCTGCTGACCTCCTCGCGGCGGAAGAGACGCTGTATTTTGCGTTCGGTAGGGGCGTTGCCCTTCTGCACCTCGGCACCACAGGTGGTGAGGCTCTTGGTGGTGTGGCTTTTCGAAGCGCCCGTAGCGCCGCCGATACCATCACGTCCGGTGCGGCCGCCCAGCAGGATAATGACATCGCCTGGGTCGGAGGTGAGACGTTTCACCGCGCGGCGCGGTGCGGCGGCGATGACAGCGCCAATCTCCATGCGCTTCGCCACGTAGTTGGGATGGTATATCTCGTTGACGAGACCCGTCGCCAGACCGATCTGGTTGCCGTAGCTGGAGTAACCATGGGCGGCCGTGGTGACGATTTTGCGCTGGGGCAGCTTGCCGGGAATTGTCTCGTTGAGCGGACGGGTGGGGTCGGCAGCACCGGTGACGCGCATGGCCTGGTAGACATAGGTGCGTCCCGAGAGCGGGTCGCGGATGCAGCCGCCAAGGCAGGTAGCCGCGCCGCCGAAGGGCTCAATCTCCGTCGGGTGGTTGTGTGTCTCGTTCTTGAAATTGATAAGCCACTCCTCCTCTACCCCGTCGATGGTGACCGGCACCACGATGGAGCAGGCGTTGATTTCGTCGGAGGGTTCCTGGTCGTCAAGGATGCCCGCCTTTTTGAGGCGTTTGCCGGCGAGGGTGCCGATGTCCATCAGACAGACGAACTTGTCGTTGCGGCCAGCGTAATGCTCTTTATGGTCGGCCAGATACTGCTGGAAAGCTCCTTCGATGAGCGGGCGGTAGTAGCCGTCGTCGAAATGCACGTCCTTCAGCTCGGTGGCGAAGGTAGTGTGGCGGCAGTGGTCGCTCCAATAGGTGTCGAGCACGCGAATTTCCGTCATGGTCGGGTCGCGGTGTTCCTCGTCGTGGAAGTAGCGCTGGATATGTTTGAAATCGGCGAACGTCATGGCGAGTCCGAGGCTGTCGTAAAGATCCTTAAGCTCATTAAGTTCCTTCGGGTTGTTAAGGTCTTTTGAAGCAAAACCCTCGAACACCATCACATCGGCCGGTTCGTCGAAGTGGTCGACCAAAGTCTCCGGTTTCACTTCGTCGGTCAGACGGCTATCGACTGGGTTGATGCAGTATTTCTGGATGGCCGCCTTCTGGTCGTCGGTCAGCGCACCACTAACGACATAGGTTGTTGCCGACTTGATGATGGGATTCTCCTTGTCGTTGAGCAGACAGCAGCACTGTTCGGCGCTGTCGGCGCGCTGATCGAACTGACCGGGGAGATACTCAACCGAGAAAGAGAAATCGCTCTCGGCATGCGGGAAAGACTCCTCGTAGAGGTCGTCGACCGGCGGTTCGGAGAAGACCGTGGCGAGCGCCTTGCGGTAGGTCTCGTCGGAGAGGTTCTCAATGTCGTAGCGGATCAGTACACGGACGTTATCGGCATTGATGTTGAGATAGTTGAGCATTTCAGCTTGAAGTTCCTTCGCTTTGACAGCGTAATCGGGCTTCTTTTCGACATAGATACGTCTGACGGTGTTCATGATATCGGGTTGAAAGGGTTTACGTTTTGAATATATTACTTTTATCGAATGCTTTTTATGATTCCGGTTCGTTTGTTTTGGGGGCGTAGGTTTGTTTGAGGAGAGGGAGGTTCCAGCCTTTGGCGTTGCGGGGAGCGACATCGTCGTAGACATCTAGGATGCGTCGCATGTCGGCATCGAAGTCGTCCGTGAGGTCGATGAGCGGGCCCACACCCATGTGGCGTGTCTTGTAGTTGATATAGGTAACGGCGACCGGCACATTGGCTTTAGTCGCTATCTCGTGGAAGCCCCGTTTGAAACGCTTGACCTGCTTGCGTGTGCCCTCGGGGGTGATGACGATGGTGATGTCCGGATTGTCGGCGAGGGCCTGTACGGCGGTGTCGACCATGTGGTTGGAGCGGTTGCCGCGGTCGATGGGCAGGGCGCCACTCCAGCGGAGGAAATGGCGAAGAGGAAAGACGAAGAACTCCTTTTTGATGAAAATACGCGGGTTGAGTCCCATCTTCCATACACATGCCGCACCGAGGAGGAAGTCGTAGATGCTGGTATGCGGCGCCTCAATGATGACACAGTGGTGGAGCCGACGCAGACGCTCCTCGTCGGGCAGGTCGTATTTCCAACCAAAAAGCCTTACTATCGCCGTCCAGAGTTTTTTCATCTTACGCCGTTCATTTGTTTACGCAGCTGTTCCGCCGCTTTCTTGTCGCCTTTCTTCTCCAAGCCACTGGCATAGGCGCTGTAGAAGCTGTAGACCGCCGTGTTCTGGTCCGTACCCTGCGACATGCGGAGCTGGACGTAGAGGTTGAGCGCATCCTGGTCCATGAGACCTTTGTCGAGCATGGCGTTGATTTCGTTGAGGGCTCCGTTGAGGTTGCCCTGCTGCGCATACAGCTGCGCTGTCATGGTGAAAGCAAAGGGCTGTGTCCCTTCCGCCTTGATTTTGTCGAGGAGCTGCGCCGCTTCCTGCTGTTTGCCGCCGCCAAGATAGGCGTAGACCAGCAGCTGTGAAGCCTGCGGATTGGAGGGGTCGATGGCGAGGAAGCGGTTACAGTATTCCTCCGCCTTCGCATTGTCCTGTTTCTGCAGGCATATATTGGCCAGATTGACAAGCGCCGTCTCATTGTCCGGATTCACTTTCAAGGCATTGTTGAACAACACGATGGCGCTATCCGCATTGCCTGCACGCAACAGCTGCAGGCCGTTGTAGTCGTCCATCGTCTGCCGTTTCAGCACCAGCGCGATGGGTTTGCCGTCGACATCGACCGTGTGGACACAGTCCTTCGGCGGGAAAGCCTTGCCCCGCAGGTAGTCGCCCGCGATACCCGTGATGGGGAATACCAGATAGTCCCATTCATACTCGTAGCGCTGGTTCCAGCGGACGAAACGGGTAGCGAAATGAGCGGTATCGTTGCGCATGAAGTAGCGCGTCGACTCCACATGCCAGGAGCCCACGAGCGTCTTGGAGCCGTCGGCTTTGGGTTCCGCATGGGCGAGCACCCATTCCGTGGCTTCGCGCATGGAGTGGTAGTAATAGTCGAGTTCGTAATGGCCGAAGGCTTTCTTCACGCCGCCGGCGAACTCGTTGAAATAGACATATTCATAGGGGTGGTTGCGTACCGTGTGGAGCGCCGGCGGCACCAGAAAGCAGACAGGCACCAGCGCGCAGAGCAGCTCGACGACACGCTTGCCGCTCTTGCGTCCCGCCCAAGCGGCGAAGGCATCGAATCCCAAGCCTGCGGCGACCGCCATCGGCGGATAGGTAAAGAGCGAATGGCGCCAGCCGCCATAGACATTGGCGCCGGTGAAGACGATCCAGCATACCGGGAAGAGGAAGGTGAAGTAGATCATGATGCTGTCCATGCGGCGTTCTTTCTTGAAAGCGCCGAAGCAGGGATAAAGCAGCCAGCCCACCATGACCGCCAGCGGGATGGTCATCAACATGAATTTCGGCGTATAGTACCACGGCAAGTTGCTGGACATCATCATGGTGCCTTCGAAGAGCTGACGCAGCTGGACGTCGAACTGCGACATCAGCTTGAAGCTCTCGATGCTGTTGTGCACCGGGTTCTGCATGGCGAAGGGCCAGAGCAGCAGACCCGAGAAGAAGCCGGCGAGGCAGACCAGCACCGCAGCGGCGATGGCTTTGCCGATGGTGGCGCCACCCACATGCTTGCCGTAGCGGACGAGCCAGAGGAGTCCCCAGAGTCCCATATAGCCCACCACGATGAGTCCGCCGATACGGTTGCTGACCGCGAGTGCCAGCGAGAGCGCCAGCATGAAGAGCGTCAAGGGGTTGAACTTGGGTGCGTTTTTAATCAGCAGGACCGCCACGAAGAGCGCCACCATAAGGATGGTGTATCCGACGCCCGCCGTCTTGACGAGCAGCGGCGAAGCGAGAACGAAGAGTGCGATGGCCAGGTAGCGCGTCGTCTTGTCGGAGAAAGCCTGCTGCGGGTACTGCACCTTGGTGGTTTTCTTCTTGCCTTTGGCGGCCGCCTCTTCCAGAAGCTGCGGCGTCAACTGGCGGAAGAACATCAGCATGTAGTAGACCGACATGATGACCCCTGCGGCGAGGGGAATATCTTTGGGGTTGTTGAACGAATGGCCCAGCAGACGCGGCGAGAAGAAAAGCAGCAGCATGGCGAAGACCCCGGCGCGCCAGCCCCCCATGCGGAAAGCGATGAGTCCGCCGAAGAGGACGATAAGCCATCCCAAGAAGGCGTTGCACATGTGGCGGGTGCGGGCGATGTCCTCGATACCGAAGGTCTGGTTGATCCATTCGGTGACCACATCGAACGAGCAGCCGTAGTATTTGAGGTTCCAGCTCTGGTCCTTGCCATTGAGGTTCACAACATCCTGCAGACAGGTAGTGTCTTGGCCGTCGGTGTGGTAGTAATCCATGACGAAGCGGCCTTGCGGGATTTGGAACTTGTCCTCGTCACCGCTGTTGCCGGCGCTGCGACTCATAAGCGGCATGGCGACAAAGAGGATAGCGGCGATGGCGATGAAAAGCCAAAACCAAGGATTGTGTTTGTTTTCGGAAAAAAACTGTTTCATTTTTATGGTTAACGTTTTACGTTTTTAAGATGGCGCGGTAAAGGGGTTGTCTTATTTGTATTTGCGTTTGATTTTCAGAAGTTCGACAGGAGCTTTGAAGAAATCGCGGGACTTGAGTTGGGAACCGTCGATATCCTGCCACTGGAAGAGCGGGAACTCATAGATTTTCTCGACGGCACATTCTTTGCCGTAACGCTGTTTGTAGCGCGCCAGAATCTCAACGTCGAAGAGCCAGCGGGTGATAAAGGCCTCGGTGAAGAGTTGCTCGACCACCTCGGTGCGGAAGAGTTTGGCGCCGCACTGGGTGTCGTAGACCGGCAGGTGAAGCATCATGGATGCCGTAGTAGCGAAGCAGCGTCCTAGGTAGTGGCGTGAACTTTTGCGGCGCACCTTGGCGCCCAGGCGCATCAGACGGAGTCCCATAACGATGTCGTAGCCTTTGTCGGCCCACTGCACCATGGGTTCGATTTCGTCGAGCGGCGTGGCGAGGTCGGCATCCCAGAAGGCGATATAGTCCGGGTGGTACTGCTGGGCAACATGGAGCATGCCTTTACGCACCGCTTCCGCCTTACCGCCGTTGGGCTGGATGTCGAAGAGCAACAGACGTTCATGACGGTCGGCAAGTTGCTGCAGCACTTCCAGTGTATTGTCACGGCTGCCGTCGTTGGCGAAGAGGAAAGCGACGTCGGGATGCTGCTCCACATAATGGAGGAAGGCATCCTGAGGGAGACGCTTCGATTCGTTATAGCAGGGGACGACGACAATGGTTTTCATGATCAAATGTTTGAGAAGTTATAGGTTGAAGCGTTTCTTGTAGGCCTTGAAGGTGTTCTGGAGGAGGGAGACGATGGTGAGGGGTCCGACACCGCCGGGGACAGGGGTCACCCAGCTGCAGTGGCTGTCGACCTCGCTATGCTTGACATCACCGATGATACGGTAACCGCTTTTCTTGGTGTCGTCGGGGATGCGGTGGATGCCCACATCAACAATGACAGCGCCCTCTTTGACCATGTCGGCGGTGACAAACTCCGGCTTGCCGATGGCGACGACAAGGATATCCGCCTGACGGGTCAGCTCGGGGAGGTTGCGCGTGCGGCTATGGCAGAGGGTGACGGTGCAGTTGGCCCCTTTCTTATTGCGTGAAAGGAGGTTGGCTACAGGTGTTCCGACGATGTTGCTGCGGCCCAGAACCACACAGTGCTTGCCTTCGGTCTCGATATTGAAATGCTCGAGGATGGAGACGATGCCCATAGGGGTGGCAGGGAGGAAAGCGTCTTCGCCAAGGACCATACGTCCGATATTGATGGGGGTGAAGCCGTCGACGTCCTTGTCGGGAGAGATGGCATCGATGACATGCTGCTCGTTGATTTGCTTGGGCAGCGGAAGTTGAACGATGAAACCGTCGATATCGTCGTCGTTGTTGAGGAAATCGATGGCGCGAAGCAACTCCTCCTCGGAGGTGTTGGCCGAGTAGCGGTAGACGGAGGAGGTGAAGCCCACTTCGTGGGACGATTTCTCTTTGTTGGCTACATAGGTCTGGCTGGCGCCGTCGTCACCGACGAGGATGGCGGCAAGGTGCGGCGGACGAAGTCCTTTGGCAGTGAAAGAACGGACTTCGTTGGCTATTTGGTCTTTGATTGCAATGGAGGTTTGTTTACCGTCTAAGATGTTTGTCATGATATTGTTGGTATGTTGATAGGTTTAAAAGGGTCGTTGCACTTGAAAGGGTCGTTGCACTTGAAAGGGTCGTTGCACTTGAAAAGGTCGTTGAGGTTGGTTAGCGGCGTTTGCGGAGCATGGGCATCTTGGCGCCTTTGGTGGAGACAGCCTTCATCATCTTGCGGGTGTCTTCGAACTGCTTGACGAGTCGGTTGACTTCCTGGATGGTGCGGCCGCTGCCGGCGGCGATGCGCTGCTTGCGGCTGCCGTTGATGCACGACGGGTTGCGGCGCTCATAGGGCGTCATGGAGCCGATGATGGATTCGATGGGGACGAAGGCGTCGTCGCCGATCTCGACATCCTTGGTAAGTTTGCTCATGCCCGGAATCATGCCGAGGAGGTCTTTCATATTGCCCATCTTCTTGACTTGGGCAATCTGCGAAAGAAAGTCCTCGTAGTTGTATTCATTCTTGACAAGGCGTTTCTGGATTTTGCGAGCCTCCACCTCGTCGTACTGTTCCTGTGCGCGTTCGACGAGCGATACCACGTCGCCCATGCCGAGGATACGGTTGGCCATACGGTCGGGATGGAAGACATCGAGGGCGTCCATCTTCTCGCCGATACCGACAAACTTGATGGGTTTCTGAACGGCGTAACGGATGGTGAGGGCTGCACCGCCGCGGGTGTCGCCGTCGAGTTTGGTGAGGACCACGCCGTCGTAGTCGATGCGTTCGTTGAACGCCTTGGCCGTGTTGACAGCGTCCTGACCCGTCATGGAGTCGACCACGAAAAGCGTCTCCTGCGGATTGAGCGACTGCTTGAGGTTGGAAATTTCATCCATCATCTGCTCGTCGACCGCCAGACGACCGGCGGTATCGACGATAAGCACGTTGACCCCTTTGAGGCGAGCCTCGGCGAGGGCGTCCTTGGCGATCTTGACCGGGTCGGTGACACCCAGCTGGGCGAAGACCGGCACATTGATTTGCTGGCCGAGGACCTGGAGTTGGTTGATAGCGGCAGGGCGGTAGACGTCGCCGGCGACCATCATGACGTTCTTGGCTTTCTTGTTTTTGAGATAGTAGGCCAGTTTGGCGCTAAAGGTGGTCTTACCGGAACCTTGTAGACCGGCGATGAGGATGACGGCGGGGGAACCCTTGAGGTTGATGTCGACGGCTTCGGAGCCCATGAGTTTGGTCAGTTCCTCATGGACAATCTTGACCATCAACTGGCCCGGCTCGATGGACTGGATGACATTGCGACCCATAGCCTCCTGCTTGACGCGGTCGGTGAATTCCTTGGCGATGGGATAGCTGACATCGGCATCGAGCAAGGCCTTGCGGACCTCTTTGACCGTTTCGGCGACATTGATGTCGGTGATAGAGCCTTTGCCACGCAGGGTATGGAGCGCTTTCTCAATCTTGCTGCTGATACTTTCGAACATATCTTTTTATTTATTTTTTACAAAAATACTTCATACCGCAAAGGCAAGCCTTTTTCCCATAGACTTGTCTGTATGCGATGAATTACAACTGCTTAAAGCAGAAAGAAACCGGAGAAAACTCCCGTTGCGTCCTGCTGTAAACGACTGCAAAGATAAGAAAAAAAGAGGGAACAAAAAGTTTTTTTTTCATATGATGAAACTTTTTTTCAATTTCTGCGTTAACGGATTCTAAGAAAATAATTCAGATTAAGAATATAAAGTCACTATATGAGACAATTAAAGATTACCCATTCCATCACCAACCGCGACATCAAGTCGTTAGACAAATACCTGCAGGACATCTGCAGCGAGGAGTTGCTGACTCCGGAAGAGGAGGTGCAATTGGCTCAGCGCATCAAGGCCGGCGACCAGGCAGCCCTGGACCGGCTGACGAAGGCGAACCTGCGTTTTGTGGTTTCTGTCGCCAAGCAGTACCAGAACCAGGGGTTGAGTCTCCCCGACCTCATCAACGAAGGCAATGTGGGTTTGATCAAAGCCGCCAAGCGGTTTGACGAGACACGCGGTTTCAAGTTCATCTCATACGCTGTGTGGTGGATTCGCCAGTCGATACTGCAGGCCATCGCCGAGAACTCACGTATCGTGCGACTGCCGTCGAACCAGCTGGGTGCGCTCAACAAGCTAAAGAAGGAGATTTCGAAACTGGAGCAGAAGCTGGAGCGTCCCCCGTCGGAGGAAGAGTTGGCCGAGATGCTGGATATCCCCGAGGACAAAATCAAGAGCATCCTGAATATCTCAGGTCGTCATATCTCGATTGACGCACCGTTGGTAGCCGACGAAGACGTGAACTTCGTGGATGTGCTGCCCAACGAGGACACCCCTGCCACCGACGAGGCGCTGATGCAGGAGTCGCTGAGTCAGGAGATAGAGCGTGCCCTGTCGGCGCTGTCGGACTACGAGCGCGACGTGATACGCATGTATTTCGGCATCGGCATGCCGCATGCGCTGAGTTTGGATGAGATAGCAATGAAGTTCGGTTTGACACGCGAGCGTGTCAGACAGATCAAGGAGAAAGGGTTGAAACGCCTCAAATCCAGTTCAAAAAGCAAGCATTTGATAGCTTATCTATAAAAGAAAAGCACCGAAATCGGTGCTTTTTTTTGTGTATTTTTCTTTCGAAATCGGTGCTTTATGCCATGAATCCCTCCGGGGACTCCCCTGCCCTATACATCAATTGCCCGCGTCGTCTTCGGTTTCGGGGACGAGGTTGGACCAGTCTAGATGGATAGGATAGACATTCTCCTTGACGATGGTGCCCGGGTAACGGTCCTTGATGCGTTGCATGAAGACATAGGCATCCAGTTTGCTGGTGAAGTCACCCACCTTGATACGGAAATTGGGTTCGGTGAAGACGATATAGACTTCGACGTCAGGGAACTCCTCTTTGAAGCGGCGTTTGAGATCAAAAGCGCTGTTGCGGGAGTTGGGTCCCGAGAGGGAGGCTATCTGTATGCGAAAACCCGGAACGGTCTGCATTTTCTCGTTGAATTCGATATGTTTCTTCACGAGTTCACTAACCTTCACATCGCCGGTAATCTCCACCTTCCCTTTCTGACGCTGGGCGTGGAGGGTGCCGAAGGCAAGGAGTGCCGACAGGGCAAGTATAATTCGTTTGTTCAAGGGATTTAGCGTTTTAAAGTTTGAAAGGAGTGCCTTTTAACGTGTCAACGGTACTCCAACAAAATCGATTGATTTTCGGTTATCGCGACTGGGAGCCAATTTGTTCAGGACGGATGGAGAGGATGGGATGCTTGGAGAGATGGAGCATCTGCTGCGCATAGTTACCTATAAGCCAGCTTGTAAGTGCCTTCTCCTGTTCCGTCATGATGACGATAAGATCGGCATTGACATCGTTGGCATATTCCAGCGTACTAACCGTCAGATTCTTATGAGCGTTGATGAATTGCGTCACATGGCGGACACCGAATTTGTCGAGGAATTTCTCCACCTGTTCGACATAGCCGTCGACGAGCACGCGGATGTCGCGGGAATCGGAGGTATAGAGTCCGAGGAGGTGGATTTCCGCATCGAACGTCTTGGCCATACGAGCGGCGAAAGGCACTTTCTGACGCGTCTCGGTGGTGCTGTCGAGCGGCACGACAATACGTTCAAGGTCTTTCTTGAAGTCAAAGTCCTCACGTACAGAGAGTACCGGCACAGGGCATTCGGTAATGGTACGATAGGTATTCTTGCCGATCCAGTTTGTTTCGAAACCCGACATGCCGTGCGTACCCACAACCACCATCAGCGCCTGATCCTCTTCAGCCTGTAGCGCCAGTTGTTCAGACACTTTGCCTTCACGGATGACATATTCCAATTTGATACCTTTGAGGAGATGAGCCACCCCCTCGTTGCGGCGTTCAATTTCAGCGCGAATCGGTTCCTCGTCCTCATCCTTTTGTTTGACATAAACGAGACGGATATCCGTTTGCCAACGATTGGCGATATCGATAGTCAAATCGACCGCATTGGCGGAGCCGGAAGAGAAGTCGAAACCCACAATAATATTGTTCATAACGGATTATTTTATTGATAATTTTCGGGTACAAAGTTACGAACATTTTTTGGAATGGTAAAAAAAAATCGAAAAAAAAAATATTTTTTGTGCTGAAAGGTAGCCTTTTGCAGGGTCTGTAAAAGCATTCCAAAGGAAAGATATTACCATTTTAAAAACTCATAATAAGCAAGTTGCACAACTAATAACAATATTAGTCGAAAAAATTCGTCGACGTTAACAAAAAAAAATGTAAATTTGCAATTTATTAAAGAGGAACAATCCATAAAAACTAAATAAACGCAATTATGAGTGAAATCTGGACTGCAGTATTAGTTCTAAGTATCATCGGTGCCCTGTTTGCAGCGGTACTTTACATTGTAGCACAGAAATTTAAAGTGGTGGAAGACCCGTTGATTGACGAGATTGCAGAAGTCCTTCCCGGAGCCAACTGCGGCGGATGCGGCAAAGCCGGCTGCCGAGCCATGGCTGAAGCCTTTGTGAAGCAAGGGAACATGGAAGGTCTGAAGTGTCCTGCCGGCGGAGAGGAAGTCGCCAAGAAAGTCGCCGCGCTGCTGGGTTGCACCCCCGAAGAGAGCGAGCCCCAAGTGGCGGTGGTGCGTTGCAACGGCAGTTGCAGCAATGCCGCAGCCAAGACCCACTATGACGGATTGCAGGACTGTGCCTTTGCCAACAGCTTGTACACCGGCGAGAGCGGATGTGCCTTTGGCTGTCTGGGTTTGGGCAATTGCGTCCGTGCCTGCCAGTTTGACGCCCTGAGTATCGATCCCGAGAGCGGCCTTCCCGTTGTAGACGAAGAGAAATGCGTAGCCTGCGGTGCCTGTACCAAAGCCTGTCCGCGCGGCATCATCGAGCTCCGCAATAAGGGGATGAAGAACCGCCGGGTGTATGTGGCCTGCCGCAACAAGGAGAAGGGAGCCGACGCACGCAAGTCGTGCACGGCCGCTTGTATCGGATGCGGCAAGTGCCAGAAGAGCTGTCCGTTCGGCGCCATCACCGTGGAGAACAACCTAGCCTACATAGACTTCAACGTCTGCAAGATGTGTCGCAAGTGCGTTGCCGAGTGTCCGACCGGCGCCATCCATGCGGTGAATTTCCCGCCGAAGGTGGAGCGTCCCGCCGCACCCCCCGAGGCAGCCAAGAGCGAGCCTGTTGCGACGCCGGCGCCCGAAGCCGCAAAGAGCAGTGAACCCACAACCCCTAACGCATAATTTATTCCAGAATCGATCGTATGAAGACATTCGCAATGGGTGGTGTCCACCCTGAAGAAAACAAGATATCGACGGCTGCTGCCATTGAGGAATTTCCTTTGCCGCAGAGTGCCGTCATCCTCATGAACCAGCATTTAGGTGCCCCTGCCACGCCGTGTGTGGCGAAGGGCGACAAAGTGAAGGTGGGGCAGCTGATAGGCAAAGCCGAAGCCTTCATGTGTGCCAATGTCCACTCGCCCTACAGCGGCACGGTGGCCAAGATAGACACCTGCAAAGACGCTTTCGGCATGACCAAGCCCGCCATCTACATCAATGTGGAGGGAGATGAGTGGGAAGAGAGCATCGACCGTACACCCGACATCAAACGGGAGTGCACGCTGGAGCCGAAAGAGATTGTCGACAAACTGAAAGAGATGGGTATTGTGGGTCTTGGCGGCGCCACCTTCCCCGCCCATATCAAATACAACATTGCGCCCGACAAGAAAGCCGAGTACCTTATCATCAACGCCGTGGAGTGCGAGCCCTACCTAACCTCCGACCACCGTGCGATGATGGAGCATGCCGAAGAGATCTGCATCGGTGTGAGCATTCTGCGCAAAGCCCTGGGCGTGCCCAACGCTTATATCGGCATAGAGAACAATAAGCCTGAACCCATCGCCGTGATGAAAGCCATGGCCGCGAAGTTTGAAGGCATCATCGTAGAGCCCTTGAAGGTGAAATATCCGCAGGGGGCTGAGAAGCAGCTGATCAACGCCATCACCGGCCGCCGCGTCCCGTCGGGCAAGCTGCCCATCGACGTAGGCTGTGTGGTGAGCAACGTCGGCACCGCTTTTGCGGTGTATGAGGCCGTACAGAAGAACAAGCCTCTGATACAAAACATTCTGACCGTAACCGGAAAGAAACTGCCCTCGCAGCACAACTATCTGGTGCGTGTCGGCACCACCTACAACCAGCTGATAGCCCACGCCATCGGCACACTGCCCGAGACCACCGGCAAGGTGATCAGCGGCGGTCCGATGATGGGCAAGGCCGTAAGCAACCTGGACGGTCCGACCACCAAAGGCGCCTCGAGCGTGCTGGTGATTGACGAAGGCGAAGCCACCCGTGCACAGGAGACCAACTGCATCCGTTGCGGCAAGTGCATGAACGCCTGCCCCATGGGGTTGGAGCCCTACCTTTTCTCGTCGTTAGTGAAGAACCGGAGAATCGAGGAAGCCGGGGAGCACAACATCCTGGACTGCATCGAGTGCGGATGCTGCTTCTTCTCGTGTCCCGCCAACAAACCGCTGCTTGACGAGATACGTCTGGGCAAGAACCTCTACAGAGGCATTTTGATGGCGAAGAAGAAGTAAGGAACGGGAACGAAGAAACGTTTGAAGGTTTCCTTTATAAATATTGATTCTATAAATAAATATTGCAAATAAAAACTAAACAACATTACATATGAAATTGCTGAATGTATCCGGATCACCACATGTACACAGTGATGAATCGACCCGAAAGATCATGTGGCGAGTGAATCTGGCATTAGTGCCGACCCTGATAGTCGCCGTTGCCTTTTTCGGACTGAACGCACTGCTCATCAGTATCATTTCCGTTGCCAGCTGTGTGCTGTTCCAATGGCTGATTGAGAAGTTTATCATGAAGAGTCCGTCGACCATCTGCGACGGATCGGCCGTAGTCACCGGTTTGTTGCTGGCCTTCAACGTGCCCGCCACCCGTGAGATGATGTGGCTGGTGATCATCGGTGCGCTGGTAGCCATCGGCATCGGCAAGATGAGTTTCGGCGGGCTGGGCAAGAACCCCTTCAACCCCGCATTGGTGGGACGCGTATTCATGCTCATCTCCTTCCCCGTACAGATGACCACGTGGCCCAAACCTGGCGAGAACCTTTTCTCGATGGTGAGTGTGCCCACGACCGACGCCACGACAGGAGCCACACCACTGGGTCTGATCAAGGAGCAGGGTGTAGGAGCCGCCGGCGACGTGATGCAATACTTTATCGGCCATATGGGCGGTTCGCTCGGCGAAGTCTCCGCAGTGGCCATTCTGATAGGTGCCATCTACCTGCTGTGCCGTAAAATCATCAGCTGGCATATTCCCGTGTCGTTCATCGGCACTGCATTCATCTTCAGCGGTATCCTGTGGCTTTGCGACAAGACGGCATTTGTCGATCCCGTGACCACCATCCTCACCGGCGGTATCATGCTGGGAGCCTGCTTTATGGCCACCGACATGGTCACGTCGCCGATGGCTAAGAGCGGCCAGCTTATCTTCGGTGTCGGCTGCGGACTGCTGACCATCATCATCCGCAACTGGGGCCAGTATCCCGAAGGCGTGAGTTTCGCCATCCTGCTGATGAACTCGGTCACCCCGCTGATCAACAGATGGTGCAAGCCCAAACGGTTTGCGAATTAAACGTTCAAGAATTCAAGCGTTTTTCGTTGAATGAAGTCTGGGTTCCAGACAATGATTAAAGAAAAAGAAAAATAAATATTCCATATAAATCTTATGGCAAAGAAAGCTGAATCAACATTGAAGAACATGCTGCTGGCGCTGACACTGATTGCGCTGGTAGCGAGTTTGGCACTGGCCCTGGTGAACAGAGTGACCAAGGGACCGATTGAGGATGTGAACAAGAAAAAGACCGCCGAGGCCGTGACCAAAGTGTTGTCGGTGCCCGATCCCAACGACAGCACCAAGATGGTTCCCATATACAAAGACTATACGGTTGACACGGTGACGCTGACCGACACCATCAAAGGCAAGCCGACCGAGTTTGTCCTGACCCGCTATACCGCCACCGACGCCGAGGGCAAAGTGGTAGGCAAGGCCGTGGAGAGCTACAGCGACGCCGGATTCGGCGGACGGCTGAAAGCGATGGTAGGCTTTGACGCCGAAGGCAACATACTGGGTTACGACATACTGGAATCGAACGAGACCCCCGGACTGGGAGCCAAAGCCGGCCAGTGGTTCCAGCGCGACGGCAAAGGAAACGTGATAGGCAAGAACATGAACGAGAAACCCTTAGGCGTGAAGAAAGGCAACGAGGGCGACGTGGACGCCATCACCGGCTCGACCATCACATCGCGTGCTTTCTGCGGACTGGTGAACACGGCATACAAAGCTTTTTTAACTGAGAAAGGAGGAAACGAACAATGAAAGCCAAGGAGATCATCAAGAACGGACTTTTGAAAGAGAACCCGACCTGGGTGCTGATACTGGGTATGTGTCCCACGCTGGCCACCACCACATCGGCCGTGAACGGACTCTGTATGGGACTGGCCACCACTTTTGTGCTGATGATGAGCAACATTGTCATTTCGCTGTTGAAGACGGTGATTCCCGACAAGGTGCGCATCCCCTGCTTTATTGTTGTGATAGCCACCTTTGTAACCATCGTGCAGATGGTGATGCAGGGCTTCCTGCCGAGCCTGTACGAGTCGCTGGGTCTGTTTATCCCGCTGATTGTGGTGAACTGCATCGTGCTGGGACGTGCCGAAGCCTTCGCCTCGAAGAACAACGTGTGGCACTCGATGCTTGACGGCGTGTTCATGGGTCTTGGTTTCACCTGGGCGCTGACCCTGCTGGGCATTGTGCGTGAAGCCTTGGGATCGGGCAGTTTCTTCGACCACAACTTCATCGGCGGAGCCGACGGCATGCTGCTGTTTATCCTTGCTCCTGGCGGATTCATCTGTCTGGGTCTGCTGATGGCAGCCATCAACCGGCTCAAGAAGAGTTGAGCGAGAAGTGTTAACTTTTTTTAAGATTTTATTTTCGTCTTTTTTTCACAAAAGAGGCACTATAGCATCAGAGAGAAAAACAAAAAAATATACAGAAATGAAAAAATTCTTGCTATTGGCGATAATCGCGACGACGCTGTTTGCAGGGAAACTGCAGGCGCAGGACTGCGAATACATCGTGTCGGGTAAGTTCAATTTCAACACAGCGAAAGTGAGCCTGTTTTCACCCGCCAAGCTGGACTACTACTGCCGCTACTCGCGCAACAGTTTTTACGTGACCAACGAAGTACCCGCCGGGGCTGCAGTGATGAACATCAGCGTGTTGAAGAATATACACACCCAAGAATACCTCACGATGGATTATGTAGTGAACCTGGATTCGCTGAGCTACTATGCCTATGACTTTCCGCGGTACCAGCCCATGGAATTCGGACAGACGCTGTACTTCAGGACACCGAATTCGGAGTATCAATACCTGGCATTGCGTTCATACAAAGATGTCGTAACCATGACCGGAGACCCGAATACCGAGTTAGACAGAAACACAGATGAACGTTAACCGAAACCTAAAAACGAGGAAATTATGAAAAAAATATTGACATTAGCAATCGCTCTGCTGGCAATGCAATGGGCATACAGCCAGAACGGCGGTATTGTTTACTTGTATGGACAGAACAACGGAGATACCGTACAGATGGTTGTGACAGACGGTCTTTTAGGATTGACGATCATCTGCGACGATGCTCCGGTGAACGGCCAATACCGCGACAACACCCCCTACGACAAATACATCACTGTCAAGGGAGACTGCTCGGGGCAACCCGGCACCAAGATGAGTCTGTTGTTTGAACAGTTCGACATAGATTTCCACGACACGCTGTACATCTATGACGGACCTGATATCTCCTATCCCGTGCTGATTATGGCCAACAACACCCTCAACCCGTTGCAGAACATCACGATTTATCCGTCGACCCTGAATTCCACAGGCATGCTGACGCTGCGGTTGAAGACCAACGGTGACGGCGTGAGCGGCACCGGATTCGCCGTCTCGGTGCTGTGCCGTACAGAGTGTGAAGTGGTGACTCCCGTCATCGACTCTATATATTACAAGACCTCTAACGGTGTCATTGTCGACAGCGGCTATGTACGCTGGGTGTGCCAGGTGGACACCTCGTACAATGCCGACTCGACGGAGATGTATCTGGATTCGAACTGGTTCAGAGGCGTACACCTGTGCAAAGGACAAGGTGTGATTTTCAGAGGTCACGGAGACTACACAAACTACTACGGTTACGGTGCCGCAGACAGCTGGTCGATGTTCTACTGGAACTACGGCAACGGCGACACGCTCGTGAACATCAACGCCCGCAACGGCGTGCTTCCCAACGGAAATCCCGTCTTTTACAGAGATTTGGACTGCTATGACGTGACATTGAAGATAGTGGACGGTCGCGGATGCCGATCGGCGACATTGGAGTCGGTGCGTGTGCGTATCGCGCAGAACCCCATCAAGACGATCTTCGACCTGGACAATATGTGTAACAGCGACTCGAACATCGTAAATATCGGCTACGACGGCGACAACGCCACCATCACACTGCAGTATATCTCGTTTGAGCAGCAGAAGAGCAAGAGCATAGACTGCAAGACCTTCATTCCCGACGGCAAAGGCTACAACTGTCCCCAAGCCGACGAGGACGATGCTTTCCGAGCCACCATTTTCTTCGACGACTTCCCTGCAGGCCGTACGGTGAATTCGGCAAGTGACATTTGTTCCGTCTGTATCAATTATGAGCACTCCTTTATGGGAGACTACCGTCTGACGTTGATTTGCCCGACCGGCAAGCGCGCCATTCTGAAATACGGCACGAAATGTTCCTCTGCGGGTACCGGCAGCTGTGACCCGTTGACAGCACCCGGCACGCCCGGTGCCGACTCGATTCCTCAGACTGCCATGGGCGGTAGCGGCACCTATACCGGCATCCCCTATGGAGGAAGCGACGACTGGGGACACGACAGTCAATGTCCTGGTGCTACACCAGCAGAGCAGCATTGCGATTCCGTCTGCAACATGTATGGCATCGGATATGACTACTGCTTCTCCAGAAACGCCGACTATACGCTTGTCACAGGCAGAAAAGCCAATGTTTACGGTGCACCCGAAGAATACATCGCATCTACAGCAGCCTACATTGACCAAATAACCGATTATTCATTCATACAAGTCCCAGCCCCCTATGCACAGGCTGGATATACAGCCCCCAACAGTTCATTCCGAACCAAACATCCCAGCAACCATGAAGAGAAGAGCGACTACTACCTGCCCGCATCGAAATTCGAAGAGCTGATAGGATGTCCGCTGAACGGCGAATGGAGTATCCAAGTTTGGGACTTCTGGAGTGCAGACAACGGCTGGGTGTTCAACTGGTCGATGGATATCTGCGGTATCAACCAAGGCTTGGGCTGCAACTACCAGGTGGGCATCGACAGTGTGGTCTGGAAACCCGACTCGACCTACGGCGACTTCGAGACCGGCAAATGGAGAGGCGTGAACATCTACGCCATGGATACCGTCCGCTCGGTGGTCCGTACACCCGACACGGCCGGCTGGTTCCCCATCAACGTGAAAATCTACGACGACTTCGGCTGCATTTGGGACACGGTGACCCACCAGACCTCGGTATGGATGCCGAAACCCGAACTGGGACCTGACAGACTGATTTGCGACATCGAAACAATCGTCCTCGACGGCAAAGACGCCCATACGGAAGAAACGAACCAGACCTTCCGGTGGGATCCTTTCGGACAGGAGACCGACACCATATCCACAAGGGCAGAGATGGGTACCTCAACGCTATACACCGTAGAGGTGCAGAACTATCAGGAACATGTAACCTGCGTAGCCCGCGACTCGGTACGTGTGAACATCTACCCGCAGCCGACGCCCAATTTCGACCCGGGCATCTATCCCTTGGAAGGCTGCGAACCCTTCACCATCAAATTCGAGAACTCGACAGTCAACGCAGACAGCTACTACTGGGTGTTTGGCGACGGCGACACCTCGACCTCGAAGAGCCCGACCCATACCTACGGTACCGGCCAATACGATTTCAAATACTACGCATCTAACCAGCATGGCTGCCGCGACTCGCTGATCTACGAAGACCTGATCACGGTGTATTCGAGCCCTGTGGCACGCTTCTCATGGGAGCCGATGACACCGACGGTGCTGCATCCGGAGATTGCGCTGATCAACCAGACAATTCCACAGTCACCGGATAACGAATACTACTGGGAGATCCAGTACGACCGCGACAACACGGTATCGTACCACACGCTGCGTGATGTGAACCCCACCTTTGAATGGTACACCAACGGCGAGGACATCTCAGGCAACTACATTGTACGTCTGATTGCCAAGACAGAGAACCTGGGTCCCTCGGGCTATATCATCGAATGCCGCGACACCATCGAGAACAGCATCCTGCTGGTGAACGACTTCCTGCAGTTCCCGACAGCGGTGACGCCCAACGGGGACGGTGTGAACGACCGCTTCGTCATCAAGAACCTGGTGGACGGAATGGGTTACCCGAACAACTCGCTGGCCATCTACGACCGCTGGGGCAAACGGGTATTCTACAAAGAGAATATCGCCTCGGACGATGACTTCTGGGATCCGGCAGCGGACAATATCCCGGCAGGCACCTACTTCTGGCGCTTTGTGGGCAAGGGCTTCCTTGGCGACATACAGCGCAACGGAGCTGTAGAGGTGATCAGATAGAGAAAGACTATTCCACATAAGAAAAGACAGGCTGGCGGTTGCCGGCCTGTCTTTTTTTTGAGGGGAGTAAAAAGGGAAGTAAAATTGGAAGTAAAAATGGAAGTTAAAGGGGACGAATGGGAAGAGATTGTGTTGAGAATTATCTCATTATGTAAGAGGGCCGAGGGAATGGATTTTTTTTTGTACTTTTGCAGCCAAATACGGCAGCCGCCCTATCGCCGGCAGCGCAAGCTGAAGGAGGAAAGTCCGGGCAGCAGAGAGTCGCCATACTTCCTAACGGGAAGGGGCGCGCCGCGCAAGCGGCGCGCCACAGACAGTGCCACAGAAAAGATACCGCTTGAGTCGACGGGGAGACCCGCAACCGCAAGCAAGGGTGAAAACGCGAGGCAAGAGCTCACGACGGGTACAGCGATGTACCTGATGGCAAACCTTATGGGCTGAAAGACCAAATATACCGGCAGTCAAGGGTTGACTCGCCCGTTGCCGGGGGGTAGGTTGATGGAGGCATCCGGTGACGGATGTCCTAGATTAATGATAGGGAGCCTCTTCTTGAAGCGGCTACAGAACCCGGCTTACAGGCTGTCGTATTTTTTTGTTAATGAGTTTTAAAGGGTCGCTCAACAATCCCACATATCAGGATCGAGTTGTGGTCAGGGTTGGTAAAAACAATTGAGATGAAATATGAATTGATACTCTCTCCTACCCTTTTCGGGGGGAGGACACTGGTGGATGCAACGGCGACGGTGGCTGTGGATGTACTGCGGGCATCGTCGGCTATCTGTGCGGCCTTTATGGCCGGCGTACAGGAGATTGTGCCTTTAGCGACTCTCGAAGCATTGCCGCCATACAAAGCTATGGGCTATCTGCTGGCGGCAGAACGCAACGGCGAAAAACTGTACGGGGCTCAGTGCGGAAACTCGCCGACGGAATACCTGACGATGCAACTGAAAGGGGAACGGCTGGCCTACTCAACGACCAACGGGACGGTGGCAATACGTACTGCCGCCAGCGCGGGAGGTCCGGTATTTGTGGGATGCTTCGCCAACTTGACCGCTTTGGCACAAAAACTGACGAACCAGAAGCGTGTGGTGGTGCTGTGCTCGGGATGGAAGGGGGAGCCTTCGATGGAAGACACCCTTTTCGGCGGCGCACTGGCGGCGAAAATCGAAACGCTGGGCACAAAGGTGGAACGGGTGAACGACGCCGCGATGATGGCGGCAACACTATGGGAGGCCTGCAAGGGCGACGCCGCACGGTATTGCGACAACGCCACACATGTGGAACGGCTGCGGCGACTAGGATGCACTGCCGATATTGAATGGGCGTTGCAGAGTGACCATTGCGACATAGTACCCATGATGGAAGATGGAAAACTGAGAGCCCTATGACAAGAGGTTTGAAGATCGCGGTATGGGCGAGCATGCTGCTTGCTGCAGGGAACGCTTCAGGGCAAACGCCAGAGCACAGTGTGGCGACAGACTCGACATCGGTGGATTGCATCGCAGCCGAAATCGTGTCGTTTGCGTGGTCGGCAACGGAAAACGACAAGGGACCCCAGGGATTGTCGGCACGGCCGCTGTGGGAGATGCCGACAACGGCAACAGCATGGAGCCTTGCGGCGATAGCCGGCACATCGCCTTTCTACCTGGAGGCCTCACAACGGGTGAACAAACTGGTACGCGAAGAGACGCAACTATGGCGGCGCAGACATACAGACAACCAGACAGTGACTTTCGACAACCTGCTGCTGTACCTGCCTTTAGCGGCCACTGCAGGACTAAAATTGGCTGGATTGGAGTCCGACTACAACCTGCTACAGACGACATTGATTTCCGCCGAAGCCTTTGTGGTATCGTCGGTGATGGTTTTTTCTTTAAAACATACGGTACGCGAATGGCGTCCCGACCGAGGATCGAGCACCAGTTTCCCGTCGGGACATACCGCCACCGCCTTCTGCGGCGCAGAGCTGCTGCGACTGGAATATGGACGGCAGGAGGCATGGGTGCCTGTCGCCGGGTACGCCGTGGCGACGGTGACCGGACTGATGCGGATATACAACGACCGCCACTGGACCGGCGACGTGGTGAGCGGCGCCTGCATAGGCGTCTTGGCGGCAGATTTGACGTACTGGATCAACCAGAAGATAGCGCAGCGCCGACAAGCAAAACAACACACTGCACAGAATGAACAGAAAGCCCTCCCCTACATCTTATAGCCCATGGAAAAATTCGAAATAACAGCCATCGCACACATCCGTTCCCCTTTCGGGGAGAAATTCGGCATACCGCGACAGAGCAATCTGGTGGAGTCGATAACGTCGACCATTGTTTTCGAGCCCGAATACCGCAATGCCGAGGCGTTGAGAGGCATAGAGGACTTCGAGTACTTGTGGCTGATCTGGCAGTTTTCGGAGAACCACGAGAAGGGATGGCATCCGACGGTGCGGCCGCCACGTCTGGGCGGGAACCGGCGGATGGGTGTCTTCGCCACCCGGTCGCCTTTCCGTCCCAACGGACTGGGTCTGTCATCGGTGCGGCTGCTGGGGGTAACAAATCATAGCGACGAAGGGCCGCTGCTGCATATAGGCGGTGCCGACCTGAAAGACGGCACGCCGATAGTGGACATCAAGCCCTATATCCCCTACTGCGATGCCCATGCGGGGGCACGAAGCGGATTTGCAGAGACCGCACCGAACAAAGGGCTACGAGTGGAATGGACAGCCGGCGAACGGGAGAAGTTACCCGAAAACCTGCAAGAGACGCTGGAAGAGGTGCTGCGACAGGACCCGAGACCTTCGTACCAACACGACACAGAGCGCATATACGGCATGCGGTTCGACCAATACGATATCCGGTTCCGCATTTCGGAGGAAACAATTACGATTGTGTCGGCCAACCCGTTTAACATTATTTAACACGGTTTGACGCAACGAAAAGTAGTCCAAATGTGACATAGGAGCGATGAAAAAAAGTGATGAAGAACTGGTGGCACGGTGTCTGAAGAAGGACCAGAGGGCATACAAAGAGCTGTATGAGCGGTATGCGGGTAGGATGTACGGTGTCTGTCTGCGTTACTGTCGGGGGACAGCGGCTGCCGAAGATGTGCTTCATGACGGTTTCATCAAGGTCTTCGAATCGCTGCACAAACTGAAAGACGTACGATCGCTGTCTACATGGATACAGTCCATCATGATCCATACGGCCATCAACTCGTTTCTGCGTGAACAGCCGGTAATGAACAACGAAAAGATGGACGAGGTACTTTCAGACCAACACAAAGGGAGTACCGAGATCTATGACATGATTGACATAGAGTTGATTCTGGCGGCAATAGCGGAATTGCCGCGCCAATACCAGATTGTGTTCAATCTGTGCGCAGTGGAAGAGTATGAACGGACAGCCGTGGCGAAGATGCTCAACATTTCAGAGGAGACCGTCCGTTCGAACCTATTCAGGGCAAGAAAGTTGCTTGCCAAAAAGCTAAAACCCCTTTTAGAAGAAAAAAACAGAAAACAGATATCATGAACTCACTGAAAGAAAGACTGGAACAGTATGAGAAACAACCCGACGAACGGGTTTGGGACCATATCTCCAAGACGATGGATCTCAAGGCTCGCCGTCACCGGATGGCAACTGCGGGCGCCGTCGTGGCCGTCCTCGCAGTCGCAGCAGTAGCGACAACCCTGCTGCTACAGCGTCCGACGGATACTCCCTCGACAGACAAAGGCACCCTGACAGCACAGACGGAGACCCAGACAATGCGCAACCAGACAGCCGACATCAACGTCCCGACGATCGACGACACAAAGACGATGACCGAAAACTCTCCGGCACCTACTGCGACGGAGCCGACAGTGACGGAACCGACGACAGTCACCGAGACCCCCGTTACCAACACCGTAGCAAAAGAGAGCGAACCAACGGCAACCGTAGCCACGACACCCAAGACGACCGTGCGCCACGAGGAGCCGACAGTAACGCCCAAACAGGAGCAAACCATGGAACGGACACTGCCTTCGGCAACGGTGAAGGAAAAAGCCAACGAGCCCAAAGCCCAAGCTTCTAAGCCGGCAGCCACTAGCCAAAAACGAACTAAGGCGGGTACCGACAGCCTGGTAGTATGGATTCCGAACGCTTTCTCGCCCGACGACCCGACAAGCGACGATGTGAGAGTGTTTAAGGTGTTCCCCAACAGTACGGCAAACATCATTTCCTACGAGATTTATATCTACTCACGGACCGGACGTCAGGTGTACCACAGCCGTGACATCAACGCCGGATGGGACGGTACCGCCAAAGGGCATGCACAACCCATGGGTACCTACGTGTATGTGATTGAGATCAACGATGCCGTGAAAGGACTGCAGCACAAGAAAGGAACTGTAACGCTGATCCGATAAGCGCACACACTATTTTTTAAGGATTTTAAGGTCCTTAGGGTCTATGAGAGACCTTAAGGACCTTCTTTTTTACTCCCTCTTTCACTTCCCTTTTATCTCCAGGATCATTTCACCTTTTTTTACTATTACTTAAGGCAAAAAGAGTGGGAAATGATTTTTTTTCGTATCTTTGCAGATTGTTTGAGTCCCAGCCAAGCGATTGGGAAGTGTTGAAGATTATGCATTAACAAAAAGACACACAATCGGTTATACGTACATATTATTGATTATATATATAATTTACATTTTGTTATGAGGATAAAAAACATCATGAAACTGGCCTTGATAACGGTTGTAGCGTCAACAATGCTGGCATGCAAAGGCAACAAGGCAGTGATTGACCCCACAGTGCGTCTGGCCTACGAAAAAGACCCGACACCCGAAAATCTGGAGAACCTGTCGAAGGCTTACGGCAGCTACATCAACAAATGCCGCAAGACGGGCATGAAACAACCCGGTATTTACAGCGACTATGCCGTAACCCTGGTGCAACAAGGCAAACGGGCAGAAGCCAACAATTTCTTCAACAAGGAGATGGAGGCTTTTCCTTCGTCACGCCCATATGTCATGCAGCTGAAACGCAAACTCATTCCCGAGTACCAGAACAATAACAGCATCACCTCGGAGAGCGCCTCGATGGACAACAGCGAGGGCATGTCCGAAGCCTCGAAAAAGGCAGCCGAAGAACGTGCTTCGACGGTGCTTGAGAAACAGAACAAAGAGCTGGATAAGATAATTCCCGAAGAGGAACAAGAGCAAAGCCCGGCTGAAGAGGAACCAGCAGAGGAAGAAACCGGAGCGGCAGAGACCTCGGAAGAGGAATAAGCACAAAGAACTCATAACGAAAAGTATAGCAGAAAGGAACCGGCAAAATGAAAAAAAGTATATGGCTGACGCTGGCACTGCTGGCAGTAACAGCGGCAGGATGCGACAGCGAAAAGAAAATCAACCAATACAAAGATATTTACACGGAACAGCCAACCACGATACTGGTGGCTCCGATCGTGGACAAGGCAGAACGGAAAGTGGAGAAATATCCGAAGGATGTGGACTACAACAACGAGCTGAAGACTTCGACGGCTTACCTATACCAGACCATTTCGGCACCACTGATCAGGAAAGGGTACTATGTGATCGGTACCGTGGCGACAGACGAAATCATGAAAAGCCTTTCGCTGAACGACAAACAACTGAAGAACGGTTCGCTGAAGACACTGCAGGAGGAATACGGCATTGACGCCCTTCTGGTGGTGACGCTACACCGTTGGAAAGAGGAAAACGGGAAATGGATAGCCTTTCTGGAATACCAGTTGCGCTCGACCAAGAGCAACCACGACCTGATGCATACCTGGGTGATGGCCGTCAAGGAAATACCCACCAACCTGAAAGGCGACCCCGTGGTGATGAAACGCGACAAGAGTTTTGCAAAACAATTCGACTTTGACAACGGTACGTCACAACGAGCGTTCCTCGTCGAAAAAGTGAACGACTATGTGCTGCGGGACCTGCCTATCAGCAAGGCGCTAAGGCAGTATGAGAAAGACCTGTACCGCAATGCCAACCCGACATACATCAAATACACGTGGGGTGCAGACGGCGGCGCAAATGTGGAGAACTGCAGCGTGGAGGAATACGAAGAAAAGGCATTCCTTTAATACCGAATGTCATCCGAGAATAGACTTTTTTATTTTTTTTAAAGAAACCATAAATGAAAAGATTTTTTTTACTGGGACTGTTATTGTTAAGTTCCGCCAAACTGTTCGCCGTACCGGCATATCCGGAAAAGATACGCTTCACGCAACCACAGAGCGAAGTGACGGTAACCATCTACTTGATGGGTGACGAGCGTGTACACTGGGCCGAAACAGAGGATGGATACAGCTTGCTGCACGGAGACAACGGAGCGCTGTATTTTGCAACAAAAGATGCGTCAGGCGACATGGTGGTCACGGAATACCTCGCTTGCGACGAGCAAGAACGGACGGAAGCAGTAAAAAGATTTCTGAAGGACACACCCAAGCATCTGCGGTTCAGCAACAACCAGATAGAAGCGATGCTGAATATATGGAAATATGTGGAGGATGCCAAAAAGGGTCCGAAAGCCATGACCAACGTGCTGGGGGATAAGAATTTCCTGGTAATATTGTTCGGATTCAACGACAAAGATTTCCAATACGGCATACTGGACTTCAAACGGCTGTTCAATCAGGTGAACTATTCGCTGAACGGCGCCACAGGGAGTGTACGCGACTATTACACCGACGTGAGCCACGGGCTGTTCTCGCTGCATGTCGACGTGGTAGGCCCTTTCATCGGCGTGGAAAACACGGCTTTTTACGGGAATTCAGACTACGGATACCAATACTTTGCGCGCGAGGCAGTGGATTCTGCAGCGAAATACGTGGATTTTTCAGATTATGACAACGACGGGGACGGTTATATTGACGGGCTGCACATTATCTTCGCCGGATTCGGAGAAGAGGCCGGCGCCAGTTCCGACTGCATCTGGTCACACAAATGGAATATTTTCGACGCACCGACCTACAACAATACGGTGGTGGATGTCTACTCGTGCTCGCCTGAACTGTCGGGCCACATAGGCAACGACATGACCCATATCGGTGTGATTTGCCACGAATTGGGACATGTGTTCGGCGCACCCGACTACTACGACACCGACTACGGTTCGAGCGGCGGAGAATACCCCGGACTGGGGAAATGGGACATCATGTCGGGCGGAAGCTGGAACCAAGGCGGCCTGACACCCGCACATCATAACCCCTACACCAAGATTTACATTTACCACTGGGCCGACTGCGACACACTGAACAACAAGGAAGGTGCCTACGTGATGCATCCTGTGGACGAGACCAACAATGATTTTTACCGGATAAACACATCAACTCCAGGCGATTACTTCTTAATAGAAAACCGTCAGAAGATCAAATGGGACCGCATGGTACCTGGTCACGGTATGCTTGTCTACCATGTGGGACCCAGCGTCCACGGAAGTCGGGTACACAACTATTCTCATCCGCAGGATATCTACATTCTGGCCTCCTCAAACGACACCTTCCCCAACGCATCGCCGTCGAGCTATGGTACCGTAAACGGAACCGATGCCGCATTCCCGGCATCAAACAACCGACGCGACTCGCTGACAGACAACAGTGTACCCTGGTTCCGTCCCTGGTCGAAACAGGCCAATGGGCAACCGATTTACAATATCTCGGAGAACTCAGCAGAGAAATGCATCTATTTCACCCTGCTGAATGCCCAACCCGAGCCGACAGCAGTTCAGGCCGATGAATTGTCGAATGACATCATCGGTTTAAGCTGGAAACGCTACGGCGGGTACAATACGATGGTAGTGATGAGCGAAACCGATGTTTTCGGTGTTCCTAGCGGCACCTACAACGTGGGAGACAGCGTGGATGGAGGCGGCGTTGTCGTATACCGCGGTACGGGCACCACAACGGCCGTCAACGGACTGGAACGCAACAAACGCTATTATTTCAAAGTCTTTTCAAACTGGAGACAGAACCACTATTCGAACGGCGTGACAGCCACGGCGAAGACACTGGACTGCGAGACAGGAGAATGGGCCTACGAGGATTTCGAAAGCACCGAATCGGGCGAACTGCCTGAATGCTGGAGCGGCACCTGGACGGTGGACAGCGTTGACGGCAGCAAAGTGCTGAGGACACCGAACGACTCGACAGGAGAAGGTTTGCGATGGATTAATGCAAACAGCGCACCGATTGTATATGACTCCCCCAAAGGCGTAGTGATGAAATTCAGCTACATGATGGGCGATGGATGCGACGAAAGCACCCAGATGAATGTAGCATTACACAGAAGCGTGGAGAACGACTGGGAAACGCTACAAACATACGAGTGGCATTTCGGACAGGCCCGCTGGAACGAGGTCTATCTGCATCTCGGGAATATCGGCGATTACAGCCGCATACGTTTCTCCGTATACGGGACAGATGAAACAGAAGTGGCCATTGATGACATCACGCTGACCGAAGGGGCTTTGGTGTTGGCTCAAAGCGACGCCAACGGCAATATCAGTCCCAGAGGGTACAGTATTGTGGCGCCCGGAGAGACAAAAACATTCACCATCAAACCGCTAAACGGCTATCAACTGAAACGGCTGACACTAAATGGCGCGGCCCTATCACCCTCCATATACAGCACCGACAGCAATCAAGTAACAACACTGACACTCAGCGGACTAACAAACAGCAACACGCTGATGGCCGAATTCGAACCGACAGTCGGAATCGAATCAATCGAGACACAACCGTTAAAGGTATACCCCAACCCAACCGAAGGAGTGATCAACGTATCGGTAAAGGCTGGCGACGAGGTGGTTGTTTACAACGCACTGGGACAAATAATCATCAAAAAAACAAGCGACGGAGAGGTTGTAAGTCTCGACCTGAGCGAGGCTGCCAGAGGCATCTACTTGGTACGTTGCGGTGGACGGACTGCAAAGATTGTCAGAAAATAGAACCTGCAGTTTTCCAGTCCAAATGTTAAACAATTATAAAAAAAACAACGAATAGAAACTATTATGTAATTTTGCAACGTCAATTTACAAGAAAATAATTTTTAAATCCTTAAAAACCAATGAAAAAAGTATTTTTATTCTTTTCCAGCGCACTGATTTGCGCAGTTATGGCTTCCTGTGGCGGTAACACCGAGGCTAACGACACTCTCAAGAGCGACACCCTGAACAACGAGCCCAAAACCGAGGAACTGACCGTTACCACTGAAACCAATGACAACAATGTTGACATGGACGCTCGCGCACAGGCTATCCACGATGCCGCTCAGCAGATCTGCAACTGCGGTGATGTTCTGAACTGCGTGAACACCGTCATCGACCAGAGCTTTGCTCAGTATGCTAACGACGCTGAATTCAAAGCCGCTGTCAAAGCTGAGGCTGAGAAATGCATCGCCAACAAGGTGAAAGACAAAGCCGTTGAAAAAGGTAAAGAAGTTGCCAAAGACGCTGCCAAGAAAGGCGTTGAGGAAGGTCTGAAAGCCCTGAAGAAATAAGTTATTTCTTTCAACGAAAAAAAAAGAGGAACCCACACGGTTCCTCTTTTTTTTGCATATAAACAAATGGGCGGAAAGCTACTTTTCCACAAATAATTGATAATTAATATTTCCTGATTATTCTTAGCCCATGAAAAGAATCCTCATCCTCCTGCTGACCCTCCTCTGCGTCAGCCCCATCATCGCCCAAAACACCCTCAACGACAAAGCCGACAATATCGTAGGGACCTACAGCGGAAAGCAGGGCAACGACCGCTTCAAAGTAAAGATTGTCAAACTCACTGACGGCACCTACCGCGGTCAGGTCATCTGGATAGAACACGACAAGGACGCCAAAGGCAACAAGATACTCGACAGTAAGAATCCCGACAAGAGCCTGCGCAAACAACCCGCCGACCGAATAGTGCTTTTCTCTGGCCTTAAATATAACAACAAGAAGCACTGCTGGAACGACACCAAGATATACGACCCGCAACGCGGCATCAAGGCTAACATGACTGCCGAATTCTCCTCCGACGGCCGCCTCCGCATCAAGGGTTCCCTATTCGGGATCAGCGAAAGCGTCTACTGGACCAAAGAGAAATAAATAAAATGTACAATATCAGCCAGCATCTGCTAGTAGCGTAATACCCCTGCGGATTACGCGTAGGGGTTTTTCTTAAAAAAGCACACCTTCCTTCCATAGGCATAAAAAAAGGAGTCCCGTTTGGAACTCCTTT
>CAMIVE010000006.1 GCA_946401725.1 uncultured Bacteroidales bacterium | reverse complement strand
CCGACCTGCTCGAGTATCCCTCGACCGCCAAGTCGCCTCAGGGTATGTTCGGCGCTGTCGCCAAGAACTACCTGGCTCCCAAGTTGGGTGTCAAACGCGAAGACCTCGTCGTCGTCTCCATCATGCCTTGCTTGGCTAAGAAGAGCGAACGCGCCCGTGAGGAACTCAGCGTCAACGGTGATGCCGATGTCAACTACACCCTCAGCACCCGCGAGCTCGCACATATGATTCGTCAGTGCAACCTCGACCTCAACGATATGCCTGAAGAGGACTTCGACAGCCCGCTCGGTCAGTCGACTGGTGCCGCTGTCATCTTCGGTGCCACCGGTGGTGTTATGGAGGCCGCTCTCCGTACCGCTTACGAAGTCCACACCGGCAAGAAACTGCCCAAGATCGACTTCGAAGAGACCCGTGGTTTCGACGGCGTCAAGGAAGCCACCATCGATTTCGACGGCTTCCCGCTGAAGATCGCTAT
The DNA here is from genome assembly GCA_946401725.1 of uncultured Bacteroidales bacterium. Classification (GTDB taxonomy): domain Bacteria; phylum Bacteroidota; class Bacteroidia; order Bacteroidales; family P3; genus Colimorpha. The sequence goes on along the minus strand of CAMIVE010000006.1, from coordinate 71,936 downwards.
CGTTTACAGTCTCGGCAACGCTCGCAAGATGATGGAGCAGGTTCGTCAGGGCAACCCCAACGGTTATCACTTCATCGAGGTTATGGCATGCCCCGGCGGTTGTATCGGCGGTGCCGGTCAACCCTACCATCATGGCAACAGCAACATCATCCGCAAGCGTATGGAAGCCATCTACCGCGAGGACGAAGGCAAACCCATCCGCAAGAGCCACGAGAACCCCGAGATTCTGGCTATCTACAAGGAGTACTACGGCGAACCCTGCGGCCACCTCAGCCACGAGCAGCTGCACACCCACTACTTCGACAAGTCAGACAAACTCGAAGCAACAAAATAAATGTTGAATTTTGAAAGTTGAATTTTGAAAAGCTACGCAATTCAGATTCAGATTCACAATTCACAATTCACAATTCAAAATTAAGAAAAATGGCAAATATAAAGTTATCTGAAGATAAAATCAACGTTATCAAGGAAATTGCTAAATCCTTCGGTAACCGTCCCGGTGAGGTCATCAACGTCCTCCACCAGGTGCAGGGCAAGTTTGGCTATCTCCCCGCTGAGGTGCAGGAAGTCGTCGCCCACGAGTTGAATATCCCCGTGTCGCGCGTATACGGCATCGTCTCTTTCTACAGCTTCTTCACCATGGAGCCCAAGGGCGAACATCCCATCGATGTCTGCCTTGGTACGGCTTGCTACGTGCGTGGTGCTGAGAAAGTCCTCGACGCTTTCGCTCGCGAGCTGAATGTCCAGATCGGCAAATGCACTGCCGACGGCAAATTCAGCCTCAACACGCTGCGTTGCGTCGGTGCCTGCGGTCTGGCTCCCGTCGCTATGATCGGCGACAAGGTCTACGGCCGTTTGACCCCCGACCAGATCCCCGGCATCATCGCCGAGTACAAATAATCAGCTATCTGATTATACAATGTCAGAGGGCGGCTCAACGAGCCGCCCTCTGTTTTTCAAACACTTACATTTTATGTATCTTTTCCTTTTTACCTCGACATTCAATTTACTGATTTCTATTCATCTTTCACTTAGCAGTTGTGCCGTGTGGTTCTTGGTGTCCACTTTACCGATGGCATCGATAATCACACCCTGCTCGTCGATAACATAGGTAGTACGAAGCGTACCCTCCGTCACCTTGCCGTACATTTTCTTCTCACCCCAAGCCTCGTAGGCTTTCAGGATGGTCAAATCCGTGTCTGCTATCAGATGGAACGGCAACTGATACTTGGCGATGAAACGCTGATGCGATGACGCACTGTCACGACTCACTCCCAAGACCTCATAGCCCAGCGAGAGGAAGCGTTCATAGTTGTCCCTCAGATCACACGCCTCAGCGGTACAGCCCGGAGTGCTGTCTTTGGGATAAAAGTAAAGAACAAGTTTTTTCCCAGCGAAATCGGTCAGCCTGACACGATTTCCATTTTCATCAAATCCTTCAAAATAAGGAGCTTTATCACCTTTCTGCAACATATCTTTTCTGTTTTAACAAGCAACAAAAATACAAAAAAAACACAGATACACAATCCTACGACATTCAATTTTTTCTCATTTTAAAGAAAAAGTGTATCTTTGCAAAAAAGAATTCTCGAATCGTCCTATGAGCGACCCAAGACAACATTCACTGCTAAACATCTTCTGGCTTGTTGCCATGGTGATCTTCACGCCTGTTGCGGGGATGGCACTCAACTATGATGTCTTTTCGGCAAGGAGCATCCTGTTGCTGCTGTTGTGGACCGTGGTGCTGCTGATTCCATACGTCCTCACGCGGAAGAAATGGCTTTACGTCACCGCGGCGAGCCTGCTGTTTGTAGACGGATTCGTCAACCTGTTCCATTGGATTGTGCTGAAATGCCCTTTGAACGCCTCATCCATCTTCGTATTCCTGAACACCAACTACAACGAAGCCTCCGAGTTCATGGCCATCAAAATGACTCCGTTGCTATTGCTGCTCATTCCTTATATCGTTTTGTTTGCCATCGTATTGAAGAGGAAACCGCCACTCTCGTTCCAGACGAGAATGGAGCAAATCGTCTGGTCGGCCTTGTGGCTTTTTGTCGCTGTCTTTTTCACCGACAACATCGTTCATCAGCGTTTCCTCCGACTGGCCGTGCCCGATGTGGAACGCGCTTTCGTCTCCTTTTTTGAGGAGTCAAAAGCATACAAAAACCTGAAAACACGCAACCTGTACTCTCTCGACACCCAACTGTCCACCAACGACTCCACGCTCGTCGTAGTCATCATCGGCGAGTCGTGCAACCGCAACCACATGAGCCTTTACGGCTATGGTCGCGAGACTACACCGCGCTTAAAGGCGCGACGCGACATCCTGGTGTTCGACAACGTCATCAGCGCCAATTCCAACACCTTGCGCTCGGTGATGAACTTCCTGACAGAGAACAACACCGACCAGCCGCGCCCGCTCGACAGCTGCATCCATATCTTCGACGTGCTGCATTCGTCGCACTACAAAAGCTACTGGCTCTCCAACCAGTCACCCATCGGACTGTGGGACAACGGCGTGACCAACCTCGCCCAGAACGCCGACGTGACGACATTTGTCAACATGACGGCCAATTCGTCGATGGAAAGCACCCAGATGGCATCATTCGACCAACGTCTTTTCGAGCCGCTCCAAGCCGTCCTCAATGACCAAGCAAAGCACAAAGTCGTCTTCCTCCACCTAATGGGCAACCACACACAATACAACAAACGTTACCCCGATGGCTTTGCCCTGTTTGAAGAGAAAGACGACAAACGCACGCGGGTCATCAACACTTACGACAACGCTATCTATTACAACGACTTCGTTGTCGACAGTCTCTTCTCCATCCTCGCCATCTACAGCCAGTCGCACAGCGACGTACGCATCTCCGCCCTCTATTTCTCGGACCACGGCGAGAACGTCTACGACGAGAACGACTATTGCGGTCACGACTATTCCGACCGCATCCCCAACGCGAATGTCGAAATCCCGTTCATTCTCTGGTTCTCTCCCTCGCAACGGGAATACCTGAAAGCACACGACACATTTCTTGAGCAACGCTTGCACGCCCCCTATATGATTGACGATCTCTTCCACACCCTCCTGGACCTGAGCCAAATCATCACCCCTTGCTTCGACAGCACCCGCAGTTTCGTCAACAACGCTTACAACACTTCCCGCCCACGCCAACTGGAGGATGGGAGTATTTACAATATGCAAAAAAATAAATGATTAAAAAGATCAGAAGCACTCTCTGAAAAGAAACTTACAATGATGAACAAAGCCATAAAGACCCTATTATTTGCCGTCTCCCTTATCTTGGGCGGCAACATCCAAGCACAGACTCCGTGGCTTACACCGGCCGACATGCCCAACGCGGTCCGTTTTCTGCCACCTCCACCCGACACGGCATCACCCGCCTTTGCCTACGACATCGCGCAATACCAATGGGGCAAGGCCCAACGCAAAGACAGCACTCGGCTGGCTATCGCCACACGCGACGCCGTTTGGTCGATAGAGACCATCTGCCGGGAATTCTCCGCGCCGTTCGGGATGACCCTTTCCCAAGAGGAGACCCCTGAAATTTACCAGCTACTCCTCTATGCGCTCATCACCACCGACCAAGTGGGCAAGCGACCCAAAGACCACTACCAGCGCCAACGGCCCTACGTCCGCTTCAACGAGCCCACCATCGCCCCCGGCGATGAGGAGGCACTGCGTCACAACGGCTCCTACCCCTCCGGTCACACCATCTTGGGTTGGAGCGCCGCCCTGCTGCTGACAGAACTCAACCCCGCTGCCGCCGATACTCTCTTGGCACGAGGCTACATGTACGGGCAGAGCCGCGTCATTGCCGGCTACCACTGGCAGAGCGACGTCGATGCCGGACGCTTGGCTGCCAGCGCCGCCGTGGCACGTCTGCATGCCGACCCCCGGTTCCAGAAACAGATGAAACGCGCCCGCCGCGAGTTCGCCCGCCTTTCACGCAAAGCATCAAAATAGACGATTCCACCATCAAATAGAAATGGCGGCTGAAACAGAGATTTCAGCCGCCATTCTCATACTATACTCAAAAGATTACAGGCCCAGCACCTTGGCACCTTGTTTGTAGACGATGTCGCGCGGAATCTTGGCATCGCGGATGGCGTCGAGGTCTTTCTGCAGTTCGGCACTGATTTTGCCGTTCTTGTCGCTATAAGCCTTGGCAGCGTTGATGTCACCTTCACCTTCCATAGCGATGATGATGGCAGCCCAACCGCGGGCAGCCTCACGGGCTTTCTCCACATTGATGACATACTTTCCCTGAGCGTTGCGAGTGAAAGCACCATGCTCCTTGAAGTAGTTGTAGCACATGATATTGGCCACACCATGAGCCTCAGTGGCACCAAAGCGTACCGAACGCAGGATGCCAGCAATAAAGGTGATATAGTTCTGGTTGACAGTGGTGTTGGTTATCAAGCCACGCTCAATCAGCTGCTCAGTGAGGAACAGGCCGCACACATCGGCTTTTGCCTCTTCCCAAGCGCTGTACTGGGCACCCAAGGCCTGACGGCAGGGACCGCGGCCGGTGACAGTGTTCTTGATGCCCAGACCGTGGGCCACCTCATGATAGCAAGTATTGCCGAAGAAGGCATTGAAGGTCACGCTGTCGACCTGCTCATCGCAGACCATCAGCTTGGCGATGGGAATCATGATGTTGTCGAATTTGGCCTTCATGGCGTTCTTCAGCTGCAGACGGCGGCTGCCCTTGGCCAGCTGCACGCGTTCGTCATTGGGCAGGTTGATGGCGATAGTCTTGGAACCAGCATTGCAGTCACCGCCGTAGTAAACCACATCATAGACATTGATGTCGCAATCGGTACCCGGTACCTCTTTCTTGTATTTCTCGTCGCAGGGCAGCAGTTTCTGCATTTCGGGCAGCATGGCGGCGAATTTGCTCAAGTCGTTGCTCCACTGTTCATCCTTGATAAGCACATAGGCCTCCTGTGAGCACTTCACACCGTGCAGTGCGTCGTCGTAGTTCTCGATGGGTCCGAAGACGAAATCGAGCTTGCTGTCCTTCATATCCATCCACACCATGTCGCTGTTGTAGTAGTCGTCGGTACGGAAAGCCTCCCGACGGGCGGTAAGGTACTTTTTCAAGCCTTCGTTCTCAGCCAGTCCGATGGCTTTCTCCAGCAGGGCGTCGACCTTGGCCAGCTGCTCCTTGTAGGCCTCATGGTAGGGCAGCACCACCAGCTTGCCGTTGGCATCGCGACGGATGACGCTATATTGGCTGTTCTTCAACGTGTCTGCCAACGCTTCAAACTCCTGCTCCGTCATGTCGACCGGATAGAAGTTAGCACCTTTGGGACGTTCGCCGTAGCCAGGAACAAACGGCTTCTCAGAATCCAGACGGTCCCACGCACCATACTGGATATTGGCGAAGGCGCGGATAGCCTTGTCTTTGATGGTGTCGAGCGCCTTGCGGTTCTCGTTGCCGAAATACTGATCCCAGTAGATTTCATCCATAATCTGGCTGATTTCGATGAAAATCTTCACCAGTTCCTTCTCGTTGGGCGTAAGGTTCTGGATGAGGTCCGACGTCAGTTCAAATTCGGCGTATTCATCCACTTTTTGTTGAATCTCGGACGGGGCGTCTTTCTTTCCGCCCTTGCATCCGACGGCCATAAGCAGGGTTGCTGTCATAGCAAATAATAGTATTTTTTTCATTGTATGATAATTAGAAATTAATAATTCGCTTGGGCACAACATTTTCAGAAGTGCAAAAATACAAAATATTTTTGTTTTACCCAATTTCTGCATACCAAAAAAAACAATTTCATGTTATAGGTATACAAAAACTTTCCCTTATGGATATCGCACTGATTGGTTACGGAAAAATGGGTCATGCGCTGGAAGCCATGGCACCCGAACGCGGACACCGCATTGTATGCACTATAGACACTGACGAGGAATGGACCAGCAAACTGCCACAGCTGCAGCAGGCCGATGTCGCCATCGAATTCACCATGCCCTCCATCGCTGCATCGAACCTGCGGAAATGCATGGAGATGGGAGTGCCTGTAGTCTGCGGCACCACGGGCTGGTATGACGCCTATGACGAAATTGTCACGCTGTGCCGCCAGAAAGGGGGAGCCCTTTTTACCGCTACCAATTTCAGCATCGGCATGAACATTATGTTCGCCCTCAACGAACGGCTGGACCAGCTGATGGCGGCGCATCCCGAATACAAAGCCAGCATCAGCGAAACACACCACATCCACAAACTTGATGCTCCCAGCGGCACCGCTGTCACCCTGCGCCAGCAAATCCACCGCGACGATGTGCCCATCGAATCGATTCGCGAAGGGGAAGTTCCCGGCACCCACACCGTGCGTTACGACAGCGAAATCGACACCATTTCCTTGACCCACGAAGCCCATAGCCGCCGCGGACTGGCACTCGGAGCCCTCATGGCTGCCGAATACCTCAACGGCAAGAAAGGCATCTTCGGCATGAAAGATTTGCTTGGCTACTGATATTTTATTTCACCTCTCCGTCGTATGCACCACAAAACCCTGAAGGTATTTCTGTGCGCCACACTGCTGCTGTCGGCTTGCGCCGAAGTGGCACCGCCGGCACCCTACGGTGCCTGTCCCACGCGCCAGCAGGTGGCATGGCAGCGGATGGAGATGAACATGTTCTGCCATTTCGGTCCCAACACCTTCACCGACCTGGAATGGGGCGACGGCACTGAAGCCGCATCGGTTTTCAACCCCTCCGATCTGGACTGCCGCCAGTGGGTCGCCGTGGCGCAGCAAGCCGGCATGCGAGGCATCATCCTCACCGCCAAACATCACGACGGATTCTGCCTGTGGCCCTCCCAACAAAGTACCCACACCGTAGCCCAGAGTCCGTGGCACAACGGCCACGGCGACGTTTTACAAGAACTCCGCAAAGCCTGTGACGAGGCGGGACTCCCTATGGGTGTATACATCTCACCCTGGGACCGCAACCATCCCACCTACGGCACCCCTCAATACAACACCGTTTTCGCCAACACCCTGCAAGAAGTGCACCAAGCCTACGGCCCCCTGTTCGAACAATGGCTGGACGGTGCCAACGGCGAAGGACCCAACGGCAAGCGACAAGACTATGACTGGAACTTGTTCCATCGCACAGTCTTCGGCATCAACCCTCACGTGATTTTCTTCAGCGACGTAGGCCCTGGCTGCCGCTGGGTGGGCAACGAATCGGGAGCCGCTGGCGAAACCTGCTGGTCGACACTCAATACCGACGGTTTTGCACCGGGTGCCGGTGCGCCACCACTCGACACCCTCAACCAAGGCAATGTCCACGGTTCCTACTGGGTGCCAGCCGAGACCGATGTCAGCATCCGCCCCGGCTGGTTCTACCACGATGGGGAGCATCCCAAGAGTGTGAAGGAACTGTTGCAGATCTACTACAACAGCACCGGTCGCAACTCGCTGCTGCTGCTCAATGTGCCTCCTGACCGGAGAGGACGGATTCCTGCCGAGGACTCGCTGCGGCTTGTCGAATTCCACACCGCGCTCAACAGCATCTTCTCTATCGACTTGACGCAAAAAGCCTCGTTCACCGCCTCGAACATCCGCGGCGGGAAACACAGCAGACGCTACAGCCCCGCCCATCTGACCGATACCGCCTACCACACCTATTGGGCTGTGGACGACAGTGTGCTCACGCCTACCCTGACAATGACTTTCCCTGAAGCCGTAACCTTCAACCGCGTCATGTTGCAGGAGTACATTCCCTTGGGGCAACGCATCGCCGCCTTCCATGTCGAATATCAGGACTCCGATGGGCAATGGAGACGCCTAGCGACCGCCACCACCATTGGTTACAAGCGCATTTTGCTCACCCCCACTGTCACCACGCGTGCGGTGCGGATCCACATCGACCAATCGTTTGCCTGTCCCGTTCTCAACCGCGTAGGACTGTTTCTCGACACAGTGCTCTAAAACAAAACGGGCTGTCACGAAATATCGCGACAGCCCGCCTGTTTTTTATTCTGAATAATTATTCGAGGCCGAAACCAAGGCCAAAGAAAAGTCCTCCACTGGTGAGTTTTACATTCTCATTCTTGTGCATGTCAAGAATACCTAAATTATAACCGCCAAAGAGGCTGAAATTACTATAGGTAAGAGCCAATCCAACGGTTCCATAAAGATTGAGTCTGGAGCGATCGCTGTCGCCGTCATCGCCGTACCATTCGGTAGTGACTTCAGTACCTGCAACAGTATTCTTGGTCTTGCCAACCAATGCGAAGGATACCGTGGGGCCTGCAAAAGCCGACAATTTGATGCCACCGCCAAAATCAATACCATAGTTGAAGAGGATGGGGAGGTCGATAAGGATCTGAGTCTGGCTATTCTTATTGGTGACACCTAAAACGGTAGTCTCCTCATTTTTCATGTTCCAACGAACCTGCGGAGCAAGCATCAAACCCAGATCGCCCGACAGAGAGGTGTTGTAGTGGAATCCCAGATAAAAACCACTGAGATCTGATTCTGTAGTAGCTGTTGTACCTAGGACAGTAGTCTCATTAGTGAAGGTCTCAGGCATATAGCCGATATGGAAACCCACCTGTGCCTTTGCGCTGCCAGCAGCCAGCATTGCGACTGCAACGGCAAAAATTGTTACAACTTTTTTCATTTTTCGTGTGTTTTTGTTAAACATTAAAGTTAGTTAATTATTCTAAAAAAATAAATTTCTATTCATTATCAGCCTTTTACAAAAATCCCTCTTTTTTCACAGGATAATGCAAATATACTAAAATATTTCAAGTAGACAAAAAAAGAGCCATCACTTTTTTCACAAATGGTTGTTCAAATGAAAAAAAACATGTAAATTTGCACAGACAAACGAAACAATGTCTTTTTCTTAATCAAGATTATTAACCATTTAAAAATAACGCTTTATGATGAAAAAACTGATACTGTTGACCCTTTCATTCCTGATGCTGGCCGGATTGCAGGCCCAAAACATCCAGGATTCTGTTATCAAAATCGGCGTCCAAGCCGCCAACGGGTTCATTGCCACGCTGCCTCAGGATGTAAAAACCGTTCAGAACACGCTGAACCAAAAGCTGAAAGACGCCAAATTGAAAACCACCAAAGTGGAAGGGTACACCGCCTGTCTGGAACAAGTGGTTCCTGAAATCGCCACGGTGCCTGTCAACCTGTATGTAAAAATTGAGGAACAAGGCCGCCGTTCAGAAAAGGTGACCGTCATCTCCATCTGCGCCATGCCGATGAACGTGTCCGACCACATTTCCGAATCCTATGTGCGCCGCTACCTCGAGGAAATCATCAAACAGGCTGGACGTGAAGAGGCTATCGAGATGCTCGCCCAAGAGGAGAAAAACTTGAAGAAGGCCCAGAAAGACTACAAAAGCGCCAACTCCGACCTTGAGAAACTGAACAAAAACATCAACTCCGACCAAGACAAAATTGCCTCAAACCAGAAAGACATCGAGAAACTGCAGTCGAAAATAAAAGACCTCGAAGAGAAAAACCAGAAACTGGAGTCGAATGTCACAAAGAACAACGAGAAGAAAGCTGATGCGGAAAAGCGTACCACCGAACTACAATCGACCATACAAGAAATAGAGAAAAAAATCGAGACCTACCGCGCCCGTATCCAATAACCGTCTTTCTCTTACGTGTCTCAACTGCCACGTTCACATCCCCATACTCCATTAACCCCCCAGTGCTTCATGAAACGGCTGTTTCAACTACTACCTCTTCTCTTACTCCTGTTTTGTGTTTTTGCCCCCATCAAGGCTCAGCAACAGGCTACCGGTCTGCAAGGCAAAGTGATTGATGCCGCTACAGGAGAGCCTTTGCCGTTTGTGCAGGTAGGCTTTGTAGGGACCACTATCGGTGCCACTACCGATATGGACGGTAAGTTCAGCGTTTCCAACACCCAAGGAGCTACATTGCTGCGCTTCCAGATGATGGGATACACGCCACAAGAGATCACCCTTGAGGAAGGCACTTTCAAACGCAACTTCAAAATAGCCCTCGAATCCAAAAGCAAAGTGATGCAAGAGGTTGTGGTCACCGCCTCTCGCAAGGAACGCAGCCGCTATCATCGACGCAACAACCCAGCCGTGGAATTGGTCCGGAAGGTTATCGACCACAAAGACGAGAACCGCCTACAGGCTTACGACCGCTACCGTCGCGATGTGTACGAAAAGACGACCCTGGCACTCGATGATTTCCAACCCGATTTCAAGAACAAGCGCTTGTGGCGCAAACTTGATTTCCTTGAGAAATATATCGACATGACTCCTTTCGACGCCACGCCCATCCTTACCATCTCGATGCGCGAAATCATGATGCAGCAGTCTTACAGACGCAAGCCCCGTCAAAACAGAACGCTGCTCACTGCCAAGCGTATGGAAGGCATAGACCAAGTGCTGGGGCAGGAAGGCATCGATGCCAGCCTCAGCGAGATGTTCGTTCCTATCGATATCTACGACAACGAGATTGAGGTGATGCTCAACCACTTCACCGGACCGCTCAACACCACACTGGCCACCACTTTCTACAAATACTATATCACCGACACACTGGATGTCGACGGGGTGACTTGTGTGGAACTCTCTTTCGTACCTGCCAATGTGCGCAGCTACGGCTTTACCGGTCAGATGTGCATTGCACTCGACAGCAGCTATGCCGTCACCAAATACAGCATGAACGTGTCGCCACACGTCAACCTCAACTTTGTACGCGACCTCACCATCACCCAGACATTCCAGTATCATAGCGGAGACTCGCTAGGACTCCCCAGCCGCTATATCCCCGACCGCTGCGACACCTACGGACGGCTCTACATCCACAAAAGGCTTCAAGAGGTCTATGCCCATCAAGTACGTATCTACCACAACTACGACCTCTCTCCCCAAGCCGAATTGCTTCCCGACAGCCTCTTCTCACCCCTCAACAACACCGCCTCACTCCCCAAGACCAAGATGCGCCGCAAGGAATGGAACAGGCTGCGTCCCATCACGCTCTCCCCCAAAGAGACTGTCATCGACAGCCTCCGATACGAACTGGCCCGTCTGCCCGAGTTCCAGACGCTCAAAAAAATCGCCGAGATCACCGTCACAGGCTATATCCCCACCGCTACCAAACGCGACTCCAGCCGTTTTGACATCGGACCCATCTATAATATCATCAGCTACAACCACGAGGAAGGATGGCGCTTGCGTCTGGGAGGCATGACCACCGCAGCCCTCAGCCCCCGCAATTTCGTGGAAGGCTACATCGCCTACGGTTTCCGCGACCAACGGCCTAAATTCAACACTTCGTACATCCACACCTTCGATGACAAAGAGCGGCACTCCCATGAATCGCCCATGAGTCTGTGGAGCCTCACCGCCTCTTACGAACTGGAAGCCCCCGGACAAAGCTTTGACAACTTCGACCGCGACAACCTGTTGATGTCCAACGACCGGCCTCACAAGCTGCAATATGTGGCCCAAGGGGTCTTGCGACTGCGCAAACAATGGCCCAGCCACATCAGCATCGACACCTGGTTGGCGGCACGACGCTACGAACCGGCCGGGACACTGGAATACCTACAATACCAGGAGGACGGAAGTCTGAAAGCCGTCGAGCATTTTGCCGAGGCGGAATGGATGGGTAAAGTCAGTTTCAGTCCCAACCGGAGTCCCGACAGCAAACGTCCCGGAAGCGCCGGAATGGTCAACCTTAAAAAAGATGCACCGACCATCACCTTGACCCATCGTATCGGTCTGATGGAGGGTGGTTTCCGCTACCAGCGCACCGACTTCACCGCCGAGAAACGCTTCTGGCTTGGCGCTTTCGGGCATATCGACGCCAAACTGCAGTCCGGCATGGTGTGGAACCGCGTACCCTATCCTCGGCTGTGCTTCCCCAACGGAAACGACAACATCTTCCTCTCCACATCGGCATTCAACACCATGAAACCCATGGAGTTTGTCACCGACCAATACGTTTCCCTCTTCGCTACCTACCATCTCAAAGGGTGGATTCTGAACAACATACCGCTTATCAAACGGCTCCGTCTTCGCGAAGTGGTGGGATTCAATATCCTATATGGCGGTCTTTCGTCCAAGAACAACCCCTTGGTGGAGAACGCCACAGGACTGTTTAAGCTGCCCGAGAACACACTGCCACTAGGCAAAGAGCCCTATATGGAGTACAGTATCGGCATCGAGAACATCCTGAAATTCATCCGCATCGACTACATCCGCCGACTTTCTTACGACGAAGGGCTCAGTTCGAAAGAGAAAGGCTTCTTCCGTATAGCGTTCCGTTTCACCATCTAAAACATCCTGTCCCATGAAATACAAACTCATTCCCCTATTTCTCTCGATAGTTTGCTGCCATCTGACCTTATGGGCACAACAAGACTATGATGAATCTGACGAGAATATCCAGTTTGTCAGCTGGGGAATCACCGCCGGCCCCAATCTTACAGGATGTCGGGTGAACCTCGACAGCACCGATGGTGCACCCGACAAAACCCATCCTGCCCTTGGTATTGACGCAGGTGCCTTCTTAGAATATCATATTACCCCTCATTGGAGCCTGCAATTCGCCGCCGCAGGCAATATCGCATGTGTCCGGACTGAAATCGACGGACTCTCCAACCGGTTGACCACCTACGGGGCCACGCTCAGTATGCTTGTTTGCCACCGCTGGACTGCCGCCAAGGGCTTCTGGTTCTGCACCGCTGGCCCCTTCACCCATTTCATATTCGCCAACAGCATCAGCGGAGAAGGTGCACTGGAAAATCCTTTCACACGCGTTATTGCCAACGATCCCCGGACGGGCGAGCCCCAGTTCGCCATGAACGACTTCAACGCTGGAATTGCCTTAAACATCGGCTATGAATGGAACACTCACTGGCAATGGCAAATCTACCTGGACTGGGGCATCACCGACCTCCTCAACGTCGACTCCCACGACCTGTACGTCAAACCCTACAAACTGGGCATCCTACTGTCCTATCATTTTCTGTAATAATATTTTTATTATCTTTGCCCTATGAAAAGATGCTTTCTTATCACACTTCTCTTGCTATCTTACAATATAACGTTCAGTCAGATAGCCATCGACACCATCCAGTGCGAAGAGGTGAAAAGCGTCTTTTTGACACGCAGCGACATCGAGATGGAACGACCTTTCATCCGTATGGGCAATATGGGTGAGCCTACCGAGCAGCTGATGCTCCGATTCGACATCCTTTGGCCGCAACCACACGACCTGCGCTACCGCATACGGCACTGCAACGCCGACTGGGAGATCGACCATCTGGAACCCGGCGAATACATTCACGGACGAGAAGAAGGGACTATTGAAAACTACCAATTCTCTTTCAACACACGCATCTCATACGTCAACTACTTCCAACCCATTCCTGACGCCTACAGCACATTTGCTGCTTCGGGCAATTATCTGTTGGAGGTGTTCCCTGCCGAGAATCCCGACAGCGTCATTCTTTCCCGCCGTTTCTGTGTTTTCGAGGATCTTACAGCCATCGACGCCTCCATCTCAAAACCCTCAGGTGCCTATGGCGATATCAACCGCGATCAGGAGGTATCATTGGGGATCACTCCAATGGAAGGCAGTTTTCTTCCGCTCCAAGCCGACTACTACATCGTAAAAATGCAGCAGAACCGGCGCACCGACCTTTGTCGCCGGCTGCCTTTCGACAGTTTCTCAGGCAATACACTCTTGTACCGCTGGCATGCAGAGAATGTTTTTCCCGGAGGCAACTGCTTCCGTTATTTCGACATGAGCAATATGTGGGCGGCGATGTATCATGTGCAACGGATTGAACAAGCGGGTGGCGAGAACTTTGCTTTCCTGCAACCTGACGAGGACCGCTCCTCCAAGCCCTATTCCCCTTATGCAAGCCTTAACGGCGGCATGAAAATCAATATCCGCGACCGCAACAACCCCCAGATAGAAGCCGACTATGTATGGGTCAATTTCAGTCTTCCCATGGCCCGCCCATACCTTAACGGCAGCATCCATATCGTGGGAGACCTTACCCAATGGCAACTGGACGACGGCAGCCGCATGGAATGGAACAGCAAATACAAGGCCTACACCAAACGGTTGCTGTTGAAACAGGGCTATTATGCCTACCAACTCCTCTTCCTGCCTGCAGGGGAAAAGGAAGGTCTTACCGCAACACTGGAAGGAGACCACTACGCCATGAGCAACAGCTACACCGCCTACGTCTATCTGCGGCTGCCCGGCGCCCGTTACGACCGGTTGGTCGGACTGAAAGAATTCAGGAATTTTTAAGGGTAATACGGTACACCTGCTTTGTGGATCGTGTCACAACTGCAACAGCAGCGGCACGAAGTCCCACCACCCATAAAATGCGGTCTTCCGCATCACACAACAGCCAACTATGCGATTTCGCCTCACGACTCAATTTTGCATCCGTGAAGAGATCGCTCACCAGCCGTGTCCCATTCATGCCATAGGGTTGGAATCGGTCACCCCGTTGCCAATGACGCAGATGGAGCGGGAACAGCAGCCTGTCATAATCGAAGCAAGCCACATTGCACGGGACCTTCAACACAGCATTTTCCACATCCAGACGCTCCATTTGCAGTGAAAGCGGTTCGGTCAACGCTTCACATGAGGCTTCGACTGTATACCGGCTATTCTCCGCAGCATCATCCAAAGGGACAACCAACAGTACGTCACGATCCTTAATCAGTTTATGGGTTGGCGAGAAGAACTGCAGACCGCTTTGACCGTCGAGGGAATCGGCGATCTGCGCCGTCACCGCAGAAGAAAAACCATAGGGACGCAGCAGCTCAAACAACAACGTTGTCAGTGCCGGTTGGCAGCGCAAACCCTTTATGTCAATCTGTATGGTTGTTGACGTGACATGAAACAACTGCCGCCGTTGCTGTTCCACCGCCTCACGATAAATGAGTTCCGCTTCCCGCAGATGTTCCATAGTATCCTGCATGGTCATATCGAACGAGGACGACAAATCACGCAAGAGAGGTATCAGCTGCTGTCTTATTCTGTTGCGCAGATAGATCGGTTGTGCATTGGTGGAATCCTCTACAAACGCGATACCCCGTCGCTGCACATAGCGGTCTATATCCTCCCGACCGAAACAAAGCATCGGCCGGATGACATATCCGTTGCGGGGACGGATGCCATGCAGGCCTGCAATACCAGTGCCCCGAAGCAGATTGATGAAGAAAGTCTCCGTCGCATCGTCTCGATGGTGGGCGGTCGCCACCCAATCGAAGCCCTCACGCATCCGGACTTTCTCAAAGAAATCATAGCGGAGTACGCGGGCCGCCTCTTCAATCGAAAGCTTATGGGATTGGGCATAAGCTTCCGTATCAAACTGCGCTACAAAGCAACGAACCCCATAACCCTCTGCCAGTCCACGTACAAACTGTTCGTCCCGATCGCAGTCGCCCGGCCGCAGATGGAAATTACAATGAGCGATGGCGAAGGCTTGGCCAGCCCGCGCCATCAAGTCGGCCATCACGACCGAGTCACGACCGCCACTGACAGCAAGGAGCACCTGCTGCCCTGCGGCAATCAAGTGCTCCTTGCGGATATAGTTCAAAAACTGATTCAGCATGCTGACATCCTCTTTTGAACTGAATGCATCAGCGTTTCAACGCCATCTTGCGCATCAACCGTTCTCCGTTCATTTCAATACCGTAATAGTATACACCGGTCGGGAGGGTCGAAGCACCGAAGTTGATGGAGTTGTCACCTGCATTGTAGCTATCCTGTTTCTGGTAAACCAGACGACCCATTTCGTCCATCACGAAGAAGGTGACTTGTCCACTGACGGGCAGGAAGAAGTCGATACGGGTCGAATTGTCAAACGGGTTAGGATAGTTCTGCTGCAGGAGCATTCCACTCTTCGTGGGAACCACCGGAATGCCGTCAGGTTCGAAATAGTTGAGCACCACAATCTGACTGGTCTCATTGTTCTCAAGATTACGGTCGCCCGTAACTGTAATCTTTCCATATCCCACATAGGAACGTGTCGAACTCTTCGGCACTTCGGTGGGGAAAGTAAACACGTACGTCTCGCCTGGAGCAATAGTTGGGAAGAACTGATTCCTCCTGATTAATGTTCCGTTGATTACAGCCTCAATATCTGTATTGTTGGTCGAGATCACATTTCCATCATTCTCAACACGGATTCTCACTTGACAAGTCTCATCGCGGTTTTCTTCCACCTCCACTTGAATTGCCCTGACATCAATATACTGTACAGCAATAGTCGAGGTGGTGTCGTTAGAGACATCGTTATCGCCGTCCACATGGACATATGCTGTGACATTACGATAAAGTTCAGGGTGTCTAATCAGCGCAGTGTCGAACCTGAAGTAGAGTGTCGACAAGGCAGCCAACGGCTGGTCAGAATGGTAATGAGCCGTCACCAAAGTGCTGGTGTCATTATGATACCAGAAGCCCAAATCAAAGTCTGAAACCGAACGTGCACCGACATTATCGACAGTCAACTGGATAAAGGTGTTGTTGTGGTTGGAGGTATCAACAACTATCTCTCGCGCCTTCAAGTCGGTGATGGCCGATATACCATCCATACGCAGTACGATGGTGTCATTGAACAGGTAATCATCATTAGGCATATCGATATAGGCGTACAGATTCATCATACCCATCGAAGCCCTGAATTTCTGACTGAAGGTGTAGTTGAAGTATTCAAACGACTGCAACGGATGCCCAAGGACCTCCATGAAATTGACATGCTCCGTCACCGTGAAACTGTTATTGTAGACATACGTCATAGATGCAGATTCAACAGGTGCCTGACCATAGTTACGGATACGTGTGACCACCTGGATAGAGTCGCCGGCGACAACACGCGGCATCGGCGAGAGGAAGCTTACCATTGCCATATCGTTGTCAAGCGGTGTCAGATAGAACTCTTTACAAGTAGTGTCGTTATCCCTGTAGATATCCATGTTAAGCATCGGATAGGAACAGATGGAGAAGGTGTCGGGGAAGTTGTTCAACACCGTGAACGGTGTCGGGAAGGTGAAGACTGCAGTACCGTGCGGATAGATCGTATCCTCGAATGTTCCCGTCTTGGCCAGGTATGAACCGTAAGGCATATAGGCCAACGGAATGTTTGTAAGGGTATCGTAGCCATAGTTATAGAGCACCACTCTGGGGTTGATCACCTGTCCGAAACGAGGTTCCGTGGGATAAATGATGTCGATGACACCGACATCGATGTTGCGGCGTTGACGACCCACAACGATATTGTCGATTGCAGCGCCATCGCAAGCAGCGGATTCCGTCGTGGCAGTATAGACAAAACGGAACTGCACTTGCTGTATAAAGTCACCACTGACCTTCGAAATCGGGAACAGATATTGCGTGTAGCCATAACCTGAGCTCACACCGCTCCAACCGCCTGCGGTGGTATACCACAGTGTGTCGTTTCCGGAGCCCATCGTACGCCATTGACCGTGCAAGTCGCTAAACTCGATACGCAGCAGATGACCTTCATCCATATCGTTGGCAACCCAGAGGGTCAACGTGTCGGGCTTGATTTGCGCGATATTGAAGATAGGAGTGTAGAGAACACTTCTGTTACCTGTCTGGAAGGTATTGATATAGCCGCTCATATTGGTTGCCCAGATTGTCGAATCGCTGACACAAGCCATAATATTCACTTTCTGCGGATAGCCGCGTTGCCAGAGGTTCTGGGTGAAGGCGGTGTAACCACGAGGAGCAAACATATTGTCCCTGCCTTCGAAAGTCTCGTCGTAGACCAGTGTAAGCACTCTGGAACGATGATACTGGTACAGCAATGTGTCGTTGGTATAATTGGTATCGCCAGGTGCGCTCACCACAATGACAAGATCTGTAGTTCCTTCGGGGAAGACATGTGGCGGCAACTGCACCTCTACGCTATTACCACGATCCAACGTACCCATCCATTGCATGGTCTCCATTCCGACAGAGTCGTCAGGATGGATAAACTGGTACGAGATAGTGGCCATAGTAACCGGGGTAGCACCCTTGTTGGCCATCATGAAGCTGACCGTAACAGAATCCTCGGCACCGAAACCGGTATGTCCGCCGATAAACTGGCTGCGCGGCGACTCGATACGGGCTGCACACAGATCGACTTCCGTCGGATTGTCTTCAACATAGAGCAAATAATCCTGAATCTGACCGAACTGGATAACACTATACGGATTGGTGGGATGCGTAGCGGCCTGGTTCAACACAATACGCATTCGCGTGTAACCCGTACGCATGGTGGTCGGGATGGTGAACGCGAACCGTATCGGTGTGTTGCTCCGGATGCTGTCGTGATAAACAATCTCAGTATAGGGAGCATCGTAGATAACCGTGTCGTTTTCTTCAAGCGGATAAAACAAGAATTGACCGTCGCGGTCTTGGTCGATATACACAGACACCCATCCGTTGGTGTTGTAGTCATTGGAACGGTCGGTATTAGCGCATTCAATTGTCATTGTGTCGGTCGTTCCCTTGACCACATGCAATGCTCTCAACTGTCCGACACCTTGCATCGACACATTGCCACCATAGTCCTGAACGCCACCTGATATCAAGTCGGGAGACGAAATGGCTCCGGCAGGCATCAACACATTGTCGCCCAGTCCGAGGTTGCCCGTCACACTGGTTGCATTGACAAAATTGATATAGGTATGACCGACCGGGGCTGCTTCATTATCCAACGAGCTGAAGGCCACACGGGTGATATCCAGACCTGTTTTGTTACCCACACCAGGCACCGTATACTCGTTATCCGGAACGGCATAGAAATTGTAGCCGCCACGGAGCGTATCGTTCAGACGGACATTCTCGTTACTCATATTCGTCCAGGTACGGATGTGATAAGCCGCCGTCGAAGACCATGTAGGAATATGAATCAAGGAATCGAATTTGTATACATAAACCTCGTCGGGCTGGATGGTGGCATTACACACCTCATGGACCTCCTGCAACAGCTGGTTAGTCGGGCTGTAGAGCTGATAGACCACCGGAATATTGGTAATAGGCTGCGATCCATAGTTAATCAACGCTATCTTGACCGAATCTTCTAACATGTAGACCATCCTCGGCTGCGGTTCCACCACTTCCAACACCGCCATATCGACCGGTACGCGCGGATTGATATTGACATGGACCGGATTGTAGTAACTGGTACATCCCGACTGGCTGATACAGCTGAGATAATAAGTGGAATCATGGAAATACTGCGGAGTCTCCCACCAGCAAGAAGCATTGTAGTTGTTAGGTGCATAGTAGGGTTCGGCATCCGTCGAGTCGCGGTACCAGCGGATAGGACGGTGTATGTCATTGTTGTTGACAGGTGCCGCATTGGTTTCAGAAGCGAAGATGGTATCCCACGTAGCATAAGGAATCTGCAAGTCAATACCCACAGGCATGCTCGGTGTGAACTTGGAAGGCACGGTAGCGTAAACGCTGGTGTCGTTCAGCGGTTTCTGGTCGTGTTCATAGGTTATCCATGCACGGCAACGGACCGTGATGTCCTTCGATATACCTGTAGGATAGAGGTTGGCCGGCGTCACAAAGTTAATTGTTCCAGAAGCATTCACCTCAATATCCATAGGAAGTGTAGTGGTTTCCACCCACTGCGTCGGCAGTGTAGAGACCGTCACGCCAGTAGTCTGAAGTATTGCTTGGAAACCGATACTAATCGGCATGCCGGCCGTGAGCGTCTTGCGACCCACATTCTTAACCGTAACCGAAACCGGGGTTTGCTGCTTGCGACAACCGTCACCCTTGTAGACAGAGACAGAGTCGGCCTTGAAGTTGAAAGCAGGATCCAAGAAGAACGGCACCGTCAGTACATTGTTCTCCGGCACAGAGTCGTTGTTCAAAATAAGGTAGACCGTAACATGCTGTGTGTCGATGATGCCGATAGGCATGAGAATGAAAGCAGAGTCGTAAACTTCTTCCTGAGGCATCAACTCAACGATGGTGCGGTTTTGAGATTTCAACAGCGGAGTGGTGCTGTCAACCTCAGCCCACCATGTGAGATACGATTCGGTAGAAGTACCGTCGTTCATAAACTTAGCCTTGACCCAAAGCGTATCGCCCTCGATATTGTCCGTTGCTCCTATCTCCACATCGATAGAGGGTTTGAGGATATCCAGCACTGCGACATTGTGTGTCTTACGCTGGAACTCGTGGGCACCGATACAGGGGTTAGGAATCTGCGAACGAAGAACTCCATCTATATCAACTGTCACCTCTGTGTTGTACTGAGCCAATTCACAGAAAGTACCCACCGAGAGGTGCAAGTCTTCCGGCGAGATAAAGTACGTTTGTTTGTTCCACGAGTTGACATCCATACCGTTGATGGTGCGCAAGCTGTCGAAAGAAGGACATTCACCGCCCCAGTAAGCAAAACGGCTCAACGAGTTGGACCAATAGTTATTATAGTTGGAATTGCCGATATTGGCAGCCTGCTTGACATAGTAGGCATAACCGCGGCTGATGTTCGAGAAGATGTTGTTCATCACAAAGATTCCCGAACTTGTCGTCTCCACACTGAATGCACGGGTAGTCTGACCTTGTGAACCCGTACCGGCATAGACCTGGCAAGAATTGTAATAGACATTGATCCACGTCGAACTGTCGATATAGATTCCGCAAGAGGTCTGTCCTGCACTACCCGTACCGCTCATGGCCGTCATGTTGTTGTACACATGGCTACGGGTGGCATTGGAACCGTTGATGTTCACCAGTTTGATACCCTGCTTGCCACCTGTTCTGTTATCGCTCAGAGCGACATTGTTGCGCTCAATGGTAACAGGACCGTTATGCTCGGCAATAAAGATACCCGTCAGCGCGCGGCTGTTGGCATTGACACCCGAGGTAATCTGATTGTGGAACACATAGACGTCGTTGACTTTGCGCAACGAGATACCTTGCGACTGGAAGTTGCGGATTTCATTCTCACGGAGGAATACCCCTTCCGAAAGGCCAGGAGTGCCCACCATACTCTTGATAGCACAGTAACCACTGTCCACAAAACTGCTGTCAAGATAGAAATAATTGACATTCTCTCCAAGAATAATGCCATTGGCATTGGTATTGTTGATAGTACCTTTGACGCGAATCAAATCATTCGTGAAATGGATATTGCTTCCGTTGGCGACCGAGACAACATTGGAGTAGTTGCCCGTACCTCTGGAGTAGAGGGTCATATCTTCAAAAGCGATATTGCTTGCGCCGTCCAGACTGAGAACAAAGTTCGAATTGTTGACAGGGGCAAAACGCAACTTCACGTCTTCCCTATTGCCTGTAGCGCCGCGGAAAGTAACCATGTTGGTGGGAGAAGAGCCGTCGACAGCACCCAGCGTCACCTGCTCGTCATAAGTGCCACTCAGTACCGAGAAGACCACTGGACCGTCGATACCGGCATTATTCAATGTATCGATTGCCGTCTCGAAATCCGGGAAGAGTCCGCCATTACCGATGGTATAGGTACCCGCACAGAAACGTACATTGATAACACGGAAGATGGTATCGTTGGTAGGAACCGTATCGCCGTCAAGGGAGACAATAGCCCTGATGGTGTGGCGACCGGGAACAAAGGCATACTGGGCGATAGTAACATTCGTGTCCTGATGGGCAGCAATCGGCGTCGTACCCGAATAGACACCATGCAACGTGTCGAGCCAGTAATCAATAGTGTAACTGGAGTAGGGCGCATTACCCATATTCAACAGTTTCACATCGACATTCATATTACCACATGAGGAATAGGTCAGTGTGTCGCTGCCGTCAGGCCAATCCAAAGCCGCATCTGAAGGAGGCGTACCGATGATGGTGACATAGACCGGTGTTGCAGGACCTTCGCAGCCGTAGTCGACAAAACCGAACTGGATATCTGGACGGTTGCCACTACGCGAACCGTTCTCCGTGCTGTTCACCAATGAAGTGGTTCCGTTTTTGTAAAGCACCTTGTTGTTGCCCGCAGCCGTGTAGCGCGTCTTGGCGCCCTGCGTGATATTCGGATCGATGCCACGGGTCACCTGGACAACAATATTGGACGTACCGTCCCACAGGAAAACAGAGTCGAATACATGCTTGATCCAGCCTTTGGAGTTGTTGCTCAGCGTGAGCGTCGACTTGGTACTGTAAGGCGACACCGCATGCCAGTTGTTATTGGAGGAGAAGACCTGATCGGTGGTTGTTCCCATCCAAATCACATAGTCGGTGAATGTCATCGTACCTGCCGAAGCCAAAATAGTATCCAGATAGAACGAAATCGAATTGATGGGACCCGCATGATGTCCTGCTGCGATCAAATCGTCAGCTGTAAAGAGGTACTGTTCCTTGATGTATTTCTTGTTGGGGTTGTAAGGTGAAGGATAACCCGTGGCAGAGTTTGTTGAAGCCAACGTACCGACATGTATCAGGTTCTCCCTCGTTCCGAAACTGGTCACATAGAAAGTATCATCGAGATAGAGATAGTCACTGGTGAAGACATTGACTGTGTCAAGCGGGTGCATGTGACGGTCATACCAAGCCAACGAATCGTTTGTATAGATAGCTTGCAGTACCGCACGTTCGCCATAGTTGACCGTATCGTAAGGATAGACATTCGGCAAACCCGGAGTGAACGAGGATACGAATTCGGCGTATGACGTGTCGTTGAAATTGGTATTGTCGTTGGTGTTTTTCTCCACCCAGACACGGATGGCAAAATTAGCGGAACCCGAAGTTACAGAGTAGTCTGCCGGGACAGAGAAGGTATGCAGGTAATCCGTAGCGCCACCGTTGATATTGGCGATGGTATCGGTGCAAGTCTGCAACAGGATGCACTGACCGGTAAAGAGCGGCTCCGAAGTAACCTCGTAATGGACCACCACCTGACCGCTGGCGAGTGCTCCGCGGTTGTGCAGCATCACCGAAATCGTGTCGATACCCAGGCCGCAACCTGTAGCGACATCCAGACTGTCAACAACCAAGTCGACATCAGGCAGGTTAATCAGATGAATTTGAACCGTTCCCACATCACCCAGACAGCCGTTGTCGTAGAAACGTATCAGATTCTGGTTGGTCGTTCCCAGCGTCATTTTGTTGCTGTTGCTGGCCAGTGTCCAGTACTGCTGCGTATTGGACGGAGTTCCACCAGAAGGCCATGCTGTGCGGATAACACCCGCCGTGGGAATCGAGTCGGGTATAGAGATGCCACTGCCAGCCCAAACCGTATTGGGTACATGGGCATTGTTCCACTGGTTCTGAGTAGTAACGCCATTGAAAGCCACAGCATCTTCAATAACGCCGTTATTCTTATAGATAATAGCAAAATTGGCATTGGTATTGGGCGACAGTGTGGCAGCCGACAATGTCACTGCCGAATCGACACTGATACCGCTACGATACTGCAACACGAGCGTCTGACCCGGTTGGATTGTCACACTGGGGAACCTGAAGTGTTTATTGTTCAGCGAGGAAGTTCCACTGACGGTGAAGATAGAGTCGCCTGTCATGTCGGCAGGATAGTCACCGACATTGGTCAGCTCAACAGCCAACTGCGTGGAGCCATTCATCCACAATGGCATCGGGTAGGTAACACCCGGCAGGTTGTTCTTCAACTGCACTTCGGTAATCTTCACCAAATCATAGTCACGTTTCTGACGGATGTAGAATGTGGTATCGGTATACAGCGGGTCGGTGACATAGGAATGTCCACGCCAAATCGGAGTTGTACTGGTGGGACTGGTGTACCAATAGACTTCCGACTGATGGGAAGCGCCAGTGGTGTAGACGTTGGAATACCATGTCTGTAGACCAGCGTTAGCCGTAATGGTGGCAGATACACCGTAGCTGACATTCACCTGTACATTGGTCGGTGCAGGTGCATGATAATGGGCTGTGACCGTCATGCTGCTGGTATCGTTGGCCGGGTTGGGGTCAATTGTCGAAGTGAACCACACATAGAGATGATAGGTGCTATCGTTCAATCCATTGGGAAGGAACGGCAACGTAACACCCAAATCATAAACGATGGTATCCGTAGCAGGGATCACCCTATTGATCATCACGCTACCAGAGAATCCCGGAGTCATTACGCCCGGTGTTGTCGTACGCGAATAGTTCAAATAGACCGGTGTGGTTGACGTTGACGGGTCAAAGGCATTGATACCGCTGTTTTTAATAACCACACGAACCGGGGCAGCCGACGGTGCTTCACAGTAAGAGTCGTAGGGTTCATAGAACTCAATCACCTCGAAGTCGTATGGTAAGG
This sequence comes from uncultured Bacteroidales bacterium, assembly GCA_946401725.1. Lineage (GTDB taxonomy): Bacteria > Bacteroidota > Bacteroidia > Bacteroidales > P3 > Colimorpha. Next base: position 47,629 of record CAMIVE010000006.1, on the reverse strand, counting down.
CAGCGAATTCGAAAGCGCCCACGCAAGGAGCCACGCTATCACGCGCCGTGCCGAAAATATCGGTAGTCACTTCGTCAAAATGAATACCATGGCCTTTCACATTCTGACTATAGGAGCGAAGGTCGGTATTGGTAGAGTTAAGATATGCCGGGTCGACATTCTGCGAGTTGGCATCCATCGTGCAATGGCCCTGCCAGTTTCCGAGCGTGAAGCAGTTGATACCATCATACTTGTTCAAAACGGGGCCTCTCGAATAATATATATTGTATCCTATATAATTAGTGGCATCTTGTGTCGGGATGTAATTGAAAGCGAAGTTGACCGTGTCGAAGCTTGCCACAATATTGTTATAGAACATACAGTGGTCGATAGCCGTACCACCGAAAGTGGAGGCTGCAATACCGCTGCGCTCAGGTGCATACAATCTGACAGAGTTGTTAAGTATTTTGGTATATTCCGCATTAATGATGTTGAGCGGCGTTGTCAACATATTGGATGTACCATCATCATTGGAGATAAGCATATTGTTAGCAATAAGGGCATTGTGGGAGGCATCGCCAATGAAACTCGTGGCACCCAAACAGGAGGCACCCGAGGTAACATAGGCCGTGTTACGGGTCACTTGCGTCGAACCATCACAATCCTGGAACAGCATGACATAACTAGAGTTAGCATAGACATCATCGAAGTTGTTGCTGTCCACAACGGCTCCTATCTGGTTACGGACAATGACGCCGTTGACACCCTGATGGAGGAAGGTACTTCCTGCAATTTTATTGCCATGCGCCTTGTTGTCAGGTGCGGGACCCACCAAGCTGATACCCGCCCTACCACGGGAGAAGTAACACTTGTTAACAAACAGCGAGTCGCAACCGCCTGAGTAAAGCAACGCCGTTGCGAAGGTATAAGTAGGCTGAGCGGGTGCGCTGCTTTCCACAAAACGACAGTCATGGAACTGGCAACCGGTACTGTTGATACCCATACGGACATGGTAGGTGGCAGAATTGGTCGTCTGAACACCACTGCTAAAACTGATCCTGTTGAATCGGATATGGTTGGCTTGCTGCAGGTTGACAAGATAGGGAGTGGTTGTCGCATTCTCTCCGACATTGTTGGCTTGGAAAACGACGCTGGTGTTTCCAGTGCCACTGGGTTCGAACTGGATATAATTGCTTGCCGAGGTTCCCGGGATGGAGGGGAACACGACCGTCTGATAGGTTCCCGGAGCCAGTTTGACCGTCAGCGGACCGTTGACACCGCAAAGGCTGACCGCATAGAGGAATTTCTCGAGCGTCTGGTAATCGGGGGTGGAGCCGCCCACATTGCGTACACCGCTCATCGGACCGTTGCAAGCCACGAAGCGCGTCCACAAAGTATCGTTAAGGGGTTCGTGGTCTCTGTAACGGGCGCCGCTGGAGGTCACCGAGTCGTCGACCCATGCCAGCATTTCGTGGTAACCCGCCGAATAGGTCTGGGTGGTGTTGATGGTGACATTGGTGGTGGCACCGCCCGCAAGGTTGCCCGTCCAGTCGTAGTACTGTGAAGCCCCATTGTCCACGCTATAGTAAATACGCACTGCATTGATGGGGAGCGCACCGTAGTTTTTCAGAGTCACAATGACATCGTTGTTTCCAACGGCATTGGCCGTAACCGTATCGCTGGGGGTGATATAGCCACTGATACCGCAGTCGTAGAGCAACGGCAGGTTCTTGTTAGCGACAAAGAGGAAATTCGGGCGCATCTCTGTCGGTGCACCATTATTGAAGTAGTCGCTGGTAAACGGGTCGAAGTTCGGACCTTGGCTGATGGAATAACCTCTGTACAATGAGCCGATATTCGAGTTGCCACTGGGAAAGCAACGAATAGACAATGCAGCAGGGTCCGTCAGACCTTTGCAGGTCATCGTAACCAACAGGCCGTCGCCTGCATAGTAGAAAGTATCCCGAAGATTCAAGGCACCATAAGTTCCACTATTTTGGGATAGTGTCAACGAAGAGTCGTAAACCACTCTGGCAAACTCTTTATCAAACTTGTTCTCGGAATTAATCGCGTAATCATTCGGGATATTTCGCATCTCAATAACGAAACGGTTATGTTGCGAATTTATCACATTAGAAGATGCCAGATAACGGATTGACGTTATGGCACCCGGGCCATAACCGGCGGCGGCCAATTCAGCCTGGGTGTAAACCATCTGGCTCTTATAGAAGCCTAGATTACCAAACGGTACCGTATTGGAGGTGTTGGTTGCACTAGACAATTGGTTGTTCGCCTCCTTCCCACGAACACTCTTATACTGGTTCCATGCCGACTCGTCAAGCGGGAAGGTGGTCTGGTTGTGGTTGACTGTATTATCCTGTGCGACCATACGCCACTTGACGATGGTGTCATAACCACAGAAAGGAATGTATGCAATGAATCGGTTGGTTGCTCCCGTAACAGGAGTCATGGTCAGACGACGGATAGGTGCACTGGCACCCAACTGATAAATCAGATAGACGGAGTCATTATTCATGCCGGCAGCCACCGAAGTGGTCAACTCTGTCTCGATACGCGTGCCACGGCTTGAGGGATAACTCATTCTGTCAGGATAAGCAATCATTTTTGCCACAGGAAGCGACATGGAGTTGGGACTACATTTAACAGTAACATTGTCCAAATACCAACCATCCGTCGTGGTTCCCGCCGCAGTACGTGCTTTCAGACGGAAACGGACCAAGAGTTTACGCTGCGACAAATCGGAAACATCATTGATTCTGTTTGCCAATCTGAAACGCTCACGCTTCCACCATGTGTTGTCAGCAGCAGTGCCTCTCCAAATATCGTAAGCACGTTCCGAATAAGAGCTATAGTCACGGAACAAATCACTACCGCCTCCCCAGGTGAAGTCGCAGTCCTGGTCGGTCAAGGTGTGCCAACTGGACTCGCCCGGATGCATCACTTCGATGATAGCGACATCCGTCTGGTTCGCACATGTCATAGGATCCACCGTACAGATGTGCATAAACTCGAGATAATACGCCGTATAGCTGGCATTATCCGTAAAATCGAGTGTATCAAGAAGCACAATCGTTTCTGTCGATTGATGTTGCAGTTTCAGAGAGCGACTACCCGACGAAGACAGCGTCGTAACCGGAGTGGCCGTTCCTGAGGTAACCTGATACGAGACTGGTTCAGATGTCTCGAATCCCTGTTGATACTTAGTGACAATCTGTCCTTGGGCAGAAAATGCCAAAAACAGAGAAATCAGTCCGAGTAACAATGACCTTTTTTTCATATTATTATCTTTATATTATTTTCATTCATAAAAAGTTACACAACACTATCCTTCCCTCTCAGGACGGAAAGTGTCTACACAAAGAACTTACAAATTTACACAAAAAAACACAATGGAAAAGCATTTTTTTGTATTTAATAATAAAAACATCACTACATCATTAATTGTCAATACATTATAGAATAAAACAATTTTCTCAATTGAAAGAGATGAAAGATGGACTCTTTTATGTGACTATAGTGTAGTTAAAGTAGAAAAAAGACGAGAAATTTTTGTTAAAAAAACAAAAAAAAATCCTGTTCGATGAACAGGATCTATTTTATTTGAAAAAAAATCACACTGATGCCTTATTGTCGTTGCCGCAACATTTCATACATAAAAATCGCGGCAGCCACCGAGACGTTCAGCGACTGCACCTCCCCACGAATAGGAAGTTTGGCTCGCACATCGGCCAGCTTCAGCAAATCGGAAGAGATACCCGTATCCTCTGATCCCATAATCAACAATGTTGGCTTGCGGAAATCAACCGACAAATAATCGGTGGCACCTTTCTCTGTCGCGGCACAAATCTGCAGTCCGAATTGTTTGGCTACATGGATTACCGTCTTAAGATTCTGTTCACGACAGACAGGCATACGAAGCAATGCACCTGAGGAGGTCTTGATTGCATCTTCGTTGATTTGCGCACTTCCATGGTCCGGGACCACCACCGCGTCGATTCCCGCACATTCTGCCGTTCGCACAATCGCTCCCAAATTACGTACATCGGTAATATGGTCGAGCAGCAACACAAACGGCACGCCTCCTGCATCGACGATACGCTGCAAAAGCTGCATGAAGTCATGGAAGACTATCGGTGATATCACAGCTACCACCCCTTGATGATTACTTTCCGTCATTCGGTTCAACTTCTCAACTGGGACGTATTGGAAAGGCAGATTGGCAGCACGGATCTTTGCCTTAAGTTCCTGTGCTAAAGGACCCTCCAGATTAGATTGGACAAGCAACTTATCTATCTGTTTTCCAGAATCAATCGCCTCCATAACCGGACGCAATCCAGAGACGAGCTGCAACTTGGATTCTTTTCCGTGTTTCACGTGAAACGATTGGTTTTCATCCCCTTCTCTTTTATTCTTTATTGAACGGTTGAAGGAGTTGTTTTTTTTGTCTGTCCTGTGGGGAGCGGACGAATTGTTATCTTTCTGTTTTATCATCTAAGTAATGTTTAAAGTTTAACGTGCAACGTGAAAAGATGTCGCTTAATAATTATTCAGCACCTATGATGTGCATCGTTTTACTTTATTTTCAACTATTGCTGATTGCAATATAGGCATTAGACCAATTACAGCTCAGAAGTTCCGCCCGTCTTTGATGGTTATCTGTCGGTCGGACATCCCCGACAGTTCCATATTATGGGTCACAATAACAAAAGTCTGATTGTACTTGTCTCGCAGTTGGAAAAAGAGTTCGTGTAGTTCTTTTGCATGAGCCGAGTCAAGATTTCCTGACGGTTCATCAGCCAACACCACCGCAGGGTGGTTGACCAAAGCACGAGCGACAGCCACGCGTTGCTGTTCGCCACCGGACAACTGGGAAGGTTTGTGCGAAGCCCTGTCGGCAAGATTCAGAAATTCCAAAATCGTCATTGCCTCGGGTTTGGCTTCCTCCAATGAACGGCCGGCAATCATGGCGGGCATGCAGACGTTCTCCAAAGCAGTGAACTCAGGAAGCAAATTATGAAATTGAAACACAAAACCGATATGACGATTACGGAAACGCGACAGTTCCTTGTCGGAAAGCGAAGTGAGCGATGTCCCTTTTATGGTCACACTGCCTTTGTCCGGCCGGTCGAGCGTGCCCATTATCTGCAGCAAGGTGGTCTTACCGGCCCCCGAGGCACCTACAATAGAGACCACTTCGCCTTCAGCAACCGTGAGGTTGATATCCTTCAACACCTCAAGCGAACCGTAGGATTTGTACAGATGTTCTACCTTGATCATAATGAATGCACTGATTTCAGACTCTTTTACCGTTCAAAAACACCGTTTCGACTTTGTTTTCACCATAGGCGTAGGGCATATATTCGTAAGTGGCGATTGGTTTGGTGATAAAGAAGTTCGCCAACTTGCCCACCGCAATACTGCCTAACCGGTCACTGACGCCCATGGCATAGCCACTATTGATGGTCGTTGCATTGATAGCCTCTTCAGGAAGCATCCGATAGTTGACACATGCAAAAGAGAGAATCAACTGCATATTGCCCGACGGGGAAGAACCGGGGTTATAATCCGACGCCATAGCCACCGGCAAGCCCGCATCCATCATCTTACGCACAGGCGCATGTTGCATATTCAAGAAGAAGGCCGCGCCGGGGAGTACCGTGGGCATGGTCTCCGAACCCAGCAGGCAAGCTATCTCGGCATCGCCCGTATATTCCAGATGGTCACATGAGAGCGCGTTGTATTTCACAGCGACCTGTATACCGCCCGAGCAAGCCATTTCGTTGGCATGGATTTTGGGACGCATGCCATACTTGGCTCCTGCCTCAAGCATCCGTTCGGTATCCTCCACCGTGAAGAAGCCCTCATCGCAGAAGACATCGATATAGTCAGCCAGCCCTTCATCGGCTGCACGGGGGATCATCTCATCAATGACCAAATCAACAAACTTCTCCTGACAGCCACGATATTCCATAGGGATGCCGTGGGCACCGAGCAAGGTGGACTTGATAGTCAGCGGGGAGACTTCTTTCAGTCGACGGATGACCCGCAACATCTTGAGTTCGGCTTCTGTCGTCATTCCATAGCCCGATTTGATCTCTACCGCACCTGTGCCAAAGGCCGTCATCATCTGCAGCCGAGCCAAAGCATCCTCAAACAGTTGTTCCTCTGAAGCCTCCTGCACCCGTTTGGCGGAATTGAGGATACCCCCTCCACGCTTGGCAATCTCATCGTAGGAGAGACCTCGGATCTTGTCAATATACTCTATCTCGCGACTGCCGGCATATACCATATGGGTGTGTGAGTCGCAAAAGGTGGGGAACACCATACGACCCGATGCGTCAATCTCTTGGTCGAATCGTTGCTCCGGAAGATCCTTCATAAATCCGAAAGCGGCGATTCTGTCGTTTTCCACAATCAGATAGGCATCCTTGACGGTCTGCATCTGTGCCATTTCCTTTCCACACACACGTAACTTCGGCTGGTATTCCACTTGCACCAGTTCTTTGATATTTTTTATCAGCGTAAGCATTTAAATAGAGTTAAAGGGGTTAAATAAAAACAAAACATATTTAGTACAACGTCTAAAAAAGCTCGCCTTGAGGGCCGTTGGTACGGAGTTTGCCCAAATGCTGATACGCCTGAGCGGTTGCTTCACGACCACGAGGGGTACGCATGATATAGCCCTCCTGAATCAGATAGGGTTCATAGACTTCCTCTATGGTGCCCGCTTCCTCACCCACTGCTGTGGCAATGGTGTTCAAACCGACAGGGCCACCTTTAAACTTGTCGATAATGGTAGAGAGTATACGGATATCCATCTCGTCAAGTCCGTTACGATCCACATTGAGTGCCTGCAGTGCATGACGGGCAATATCCAGTGTAATTGTACCGTCGCCCACCACCTGTGCAAAATCGCGCACCCGACGCAGCAGCAGATTGGCGATACGCGGAGTGCCACGACTTCTGCGGGCTATCTCCATTGCCGACTCACTGGTGATTTTCTGGTTCAACAGCATCGCCGAACGGTTGACAATCTGAGTCAAGGTTGGTGCGTCATAATATTGCAGCCGAGCCGTAATGCCGAAACGGGCTCTCAGCGGAGCGGTCAACATGCCCGAACGGGTAGTGGCACCAATGAGCGTAAAAGGTTTAAGGTTGAGTTGCACGCTGCGGGCGGCGGGCCCCGATTCGATCATGATATCGATACGGTAATCCTCCATGGCCGAATAGAGGTATTCCTCCACCACCGGTGACAAACGGTGGATTTCATCAATAAACAGCACATCATTGGGACCCAGTGAGGTCAATAACCCCGCCAGATCGCCTGGTTTGTCGAGCACCGGTCCGGAGGTCATCTTCAGACTTACACCCAACTCATTCGCGATAATATGCGAAAGGGTGGTTTTGCCCAGACCTGGAGGTCCATGCAGCAACACATGGTCAAGCGGTTCGCCACGTTCCTTGGCCGCCTTGACAAATATCTTCAAATTTGACAGCACCTGCTGCTGACCCGCGAAATGGTCAAAAGACTTAGGACGCAAAGCTCGTTCCACTTCCCGTTCCCGCGCACTTTGGCTATTTCCTGTTGGGTCCAAGTTATCATTCATGGGTTAGTGTTTCTCCGTTAACAAAAATGCAAAAATACGCAAAAAAGTTCAAATAATGGAAGAAAAAAAGTTTCCTTACTATAGAATATTGATTTATTGATAGATATAAGTAGATTTAATAAAGAATACAATATATTCAATTATTCTCCGTTAAAAAAGTAAAGAACACGAAAAGACCGTATCATCATGAAATCAGTTATTGTAGGCACCGATTTTTCCAAAGGCTCATACGTGGCTCTTGAAATCGCCGTCGACATTGCCAACCAATTACAAACCGGCATCAAGCTCCTTTGGATCAAGAAAGAGAAAAACCTGCTCTCGGGCGAGCAAATGGAAGCCACCGCCAATCTGGCCGAAGAGAAATTACAACAGCTTTGCGATTCCTATCGACCCAACATGAAACACGGGGACATCAGTTGGGAGATCCAAAGCGGGAAAGTAGCCAACCGTATTGCCGAGGCTGCCCGCAAAGAAGAATCGCCCATGATTGTCATCGGCACCAACGGAGCTTCCGGATTCGAGAAGTACTGGATGGGCAGTACTGCCGTACGCATTGTACAGGAGGCCCCCTGTCCCACCCTCACAATACGCGAAGGATTTAACTTCCACAAGAAATTGGACCATATCGTTGTCCCTATTCGTATCAATGCCAACTCCCGGCAGAAAGTCGGTCCCGCGGCTCAGATGGCGAAGATATTCGGTTCCCAAGTACATATTTTAGGACTGATTGAATCAGCCCAAGACGCATTGACACTACGCACCTACTTAAAGCAGGTAGAGGCTTTCTTCGCAAAAGAGGGCATCCCCTATACCAGTTGCGGTCGCCGTTACGAGAACTACTCCAAGACCGTACTTGAGTACGCAGCCAAAATCAATGCCGACCTCGTTGTGATCAACACGGAACAAGACCGTCTGTTAGCCCGTCTGTTCCTTGGCACTAATGCACAACAGATTGTCCATCACTCTCAGATTCCCGTACTCTGCATCCATCCCGAAGATATTGGCGACATCGCCAGATAACGACCTTCCCCTATGGCAGAAGTAATTATCGTCGGAGCCGGTGCGGCAGGCTTAATGGCCGCACTATTTGCTGGAAGAAGGGGCAAGCGGGTGCTGCTTTTGGAAAAGATGGATCAACCCGGACGCAAATTGCGCATCACCGGCAAAGGTCGCTGCAATCTTACCAACACCGCAACCCTGAAAGACTTTCTCACCCATGTAGGCTCTGACCCACGTTTCATGCGCAACTCCTTTTCAACCTTCTTCAACAAGGAGTTGATGGAGTTGTTTGAGTCACTGGGAGTTCCACTTATAGTTGAGCGCGGAGACCGTGTCTATCCCAAAAGCGGCAAGTCATTAGACATCTTCTTGGCTCTTGTCCAAACATTGGAAGCCATGCCCAACGTGGAGATTCGCAAGAACTGCCGTATCAAATCACTTCTTGTCGAAGAAGGTGCAGCCCATGGTGTGCTGTGCGCTGACGGCACTGTACTGCATGCACCCAGCATCATCCTTGCCACCGGAGGCATGAGCTACCCACTTACAGGTTCCACGGGTGACGGATACCAAATGGCCGAAGCAGTCGGACATACCCTCTCTCCACGCTACCCCGCACTGGTACATCTGGATGGCGATCTCAAAATCCCTAACGACTTAGTCTCTTTCATCATCAAGAACGCCAAACTAACCCTCTCCTACCCCGATGGAAAGAAGCTGAGCGAGCATTTCGGTGAACTAACCTTTACCGAAAAAGGCATCGGAGGCCCCATCGTGCTCTCCGCCAGCCGCATAGCCACAGGTCCGTTGCATGAGGGTCAAAAGATTCTGGCACATTTAGACTTGAAACCTGCCGTCGAAGCAACAACACTGGACAAACGACTCATCAACGACCTTAACAGCAACGGCAACCGGTTGTTTCACGATGCCTTGCGTATGTGGCTGCCTGCCGAACTGATTCCGCTTGCGTTGCAACAACTCCATATCGAACACTACAAACGGCTGCACCAAATCAACAGTGCCGAACGTAAAAGACTACTTGCTTTCCTTAAAGACTTCACCTTTACCCTGACCGGTACTGGAAACTACGAAGAGGCCATTGTCACCCAAGGAGGCGTAAACCTGAAAGAAATCAATCCAAAAACGATGGAGTCCAGATTAGTCAAAGGGCTTTATATCGTCGGTGAAGTGCTCGACCTTGACGCCGATACCGGCGGATACAATCTACAGGTGGCCTTCACCACAGGACATGCAGCGGGAATCAGTTGCTGACCGCCATAAGAAACAGGTAACACCGTATTATCCATTATACCGTAGAGTAGGCGTCAACCAAGTGGTCAACCTTAGTCTCTCCATCCTTGAACAAAACGGAAATTATGTCAAACCGGGCTTCCTCTTCACGGTCATGCATCAGTATATAGGCATTGGCCAATCGGATATATGAGCGACGCTTTTTTTTGTCGACGAATTCTTCCGGGGAGCCATACGTATCATCGCTGCGGGTCTTGACCTCGACAAACACAATATGATGGTCATGATAGGCAATAATGTCAGCCTCCAGATGACCTATACGCCAGTTAGTCTCCAGTATCTCATAGTCCTGTTGTTCCAAATAGCGACGGGCTATCACTTCCCCCTCTTTTCCTAGTTCGTTGTGTTTGGCCATAAGGGTATGTTGAATCGTTAATCATTACTCAAAAACAATTCCAACGCGACAGTAGCTTCCTCCCAGTCGGTCATACGCTGCTCCAGACGATCTTTGAGCGCCTGATAGTCGGCGTAGAAACCGTCGTCTGCTGTCACAGCAGCATCTGCGGAGGCCAATAACGATTCCTTCTCCGCAATCGAACCCTCCAGTTGTGCAATATCCTGCTCTATTCGCTCCACATTGCTGCGTAATTTGCGCAACTCACGCTCACGCTCTTTCGACTGTTGATAGTTCAGCTTGTTCTGCGACACCGCCTGCTGGGTACTTTCACTACTTTTCTTCTTGGTCTGGTCCAACTCTTTGAGATGCTCCATCCGACGGTAATCCAAGAATTCGAAGATATCCCCTTTAAATTCATGTACCGCCCCGTCCCGGAATTCGAAAAGCGAATCTGTCAGACCCTGCAGGAAATCACGGTCGTGCGACACCACTATCAACGTCCCCGTATACTGCAGCAAGGCATTCTTCAGCACATCCTTGGAATCCATATCCAGATGGTTGGTCGGTTCGTCAAGCACCAACAGATTTGACGGGGTCAGCAACAACTTGGCCAACGCCAAACGGGCTTTTTCTCCACCAGAGAGCACCTTGACCTTTTTTTCTATGTCGTCACTGTCGAAAAGGAACGATCCCAGGATATTGCGGATCTTGGGACGGATATCGCCCATGGCGGCATCGTCTATCGTCTGGAAGACTGTCTTCTCTCCATCAAGCATGGCCGCTTGATTCTGCGCATAATAACCTATCTGCACCTGATGGCCTAACCGGAACATGCCCGTGTAATCCGTCAACTCACCGACAATGATTTTTGCCAACGTGGATTTGCCTTCGCCATTACGACCCACAAAAGCCAGTTTTGCCCCTTTCGTCACCAGAAAATCAACATTATCGAATACCTGATTGTCGCCATACGCCTTCCCCAAATGCGTAGCCTCCATGACTATTTTGCCGCTATGGGGTGCCGGCGGAAACTGGAAATGGATACTTTCCGTGGATACTTCGTCGACAGTGATGGCCTCCATCCGTTCCAGCATCTTGATACGTGACTGCACCTGTTTGGACTTGGTGGCTTTGTACCGGAACCGCTCGATGAAAGCCTCGATCTGCGCCACCTGACGTTGCTGGTTGGTCAGCGATGCCATCTGCGATGCTCTACGTTCCTGCATCTGCACCACATATTCTGAATAGGGAACTTTATAGTCGTAGATTTTACCAGCAGTGATCTCGATGGTTCGTTTGGTGATATTGTCAAGGAAAGTACGGTCGTGCGACACCAATACCACCGCGCCGGTATAAGAGGAAAGATAATTCTCAAGCCATTGGATAGACTCAATATCCAAGTGGTTGGTCGGTTCGTCAAGCAAAAGGAAATCGGGATGTTTCAGCAGGAGTTTCGCCAACTCGACACGCATCTGCCAGCCACCGCTGAACTCCGCCAACAAGCGGGGGAAATCCGCATGACGGAATCCCAGGCCCAGCAACACCTTCTCAGCCTGTTCCTGACGGTTGGAGCCGCCCAGCATCGCTATCTGTTCAGTCACCTCATGCAGCCTTGCCAACAGCCGTGTGTACTCTTCTGACTCGTAATCGGTGCGTTCCGCCACCTCGGCGGTGAGTCTCTCCTGTTGCCGTTCCAGATTGTCAATCTGGTCAAAAGCCTTCATTGCTTCTTCAAGAATAGTACCCATACCTTCTGGCACCATCTCCTGAGGCAGATAGCCCACCGTCTGACCCGATGCGATAATGACCGTTCCCGTTTCTGGCTCTTGCCGACGACAAAGGATTTTCAACAGGGTGGACTTCCCCGCCCCGTTCTTTCCCACCAGACCGATTCGGTCACGGTCATTGATATTGAACGTAACGTCGTCAAACAGATTGACACCCGTAAACTGAACAGAAAGGTTGTTAACAGAAATCATTATAAATCAAAAAAGGCGAACAGATTGTCCGCCTTAAATTTCTCTAAGAAAATGTATTAATGCAATTCAAACTGGACCGGGAGCGTGAACTCGCTACGTACAGCGCGACCGCCCTGCTTACCCGGTTTCCATTTCGGCATATTCTTGACTACACGCAAAGCCTCCTTACCACAGCCACCACCGATTTCGCGGAGGATGGATGCCTTGGTGATGGAACCGTCTTTCTCGACAACGAATTTGATAACCACCGTACCTGTAATATTACTCTCGCGTGCCAGTTCCGGATACTGCAGATTCTTGTTGAGGTAGGCGTACAGCGCCTCTTCACCTCCCACGAAAGAAGCATCCTCTTCCACGAAGGTGTAAATCATCTCCTCTTCCTCTTCTTTTTCTTCTTTCACCTCGACATGAACCTCTTCGATAGGTCTGTTCTCATCGAAAAGCTCAGCAGTATTAAGCTCATTGCTTGACTCAGCATCGTTGTCAATCACCTTTACCTCAGTGACAACTTCCGGCTGCTGCTGTTCGGGTTCCGGCTCAGGGGGTTTTTGTTCTTCTTGTGTATTGAGAACCTCCTCCTGGATTTCATTGTTTACCATCGTAGCCTTCAAACCACTGTCTTTTTTATCCGTACTTCTCAGATTGAAAGCCACCAAAACAATAGCAAGAATCGAAACCAAACCGATTTCGAGAAACAGCCCTTTCTTTTTTTCAAGGTCTGCTTTTTTTGATTTTTTTGCTTCCATATTATTAATTTTTAATTATTTACACAAATCTCGCGTATCCTACGGATACACCCTTTCACACCGCTAAATTACTACATTTTTTCGAATTATCAACAACAAATTGTAAAAAAAATTCATCCAAACACGCTTCTTCTATTTAACAATATGAAAAACAATTAATAATATTTTTAGAAATTCCAGCTATTTCACAATACGGTAATAATGTTCTTTGCGTGGACGGGCAGCGGGCAGCGGAACGGCGGGATAACCCAGCGAGATGCTGCCGACACCCATCAGACCTTCCGGCAGGCCGAACCGTCGCATCAGTTCCTTTCCCTCGTCGGTGTCGAACATCTCCCTCTCGCGGTTAATCCAGCAGGAACCCAGTCCGATGGCATGGGCGGCATTCATCATGTTGCCCAACACCAAAGCCGCATCACATGTGCCATTAGCCCATTTCTCGGGACGGGAGGCGAAGACCAAAACAATGGTAGGTGCTCCGTAATAGGGATTGCCCTCCTTCCCCATAACGGCGGCATTCATACGCACCAACTGTGCGACAATTTCCGGATCCTGCACTGCCACAATCCACGGATCCTGGTAATTCATCCCCGTCGGGGCATAAGTACCGGCATCGAGGACAGCTTTCAGTTCCTCATCGGTGATTTGTTCTGGTTTGTAAGCGCGGATGCTGCGACGCTCACGAAGGGATTTCAAGATTTCGTTGTCCATATAATAAGTGTTTAAGAGTTTAAAATTTAAAAGGTGCTTACTTGTGTCACTGTGTACCTGTCAACATTCACTTTACGCCCTTCACCGACAGCGCGTCTTCGATGACCATTTCGTATAATTTGGTAGTCGAAATGCCCATGGCACGGGCCTGCTTGGGAACAATACTTTCGGCACTCTGTCCCGGGATGGAATTGACCTCCAAGAAATAGAGTTGATTCTTTTCGGTATTGTAGATATAGTCGAAACGTACCACGCCGCGACAGTTCAACAGGTCATACAATTTAGAGGAGACCTCCTGAATCTCCTCTGCGATAGCAGGATCCACTTCCGCTGGGGTGACCTCGTTGGAGAAACCGTCATACTTGGCTGCATAGTCAAAAAACTCATGGTCTCCGAGCGGAATAATCTCTGTAATCGGGAAGACAAATTTCTTGCCTTTTATCTTCATCATGCCACAGTCGAACTCACGGCCTTTGACAAACTCCTCAACCATGACAGCGTCATCCTCGGTAAATGCCTCTTGAATGGCAGGCAACAAATCCTCGGCACACTTCACCTTGGTAGTGGCGACGCTGCTACCGCCCGAGGCAGGCTTGACAAAGACAGGCAATCCTAATTTCTTCAGAACTATTTTGGGATTGACCGGCTGATCCCGATAGAAAACGCATGATTTGGCCACTTTCACCAACCGGAAATTACGGACCACTTCATTACAAAAACCTTTATTGAAGGTGAGCGCCGAGGTGTAGAATCCACAGGTAGTGTATTTGATACCCAGCAAGTCGAAATAACCTTGCATCACACCGTTTTCGCCCGGGTTGCCATGGATGATGATAAACGCCAAATCGAAATGGATTTTCTTTCCTTTTTCCGTAATGGTGAAATCGCTTCTGTCAATCGGGCGATGGCTACCGTCGTCGTCAAGCCAGTACCACACGCTACGATCGATGGTTTCCCCGTCAAAGTCGCCGACGACAATTTTATAAACATTGTATTTACGCTTATCCAACGACTCATACACCTGACAGCCGCTATTGATGGATATCTGATGTTCGCCGGAGAAGCCTCCCATTACCAAAGCAATATTTTTTTTCATTTGATTATATGTTGTTGATATGTTTGAAAGGTTTAAAAGGTTTGAAAGGTTTGAAAGGTTTGAAGGGTTTGAGAGGGTCTCGGTCGGGCACCGGTCACTCATTTTCCAATGGGTGGAGGGGTCGGTGGGCGAGACGACGGTTGTCTTTGTCTACTTGTTCACAACGCTCTATTGTCGTTTCAGACATGCAAAACTGCTGAAATCGTCGCCACACAATTTCCTCTGCCAAAGAGGAAGGGTGGAGCATATCATCTGCATAGAAGCGATAGTCACGCAACTCATCCATCATCAGCTCATAGGCGGGGAAATAGCTCATCCTGGCAGAGCTGTCGCGAGAAGAAGCCTGCAACTGCTCCACCGCAAGCAGCAGTACCGCCTTGCCCAACTGGTTACCATGGGCACCATAGGCCCAGTGCCGCACCGGACTGATGGTAAAAAACAAGTGGATTCCTCGACTCGTCAGCCGATCGACCAACGGCTGCCACAGACCCATTATCTCCTCGACCGATGCCAACCGCTTGACAAAACGTGCCGCTGGCACTTTGTGGCAATTGGCCACCACCATCCCCTCACCAGAAGGGTCGGACAGACGATAGTGCCATGCCGATCCGAAGGTAAGAATCATCCGATCGCACTGTTGCAAAAAAAGGTGTGCCTTATGGATGGCCTCATTACAACGCAACAGACATTCGTCGCGGTCCGTGCTTGAGAAAGCTCCATGATGCAGCCAAGAGTGCCACAGCCCGTCATGGAAAACCAGCGATTCCTCTCCTATCTCCCTGTCATCCAAACATCGGTTCAGTGCTTCCGCCATCGAAAGCGGATTGTACAAAATACCGAAAGGATTGAGCATAACAGGAAAATGCAACGCCTGCAGACGTATCCCCATACGTTCCGTAAAGCAAGAGCCCATCAGGAACGTATGGTTGTCGTAACCAAGCGTGAAATCACTTTGTCCGACGACAACAGGTGTTTGCAATTTCACTTCTTTCATTTTGCATTAAGTCTTATATCGTATACTTCTGGCATCGCTTCCAGCAATTTGACAAATTGACGCGGATCGACCAGCATTTGGGGAGACGACATGAAGAGCGACATATCATGATCCTTGTCGTCCACATTGACAGTCAATTGCACCTTACCGCGGTTCTGCTTTACCAGTTTGTTCAGATGGTCGCAGAAAGCATCGTTCAGTTGATTGATATCTATATGGAAATTCAATGTCTTGGCGAAGCTGTTCAGCACATCGCTCAGCAACATTATCTTTCTGATTTGCAATCTCGGCGGCATCGTAACCAACTGACCATCCTTGTTTTTATAGGTACGTTGCGCCACTTCTCCCTGAACGAAGACGAAAAGACCTTTCTCGCAGAAATTCTTATATTTCACGCTATCGTCACCGAACAGACGCAGTTCGTAGCTACCTACATAATCCTCTATCACAATACTTCCGTAGGGGTTGCCTGTACGCTGCGACACACCGAACGTGGCTTGCGAGACAATCCCTCCGAACCGTACATCGCGACGTGCCAAGAGCGACTGCATATCATTCAGCTGTGTCACATCGATGGTGGCGAAATGCTGCATCTCGTATTTGTAATCGTCCAAGGGGTGCCCTGTGAGGTAGAAACCGATAACCTCTTTTTCGTTGTTACACTGCTCCACACTGGTCCACGGTTCGCAATCGGGAATGGGTGGATGGTCTTCTGCCTTGATATCGTCCGACATGTCGAAAATGGACATCTGTGCCACATTGGCCGCCTCCTGCTTGCGCGACTGCCAGCGAACCAGCTTCTCCAAATAGGTCGGAGAGTTCTCGCTCGGCACATCACGATGCATGTATTGCGCACGGTGCATGCCTTCCAGCTGGTCGAAAGCGCCCGACTTGACCAACACCTCCAGATTCTTGCGGTTCACCGCTTTCATATCGATACGATCCAGCAGATCGAAGATATCTTTATAGGGACCG
Source organism: uncultured Bacteroidales bacterium (assembly GCA_946401725.1). GTDB lineage: Bacteria > Bacteroidota > Bacteroidia > Bacteroidales > P3 > Colimorpha. The sequence continues at coordinate 30,877 of CAMIVE010000006.1, read as the reverse complement.
TTCTTCTCACGCTCGCTGATGATGGCCTGCGAAGCCGCTTCACCCATGCCTTTGATGGCGCACAGTCCAAAGCGTATCTGACCCTTCTCGTTGACAGAGAAATTGATTTCCGATTCATTGACACTGGGTGCCAGAATCTCCAGTTTGTTCTTGCGGCAGTCGGACATCAGTTCCGTGACGCGCGTGATATCGCTGAGCGACGAAGTCATCACCGCAGCCATATATTCGGCCGGATAATGTGCTTTGAGATAGGCCGTCTGGTAGGCCACCCAGGAATAGCAGGTGGCATGCGATTTGTTGAAAGCGTAGGAGGCGAATTTCTTCCAGTCTTCCCATATTTTCTTGAGTATCTCCTTGGGATGGCCGTTCTTCTCGCCGCCCTCATAGAAGAGCACCTCCAACTCGTTCATCTTATCGATCTGCTTCTTGCCCATGGCTTTGCGCAACGTGTCGCTCTGACCGCGGGTGAAGTTGGCCAACTGACGCGACAGCAACATGACCTGCTCCTGGTAGACGGTGATGCCATACGTATCCTTGAGGTACTTCTCCATGCAGGGGATGTCATATTCCACTGGTTTGCGACCCAATTTGCGGTCTATGAAATCGGGGATGTAATCCATGGGACCCGGACGGTAGAGGGCGTTCATGGCGATAAGGTCTTCAAAGACATGCGGCTTCAGTTCACGGAGGTATTTCTGCATTCCCGCCGACTCAAACTGGAACGTCCCCACTGTGTTGCCGTCACAGAAAAGCTGATAGGTCTTTTCGTCGTCGATAGGGATATGATCGATATCGATGTCAACGCCGTGGTGCTTCTTGATATTGGCGAGTGCTTCTTTGATGATGGTAAGGTTCTTCAGACCCAGGAAGTCCATCTTGATCAGACCCACTGTCTCGACCACATGGCCGTCATACTGGGTCACCAACACATCTTCTCCGCTCTCCTTGTCCTTGATGGTACAAACCGGGGCGTACTTGGTCAAGTCGTCGGCGCCAATGATGACCCCGCAGGCATGGATGCCCACCTGCCGGTTGGTATCCTCCAACTCCTCGGCATAGGTCAGCATTGATTTGAGCGAATCGTCATCACCTTCCATAATCTCACGCAATTCCGGGACATAACGGTAGCAGTTCTTCAGATTCACTTTGGGCGATTTGCCCTTGTCGTCCTTGATATTGTCCGGGAAACTGCGGTCGGGAATGTAACCCTTGATTTGGTTGACCACTCCCAGCGGCACTTTCTGTATACGTCCCACATCGGCGATAGCCGATTTGCTGGCCATGGTGCCGTAGGTGATGATGTGCGCCACTTTCTCCTTACCGTACTTCTCTGTAATCCAATCCAGCACCTTGCCGCGTCCCGCATCGTCAAAATCGACATCGATATCAGGCAGCGAGATACGGTCGGGGTTAAGAAAGCGTTCAAACAGCAAATCGTACTTCAACGGATCGATATCGGTAATCCACAAGCAATAGGCCACCACGCTTCCAGCAGCGGAACCGCGTCCAGGACCCACGCTGACACCCAGTTCTTCGCGGGCACCGCGGATATAGTCGGCCACGATAAGGAAATAGCCTGGGAAACCCATGGTCTTGATTGTATGGAGCTCGAAGACGATACGCTCTCTCTGCTCCTCGGTCAACGACGCTTTGATTTCCGCTTCCGTCAATTCCCCGTTTCCCGCTTCCAGTTTATCTTTCAAATAGCGCTTGGCAGCACCTTCCCATACCAATTTAGCCAGATAGTCGGCTTCGAACTTGATACGGTACAGTTTGTCGTAGCCGCCCAGTTTCTTTATCTTGTCCTCCGCTTTTTCCTGACTCATCACCACCTCCCCTTTCTCGTTGCGGGTAAACTCATCGAAGAGCTCCTGCTCGGTGATACGGCTGCGGTACTCCGCCTCTGTACCGAAAGAGGCGGGGATGTCGAACATCGGCATGATGGGGTCCGAGTCGATGCTGAAGACCTCCACCTTGTCGGCGATTTCACGGGTGTTCTCCAACGCTTCCGGAATATCTTCAAAAATGGCCGCCATTTCGTCGGGCGACTTCAGCCATTCCTGCTTGGTATAGTGCAGTCGGTTGGGGTCGTCGAAGTCCTTGCCCGTACTGAGGCAGATAAGACGGTCATGCGCCTCACCATGTTCCTCTTCCACAAAATGGACATCGTTGGTGGCGACCAGTTTGATATCATATTTTCTGGCAAACTCAACCAGATATTTGTTTACTTGCTGCTGCTTGGGATAGGTGTCGTAGGCTGCATTGGGCTTATCGGTCTGGTGGCGTTGCATTTCGAGGTAGAAATCGTCGCCAAACAGATTCTTGAACCAGCGCACCGCCGCTTCTGCCTCTTCGATGTCACCCTTCAGTATTTTCTGTGGAATCTCCCCACCAATACATGCCGAGCAGCAGATTAACCCTTCGTGATACTGTTCCAACACGTTATGGTCGATACGCGGGGAATAGAAATAACCGTCGGTGAAAGCTATGGAGCTGAGTTTGCAAAGACTTTTGTATCCCTGTTTATTTTTCGCCAAAAGGATCAAATGCCAACCACTTCGGTCGGTGATGCGTTCACGTCCTGTCTCGGGGTCTCGTTCCTTGACGGTGGCGTCTTTGTCGTAGAGTGTGCGGTGGGCGCAGTAGGCCTCGATTCCGATAATCGGCTTAAAGAACTGCCCCTTCAGCTGTTCCACCTGATATTCTGCCTCGCGTTTTTCCTCGGGCGTGGCGCCGTCGTTATGAAGAACCGCCTCCTGCTCCTTGATTTTGTCTTTGACCTTGCCGTTTTCCTTCTTCACCGTATCCACCAGTTCCTTGATACCGAACATATTGCCATGATCGGTAAGTGCCATGGCATACATGCCGTTTTTTTTGCACTTGCTGATAAGGTCGGGCACTTTCGACATTCCGTCGAGGATAGAGAAGTGCGAGTGGACGTGTAAATGGGTGAAATAGGGCATACTACGACAATATTAGGAGGAACGTTTGAAGATGTAAAAATACACAAAAAAACGCCAACTCCAGGCACCTAATATATCAATAGTTTTCAACAACAAACCTATTCCTCGCTATACCATTTCGTTACCTTGTCCAAAGAAGGCTTGGGAGACATTATTCCCCGTAATAAGATATGGTACGCTCCAACGTGTATTCCTGTTTGCCGTTGAGGAAATAGCGGCAATGAATCCAATTGCCATGGTGGTCGTAGGTATAGACACGCTTTTCGGTGTTGACAATCGCCTCTTCGTCATTGTAGAAGGTCCGGACCCTCTTGACAAGATTGCCGCGACGGTCGTATTTGCGTTTCTCGGAGACGAGCAGCAGTTCGTCAGCTGTATATTGACAGACCGAGACCAGACGTTCCTTCTTGTCGTAGCTCGACACGGTGCGCTTGGCGACCACTCCGCTGTCCAAATCGTAGATATACTCGATGGTCATTACCAGATTGCCGCCTTCGGCATAAATATAATGCGTGGAACTGTATAGCCGCCCTTTCAAGTCATACTGGTGCGACTCCAACAAATCGCCATCATAGTCGAAATGGAAGTACTCCGACTCCTTGATCCACCATCCGTCAGATTCGCTCATGGCCAACGGATAGCGCGTCACCCGCTCGCCGCCGAAGCCCCGCTTGCGGTACTCCGTCAGTCGACCGACCGAATCAAAGCTGTAGGTCTCCTGGAAGTTGTTGTCGTCACCCGAATCATACTTCTGCACCACCGTCACCTGACGCGGCCAGAAGCGCAGGTTGTAGTCGTCGTAGTCGGGTTGCGTCAACGACTGACGGCTGTGCTGCGCCAACAATGCAACAGGAGACAACAACAGTGCTACGAGCATCCACTGTTTCATATCCGTATCTATAAAAGCAAACGTGCATCACGGTTTTCGTGATGCACGTTTAACAAAGTCTATCTTCCAATCACGTCCAGTTCGGAGAAGGGAACGAAGACTTTAAACTCAATCTTCTTTCCATTTATCAACGTACCTTTGAGATAGGCTCTGAAGCCATTTTCATCATAGGTATTGGTCAACGTGCCTTCACTGAAAATAGAACCTTCAACATTTTCAACACCCTCAATACCACCGAAGAATCCTTCCATGTGGTTGTCAAAAGAGAAACTTGTCATCGTCTCACCGAAGAAATCAACGGTCATGTGCACACCTGGATTGTGTACAGCAATGTTGTACGATTGGTTGATGGAACCTTCTCCAAACGAGCCAGTCAGATGAAACGCACGGTTTTCTCCTTCGCCACTGAAGATTGCATATTCACCATTGCCATAATTTTCAATCGAAGCATTGGTATTCATGTTGTAAACCACTCCGTCGAAGGCCAACTGGTTGTCATTGAGGGTCAGAGTCTCCTCTTCGTCACTGCCACAGGCAGCAAACAGCATTGCACTTACGGCAATAAAACCCAAAAGAAATCTTTTTGTTTGCATAATTTTGTTTTTTAGTGAATTATTTTGCAAAGATACACAAAAATATTATTTCATTGTTTTTTTTCATGGAATCCGAAGCACATCCGTATAAAACCGCCTGTAATTCAACAACTATCAATTACATCAATTTTTTGTAATGGAACCTGTGGGGTGTGTCGTCACCGAGACGTTTCTTGCGGTTCTCCTCATACTCGGAATAGCTACCTTCGAAGAAATAGACCTGCGAATCACCTTCAAAAGCGAGGATATGGGTGCAGATACGGTCGAGGAACCATCGGTCGTGGCTGATGACCACAGCACAACCGGCAAAGTTTTCCAGACCCTCCTCCAACGCTCGCATCGTGTTGACATCGATATCATTGGTAGGCTCGTCAAGCAGTAGCACATTGGCCTCGCTCTTGAGCGTCAGCGCCAGGTGCAGGCGGTTGCGTTCGCCTCCGCTGAGCACTCCGGCTTTCTTGCTCTGGTCGTTGCCGCTGAAGTTAAACCGTGAGATATAGGCGCGGCTGTTGACCAGTCGTCCGCCCATCTGTATCTGTTCGTTGCCTTCGCTGACCACCTCCCACACCGATTTCTCAGGGTCGATGCGCACATGCTGCTGGTCTACATATCCTATCTTTACCGTCTCACCGACGGTGAATGTTCCTGTGTCGGGCTGCTCCAGCCCCATAATCAGACGGAACAGCGTCGTCTTTCCGCATCCGTTGGGACCGATAACGCCCACAATGCCGGCTGGCGGCAGCGAGAAGGTAAGGTTCTCGTAGAGCAGCTTGTCGCCATAGGCTTTACTGACCCCTTCCACCTCAAGCACTTTGTTACCCAGACGCGGACCGTTGGGAATATAGATTTCCAAATTCTGTTCTTTTTCTTTCACATCTTCGTTCATCATGCGGTCATAAGCCGCCAGACGGGCTTTTCCTTTGGCATGGCGGGCTTTGGGTGCCATCCGCACCCATTCCAACTCACGCTGCAAGGTTTTGCGACGCTTGCTTTCCTGCTTCTCCTCCATGGCCAGACGCTGCGTTTTCTGGTCCAGCCACGAGCTGTAGTTTCCCTGCCAGGGAATACCTTCTCCGCGGTCGAGCTCCAAAATCCATCCTGCCACATTGTCGAGGAAATAACGGTCGTGGGTCACCGCGATAACGGTACCTTTGTATTGCTGCAGATGGTGTTCCAGCCACTCGATGCTCTCGGCGTCGAGGTGGTTGGTGGGCTCGTCCAACAAAAGAATATCAGGTTCCTGAAGCAGCAACCGGCACAAGGCCACCCTGCGACGTTCGCCACCGCTGAGGTTCTTCACCAACTGGTCCTCCTCGGGGCAGCGGAGAGCATCCATGGCACGCTCCAGACGGCTGTCGAGATTCCACGCGTCGTGCTGTTCCAGCAGTTCGGTGAGTTCTCCCTGCCGCTCGCACAGCTTGTCGAAATCGGCGTCGGGCTCAGCAAAGGCGTTGTTGACTTCTTCATACTCTTTGAGCCAGTTGACAACATCCTGAACAGCTTCCTGAACCACCTCCTTGACGGTTTTCGTGTCGTCGAGCTTCGGTTCCTGTTCCAGATAACCCACACTGTAGCCCGGGGCGAAGACCACTTCGCCCTGATAGTCTTTATCGACTCCGGCAATGATTTTCAACAGGCTCGATTTCCCCGATCCGTTGAGACCGATGATACCGATCTTGGCACCATAGAAAAACGAAAGGTAAATGTCTTTCAGGATTTGACGTGACGGCGGAATCAGCTTTCCTACACCGACCATCGAGAAGATAATTTTTTTGTCGTCAGCCATTTTTGTTGATAAGTTGATATGAGGAATGTTGTTAAGGAAGAATTAAAGGGATTACACCCTTCTGTCTTTACACTATTGAAAATAATAACGAAAGACGGGCGACTTTATTGTGTCGCCCGTTATGGGATAATGTCTCAGACGTCAGTTCATGACAACAATCCATTTCCATGCATCAGTCATCGAACTTGATGTCTTTTACATTCAACTGTATCTCTGTTTTGCCGTTCCAGTAGTTTTCTTCCAGCAGATAGCACAGGCTGAACGAATCACCGCGCTTCACCCGTTCGTAGTTGTCACCCAACTGGAAACCGATAGCGGGATAGGCACGCGAACGCGAGGTAAGCTGGATGGCGGAGAATTTCAAGTGGTTGGAGCCCACCACTCGCGGTGAACCCGTATCCACAAGGTTGTGCGTGCAAAACACCGGCACGTTGTTTTCCGGACCAAACGGCGAGAATTGTTTCAGAATACGCAAGAATTTGGGTGTGATATGCTCCGAGAAGCTGATGACTGCGTCAATCTCTATCTCCGGCACCGTCGCCTCCGGCGGCATGGTGCGGCTGACCACCTCCTCAAAACGCTCCACGAAGCGCTCGAAATTCTCCGGTTTGAGCGACACACCGGCAGCACTTTTATGTCCACCGAAGTGCTCCAGCAACTCGCTGCACTCCTCCAAAGCGGCATGCACGTCGAACTCCTTGATGCTGCGTGCCGAACCGACATAGAGATCGTCGGTAGACCGGGTAAAGACAATAGTCGGTCTATAAAAGGCTTCGACAAGGCGCGAGGCGACAATACCTACCACACCACGGTGCCACTGCTCTCCAAAAAGGACAATCGAATGACGGCTGCTCAAGGTTTCATCACGTTCCAGACGCTGCTTCGCCTCTTCCGTCGCCATGGTATCCAGACCTTTGCGCTCCTTGTTGTAGTTGTTGATCTCCTCAGCCAGTTTGGATGCCACATCCATATTCTCGGCCAACAGAAGGCGGACCGAGTCAAAAGCGCTGTGGATACGTCCCGCGGCATTGATTCTTGGACCGACAAGAAACACCAGATCACTGATGTTCAAATCCTTTTCAAAATAGGAATCCTTCTCGGGATTGCCTTGACGGTCTTCTTTCGAACGCGGTTCGATATGGCCATACGTCAGGATGGCTTCGAGACCCGGACGGGGTTTGGTGTTGATCACCTTCAGTCCGTAGGCTGCCAGCACACGGTTCTCGCCCACAATGGGCACGATATCCGAAGCGATGCTCACCGCAACCAGATCAAGATAGCGCAGCAGCTTCAGCTTCAACATCTCCATGTTTTTTTTCTGGACAGTTGTCAACTCTGAAGCGGAGTCACAAAGCCTCACACCGATTTTCTGCTCCATATAGGCCTCAACAATCTTGAAACCGATTCCGCAGCCCGACAGTTCCTTGAACGGATAGGGGCAGTCTTCCCGTTTGGGGTCGAGAACGGCACAGCAGTCGGGGAGCACTTCGCCCGGCAAATGGTGGTCGCCCACAATGATGTCGATACCCAACGAATTGGCATACTCAGCTTGTTCGATAGCCTTGATGCCGCAGTCAAGTGCGATGATTAGTTTCACGCCAGTGCGTTTGGCGTAGTCGATACCTTGGAAGGATATGCCATATCCTTCGGTATCGCGATCAGGAATATAGAAGTCGATGTTGTAATGGAGCGTGTGGAAGTACGAGTAAACCAACGCCACTGCAGAAGTGCCGTCAACGTCATAGTCACCGTAAATCAGCATGCGTTCTTTCTTGCGGAGGGCTTCATTGATACGTGCAATCGCACGATCCATATCCTTCATCAGAAATGGATCGTGAAGTTGGTCTAAACTCGGACGGAAGAAGTGCTTGGCTTCTTCGAAAGTAGTAACACCACGTTCTACAAGCAGCGTGGCGATAATTTTGTCCACACCCAGTGATTCCGCAAGTTTTTCAACAACCTCTATATCATAATCTTTCCTTATTATCCAACGTTTTTCTTTCATTTTTTACTGGGCGTAAAATTACGAACTTTTTTAAAATTAACGAAAAAAAAATCATCTTTTTCTCCCCATCAAATTGTTCATATAGGCGAAAGACGTTGAAAATACAATTACTTCAAGAAAGAGGACGGATGTTTTTTTTATTCATCTGTATCTCTTTTCAAAAAAAATGCCTCCAGCATTGCTTTTATAGAAGCACCAAACGAACGGAGCATACTCCTTTTTTTTTGAAAAAGAGCAAATTGCAAAAGTCCTTATTCGGTTTCAAAAAAAAAGGGTATTTTTGCACATTCATAACAAAAAATGTTCTGCATGAAAAAAATTGGTATTCTCGCTGCATTATGCCTAACGGCGATAGCCATCCAGGCTCAAGTAACCACCACAACTGCATACATTTACAACGACGACGCTGTCAGTGAAGAGGTGAAGCAATACTGCGACCAGTTTTATCCCAATGTCATTCGCGGGACCCGTCAAGCCCGAGGAGGCGACGAGGAATCCCTCGGCGCCCTCATGAAAACCGCAGCCATCAATGCTGCCAAAGGCATCGGTGCCGGATATGTCACCTCGTTTATTGATTTGGGCGTCACAGCGGTAGTCAATCTGATGCAGCGGAAACAGCGCATCAAAGCCGAATGGGAGAGTACCGTGCAGAGTGAGAACGTCTATCTCACCAGCATCAGCTCTATCTCCAATTTGAAGGATTTTTACTCCATCCCCTCCATCAACGGTCCACTCGATCCCAAAGGCATGCGTTTCAACGGCATCGGATGCCTGCGTATGGAAGGCAACGACACGGTGTTCTACATCTCCATGCATATCGATAAGAGCAAGATCAACCGTATTGTCGAACACAGCAAATTCGAACTTGTTCTCGACACACTCATCATCAGTCCCTTCTACTCCAACCTGCCCAATTCGTCGTTCGACACCGCCTTTTCCTACGAAGACCGGCAGAATTACTGTATGTCCATCAACATCGACATCACCTCGTCATGGATGAATCAGGCGACGATGATTCAAGAAGATGTCGAACTGGGACATTTCTCACTTTACATCCCTGTCAGGCCAAAAGACATGGACTCGACCGGCTTTGTCCGCTATATGCGCCATGGGGATGAGGAATCGCCTTATCCCGTCAACGGAAGCAGCTTCATCGTTCCCCGCTCCTACTCGGGCTTCCGCGAAAACAACGACGAATACCATGATTTGTGGGGCACGGGCGAATACCAGATCAGCATGGAGCTGCGCGAAAGCTGCACACTGACAAAGAAATACAAAGACGAATGGCGCAAGAACCGCCGGGAACGCCGCCGCCAAATGGGAAGCAACTGGAACCTGATTGAACGGGGTTGGCAGACAGTCACCGCGCAGCAATGGGACGAAATTACCCAGTCATGGGTGCTCACCGTGCTGCAAGCCCCGGCCGACGTACTCTCCACCGACCTCATCGACCGCCTGCATCTGAATCCGGAATAAAGCGACTGTCAATCTACCGAAGATCTATCATAATAAACGCATCGTAGTAACGGGGTTTGTTGAATGAAGTGGTTACCGGTGTGGGGCGAAGCAGTATAGGGTTGAAAAGGATTTTCGTTTCCTCGTATTCCTTCAATTCCTCGCGTGCCATGAAGAAAGCGGTATGGATGTCATGATCCTGCATATTCTTGTAGAGCGACTTCATAAGGAAAGCGGTAGCGTCGTCATCCACACTCCAGAGACTGACAATAAGACCCTTGACACCGGCGTTCTTAAGGCCACGCTGAAGACCGAAAAGTCCGTCTTCGGTAAGGAATCCCAGACCCGACTGGCAGGCTGACAAGACCACCAGATCGACACCATGGAGATCAAGCTGTGACAACTCGGTAGCCGACAGGAAACCGTCATAGGCGCAACTGTCGACATGGTTGACATTGATTCCAGCGAGGGCGATACCACTTGTGGACATGGAGAGATCCAGCAGGTGGGGACGCAGATCGGTAGAGGAAATCATAGGAGCGCCACAGATGCCGTGAGTAGCCAAGTGTATGACAGAATATCGGGGAGCCAGCTGGCGGAAACTATACTCGCTCGCAGCGGTATCATACAGATAGTCGATAACAGGTGTAGCGGATTGGTCGAGAGCGGATTCGCTAAGAATGCGATAAATGGAATCAACCTCTGCACGCGTACCGTCCAGCTCTTTCAACTTCACCCCGAGCGACTGGAAATAGAGTTGCGCAAGCGAGTCGTTGGGTTGGGAGAGATAAAGGGGGTGCGGCGTGACATCATGGCTGTAGTCGATGTCGCCAAAGAGGAGGACAGCGCTGCTGCCACCACGCGAGTTGGCCTTACCGTTTCCCTTCGTACGCGCGCCATTGCTCTTGGGCGTATCGACCAGGAGTTGACGAGTGGAAGAAAGCCTGTAGATATGGCTGGCATCCAGGGAGCCGCTGCAAGGCCAAAGGTATTCAATCGCCAAACGATGGAAGAGTCCGTCGGGAGAGAAGAACAGGCGACGGGTTTTGAGCGTGTCGATGGCACCGAGCAAGTCCGGACTCCATAAATCACGTGCGAGAAGCGAATCGGTGTACAGGCTGTCTTTCAGCGTGTGTTCATCGGCAAGGAGCGCCTCAGCGAGAGACCATCCTCCCCGGATATCGCCATCTTCAAGCCAACTGACGGGATACATGTAAACAAACCGGGGCTTGCCGGTGGCATGGAGGACTAGCGCAGCAAGATGGCGGCTTCCTTTCTTCTCGTAGGCGAGGAACTCGACGGCACAATCGTCGGCTTTCAATTTGCGCTGCACCTGCTGCCAAGTAGGGGCGTTCTGGCTGCCCGACTGGAGCAGCGCCTTGCTGAAGAGGGCGACATCGTAAAGGAATGCCGGATCGGCATCCTCAAGACGGCAGCAGTCAGTCAGCAACTGGCGCATGGTGAGCCAATGGTGCTCGCGCATGCTCTGCAGCTGGACAGTGCCGTCGGCAATCTTACCCAAAGACTGCAACGTGGAAAGTATCTGCTTTTTGTAATGCTGGAAATAAGAGCGATAATACTGTACCGCCTGCGTTCTGGCGTTTTTAGGCGCGCCACGGTCATACTCGATGCCAAGCATCAGTATCTTGGCTTTCTGACGAAGCATCTCATAATAGTCGTCGCTGTTGGCCGAGACCGAACCCAGCACTTGGTCGATAAGGCCAAGCGACTGGGTATACAGACGCAAGGAGCTGTCCGACGAGGGCATCAGCGCGGCAGCACGAGCAAGACAGAGAGCCTCCTGCGCTTGTATCTTACGAGTCTCTGTTTCGTTATCCTTTTGATATCCTAACGCAGAGACAAGCGACTGTCGGGCCTTTAAGAAGGGGTCAGGATTGTTTGCATAAAGCCCATATTTATAGTGCAACTGAGCCAACTCACTGTAAAGGACTGCCAGATGATTGTATTGATAGGGGTCTGCATATTGAAGTGCAAGGGTATAATACCGCAACGCCTCATCATAGGTTTCTTCGTCGGTAACATGGCCATAATACCAGGAGCCCAACATTTTATAGCCATAAGAGAACAAGTCCCGAATCGTCTCTTTATCCAATTTGTACATTTGAGGGGAGTCAAGCGTGTTCCAATAACGAACGGCACACTCCTCGAGACCGCTATAGTCGTCAAGCATGTAACGGCATTCCGCTTCGCTACGGACTGCAATGAGGTAACGTTCCAACAGGGAAGCGGACAGCTGGTCGGGACTGCCACCCTGGAGCAGCTGTTCCTGCTGGGAGCGCCAACGAAGGACCTCGTCGACATAGTTCTGGGCAGAGAGTGTGCATCCTATGAAGAGAAAGAGAAGGAAAAATAATGGCTGTTTCATGGGATTTGACTTTTAACAGTGGGGATGATGGATAAGGAAACGATTATCGCCGCTGGTTGTAATTGATAATGACGAACGATTCAAATTTGTCGGACTGGTTTTCAATTTCAATCTTGACCACATCGCTGGTGGTGACCTTGTCGATGACAAAAAGCCAGTAGGATATCTTGCCGTTAACCAGCTTCGAGGGGATGGTCTGTCCGTCGCATGTGACGGAAACGCGGTAACGGGCGTTCTTGCTGTAAGGGATGACAACAAGCTCCTGCCGACCGGAGTGTTCGCTGATAGAATAGTGCACCGTTGCACGCGCTGCGACAGACTTTTCCATCATGGAATGGCGTATACCCCGCTGACGACTGTCATAATAGTAGCCCCTTGAGGTCTCAAAGCCTTGCTGACGTTGCCATGCCTGGACAACGATAGAATTGATCTTGAGAGGATTGGCATTGGACCCCCGGTACTCATTTTTATCCTCGCCCAGGTCGTCAAGAAGGGCTATCTTAGGGTACCTTAACGACGAGAGGGTGTCGACAGCGGACTGACAAACCCGTTTGTTACCGTTGGCAGACTGAAGGGTTGCCACCAAATCGATATAACGCTGCACAAAAGGATCGACACGCCATTCGTTATTGTCTATTTTTCCTGAGATACGGTCTTTATTGCCTTGCGCATACAGGGTTGTGACGGCAAGAAGCAAGCATACGAAGAATGATAAACGTTTCATGGTCTCATTTTTTCTGGCCACTGGCTATCGAGCAGTGGGAGTTGGGGGTTCGACGATTGGGGTTTTGACACTGAAACAGGCCAATTATGGAAACCTGCTTCCGGATGCTGTGCAATGATTTTCACCGCAATTGCACGGGCCTCGTCATTCAGTTCCTTCAACGAAATGCGGTTGGAGGCTTCCGGTTGCAGACAACGTTGCACCAAAGGGGTCAAAGCGCTGTGTTCGCTCCGCAGAACCGGCAGTTTGGCCTGCGGGTTTTGCTGTTGATATGCACGCCCTTTACCGCCAAAGGGCAGATGACCAGACGAAAGATGGCAGGCGACAGCACCTATAAGCCATACGGCATCAGGTTCATCGGCAGTCTCGACGGTTGATGGGAAATGGAAATCGTCCCCCTCAAGAGCGACCTTCTCCGCATCAATCACACACGGACCGTTTTTCAACATATAGCCACTGGATTGGACAAGGAATCTATCCAAAAGGGAGGCGGTGGCATAACCAAGTATTTCAGAGATAGGAATCATGGTCAAAGGTTAAAGGTTAAGGGTTTTATTGTTCTTTAAACAATCGATTTGATTGACGGGGACCGAGAGGGTGAGGTCGCTGTTTTTCTTGTCGACCCGGCTGACGATACCAATAACATAGTAACCGTCGTGCCATTGCACCAGTACGGGTCCTCCCGAGAAACCGGGGGTGATGTCTGCCCTATGGACGATATTCTCACTGCCTGCAGTCTTGGCGTTCCAAAGATGGAGACTCCCCGAGACGACCTCCATTCCTGCAAGAGAACGTTCATTCTCCATAAAGCCCATAAGGGCCAGGGGTTTGTTGGAAGCGAGCGTTTGCAGCATCTCGTCGGAAGCGAACTGGAAGGGAGTGCTTTTTATGGCAAGGGAATCCAATCGGTGCGAGAAGCCCCGGACGACAAGCCAGTCGCCCAATTCCATATCCCGGCGGTTGAAGTAGGGCGTGATGGAGCGCCACCAGAAACAAGTGTCGAAATCATCAAGAGGGATGAGTTCGTCACGCGACTTGTCCATCAGCACATTGGTATCGGTGGAGGTGAACGAGAAGACCGGCTCGCCTGTAACGGCATCAGGACGGTAGACGCTGCAGTAGGTGCGGAGGAACTGACACTGGTCCTCCGGGTGGCAATAGTTGTAGGTCTCCACCTCGGCGGCCCAACGGATGATGTCGTCGTCATCCAACTGGGCGATACGCGTATCCAAGCGCAGGGGTTCGGCAATCCAGTATTCCACACAGTGTCGGGCCGTAACCAATTGTCCTTGGGGGCCTAGGAAAGCAGTCCCTATGATGTTGTCCCCGTTGGACGGCACCAGCGTACGGAGAAGCTTGTCACCATCAACATCATGCTGCATCCAGGCAACCGAATCGACCCTGATCAGAAAAACCGATGCATGATAACGTTCATCGACATCGACGAGGTCGAGGGGATGGAATCCGCCGCGGCTCTTGAAGAAAGAGACCGCACCGATAAGGAGAACCATCACTGCCAAAAGGCCATAGACCCATCCCCGACGGTCGGGGACCATAGTCTTGATGCCCGCGCGGTCGTATTTCCCATCATGTCTGATACGGAAAGTGATTTCGTAATGCCTGTCAAGATAATCCAGCATGATGACATCCCCATCATTCAATTGACAGGCATAACCTATGTCTGCACGTCCCGCCAGGGATACCGAGACTTCGTCGGTACGCTTGACCAAAAGCCACCCCTCATTGCCTTTGCGTGGCAAGATAGTGGCCAGGTAAAATGGATCACGTCCATCATCGGACAGCGGCAAACGGATGTCACAATCGGCGGAGAACCCAATGGTCAGGGGGCTGTCTGCATTGGCAAGCACATCGCCTGACTTGCGATTGACGAAGTCTCCCCGGAGGCGCAATATATAGTAGGAAGGTTTCAAGGATTTGATTATTTTAAGGTTAATGGTTTAAAGAATCATTACTTCACTGAGCCGGCAATAAGGGGGATAGCGGCCGAAAGACAGATGTCGTAGATGGTTACCGGACGGCCGGTACGGTCCGGACGGAGGTCGCTGTAGGGGCGTAGGTCGTAGTGGATTTTCATTTGCTTCAGTACCTCTTTCTGCTGGACATCTTCTTCCACAAGCTTTTGTTCCTCAGGGGTACAGGGGCGCCAGCCGAGCAACAGTTCCTCGACGTTCCAGCGGTTGTGCTCCACTTCGGCCATGAGGTCGATCGTTTGCTGGGGGACTTCATAGAATTTGTCCCAATCGTCGGGGACAATGCCCATAGAGCGCATTTTCACAGGGATGGTGGCAGCGTTGCAGATGCTTGACTTGCGCTTGACGGCCGACAACCGATCCCACTGTCGCATACATTCTGACTCGTCGACCTCTACGGCATAGAGCGGCTGACCGCTCCAATTCTCTATATTGTCATTATAGCACAAATTGTTGATATAGTTAACCATCATGCCCATCTGGACGGAAGGGAGGCTAATATCATAGCCGCGGTCGACCAAGCCGAAAGGTATCAAGTTGAAGCTGCTCCCGTCGGACTGCGTGGCAGAAAGCAGCACGTCGTCATGCATATATACATGCACCGGGACTTGCTGCCGAGCCAGTTCCTCTGGCAGACGAAGGGCTACAGTGAGATTTCGCCGGGCCGAACGGGAGGCGCATACCACAATAAGCTGCTGTTTGTCAGAAAGCGCCCATTGTGACATCTTGGCACGCAGCGCCGGATGGTTCTCGGATGATTTCACAAACTCCCATTCGATATCGACAAACTCGCCACCCTCCAGATTGTCAGGCTGATGGAAGTCGACAACCATCTGGGTCTTGGAGGTATCGACCAACCGGTAATAGCTATAGTCAAAGAGATGCTTGTATCGCAAACGGAAATCCTCACCCCAACGGTCTATCTGCTCGTCAACCACCGTGATACGGGTCTTGAGCTCATGGTTGCGGACATAGTTGGGAAAGTGGGCACGGTGGGCGGCATTGACAGCGACAAGCTCAGCAATATCGCCCGATCCGAAAATCACCAGATGGACCGATGCCTCCGACTGCACCGTGACGGGATCTCTGTCCAACTGTATCGTTTTGCTCCATTCGTCGTCGAGGTTGAACGGGTAGACATCGAAACGCTCTCGAATGTCCGATGCAAAATCGTGTTGCTGCAGGTAATTGAAGGTTAACAGGCTATGCACCATCAGGTGGACTCTGATTTTTTCATCGGAGTCGCCTCTCCCCTCCCCTTTCGCCGCCTTTGCAAGCCAGGAGAGCGACCGATTGTCGACATCGGAGGCAGCCGCAGCGTCCGGCAGGTCGGGAGTCAGGAATAGTTCAGCGCAATCACGCAAATCGACAGCATCATCCCAGTCGCATCGCTTCACTTGGTAGCGGGAACGACACTGGGACTCAATGTCACGGGACAACGGGTGGTTTCCAATAATCAGGGAAATCATTTTAACTGTTTTGGGTTATTAACTCGATTATCTTCTCATGAATGAAACGATCTTTGTCGCGGGTATAGGGAGTCAGATCATCGAACGGACGGATATCGTCGTGTATCCAATGGTTCTTCTTGAGGTTGCTGAACAACGAGCGTTCTCCATCGATCTGTCTGGAAAACCGACGGCACTGCACATCGGGGACATTGGGATCGACTTTGTATTTGTTGCAAAGAGCCAGGAGTTCGTCGATGACTTCTTGATGTTTGTCCTCATTGGTTGGTGCAAATCCCAGCAACAATTTCTCCACATTCCACCGGTTATGTTCCAGCCGGTCCAACGCGTCCATATCCATATGGGCAATACACTCGGCATCGGCTTCCTTCTCCGTTTGGATATCATACAAAGCTACGCCTTCAGAAACCTCTTTCAATTCCAGTCCGATAGAACGGAGCCTCAAAGGAAGCGACAGCACGGTGTATAGCGACGACCAGCGGTTGCTGGAGGGTTGCAGTGTCCAGTTGTCGAAAATGAGTTCCCTGCTCAGCGGCCGGTCGGACGAGCTGTTGTAGGCGTAACTGTAATAAGCGGCAATAGACTTGCACCACCGGTACCGGACATCCTTCTCGCGGTCCTCCAGACTGATATCATAGAGGGAGAATGTGTTCAACGAACGATAATACTGATGCCTGTCGCCGGATTCCTCGAAAAAGAAATGCTTCAACGAGGCATCACCTTGCTGATAAATCCAAATAGGGATATCGGTAGCCTGTCCATCGGCATCCTCAAACAGCTGACGCGGCAGATAGAGTGCCGTAGCCATATTCTTGGGCGATTCGTTGGTACAGATAGCCAGCGAAAGCAGTTGCTCTTGACTTTCAGCACATTCAACCAGATAATCCATCAGACGGGGATTGGCCACCCCACTCTGGATAAACTCGAATTCGATATCTTTGACAATACCGTCAGGTGGCGTTGACTGAACAGGCTGAAGAGAGCCCTCAAAGTCCCGGAAGCTGTAAATACACTGCTTGAAAAACTCCTTGGCGCGTCCCGTGAAATACTGCATTTCCCGACGGGCATTCTCGTCGACAAGTGTCACAGTGAGGCGTTTGGCCTCAGGGAAATGGGCTATCATGGCCACTTCACGGGCAAGCGCAAGCCCCATCTCCGTCATGCCGACAATCACCAAATGCGGACGTACGCCATCCCGCATATAGATATTGCGCTCCTTGTTATGATAATCCACCCGCAAGGCACTCTTACCGGACGAAACCGTCGAGAGGAGGTTCTGTGCAGCCACACAATGGAAATTGAAAATGGTGCATTTCCGTTTCAGAAAAGCTTCCGCCTTGTCTTTATCCTCTTTGGTCCATACACAACCAACCCTCAAAGTCTCATTCAGCTGGTTGGCCGAATCCAGGCCGTTACGCTGGAGCAACGAGAACGAGGCCTGGTTGCGGACATACATCTCGCACGGCGGCATCAACGTTGTCGGCAGTTTTTTCTCAATACCCAACTGACAAATCAGACCCATCGTCTCCAGATTCTGCGAGTCGTGAGTCGCATCGTCGGCATTGCCGATAATGTATATCCTGCTTGCCCATAGAACGCTCGACTTCCGTTTCAACGACTTCATGTCACAGGGATTGGTCTGAATCACTTCCAACCGCTTAATCTGGTCGCTGAACAGCCGACGCTCGATCTGCTCCCTTACCCGAGCCACATTCTCCGGAACCGAGACCACGACATTCCCTCGTCCCTTCGCTTGGTTGAGCGTCTGTCGCAGGGTACCAATCATCAATTCGTCGTAGCCGATAAAGAGGACATGGTTATTCCACGTGTATTTCATCGTACCATTACGGTATCGGTCGCCCAACGAGCGGATGATACTTGTGATGGTGGCAATCACCAGTCCTGTCACAAATATCGTGCCGATAAGATACATGATAAGCGGCCTGGAAAAACCGATAGTCCCTTTCCTGACCGTCAACGGAGAAGACTGACCGTCCGAAGAGACAACCACTTCACTGGCAGGATAGGCGTTGGAGCGTATGCTGACAGGGCTCAGCATATCGGAAACAACACGCTTCAACCCGTATTCGTCTTTCTCGTAAACTATTGCACCGGCAATTACGGCGACCACTCCAAAAATCAACAGCGAAGCGCCCACCTGTTCCAACAGCGAACCTGAAAAACGTTTGCCCATCCAAAGCTTCACTTTGCACCAAAGGGAGAGGACTCGCCTCCATATAGAACGGATACTATTCATCTGATGTTTGTATAAATCAATACCTGTTATTTGTCACTTACTCTTTTTCTTGAACAGACGGTTCTTGATCCCATAACGAAGAATCGAACCACGATAGATTCTGGCGGCGAACCAGGTGCAAAGCGGGAAAGTCAAGAGGAGTAACGCCATAGACCAGTAGAGCTGGCCGAGCGGCACGCCGAAGGGGATGCGCAGCATCATGGCCACCGGCGAAGTGAAGGGGATAATTGAAAGCACCTGACTTAACGTGCCCGAAGGGGCATTGATCATAACCGGCATCAACAGCAGTGTCAACAATAGCGGAATGGTAAGCGGCAGCGAGAAGAGTTGGGTATCTGTGTCGTTGTCGCACATGGCGCCGGCGGCGGCAAACAGTGTGGCATAGAGCAGGTAGCCGAAAACGAAATAGAAGAGGAACGCCGGGAGAATAGCCTTGAAATTAATCGCAGCGAGACCTTCCACCATCTGCGGCACGTCGGCAAACTGAGCGGCCTGATCCATCTGGGCGACAGCCTCACCCCCTTTGGTGGCCAACTCGGTCACCTCATGTTTCTCTGTCGCCTGACGGAATAGCTCGCTGTTGCTCATCTGGATTCCCGTCAATGCCACGCCTGTCAAGACGACCCACATCAGGAACTGTGTCAGACCAACCAGCGCAATGCCAATCACCTTGCCCATCATCAGTTGGAAGGGTTTAACAGAACAGACGATAACCTCGACGATACGGTTGGTTTTCTCCTCCACCACGCCGCGCATCACCTGTGATCCAAACATAAAAATCACTATGTAGATAAGAAATGCCAGTACAAATCCCAAGCCTGTCTTGATATCCAGGAAAGCCTCACGACCGGTCTCGAGGTCTTCGGTACGCAGGTTGATTTTGGTGTTGCTGATAAGTGCATATTCATCGTCCGATATGCCGTGGGCCTGCAACAAGCGGTTGCGCAGGATGCGCTGCAGCTGTTTGTCCACATCGAAGCGCATGGTCTGGGTCGGCATGTCGCTCTTGTAATAAAGACAAGCATCGGTGGGGATGGCTTCACTGGCTCGGCTGCGGACATAGAGGATGGCATCGACCTCCGCGTCGCCGTCCATCTGCCGCAAGGCATAGTCCAGATTGGCCACATAACGGTAGGTGACATTCTCGGTCGATACGAGACGGCTGTCACCGCGCAAGGTATCGTCCAAATCCAGACCGCCGAACAGCCCCGACTCGTCGGCGACAAGAACCACCGAACGCTCCATGGGTTTCAGCGCAAAATAGATGGGAATGGCGTAGAGGGCAGCCATCAGTACAGGCACCAGCAGGGTCAACACCCAGAAAGACTTTTTCCGAACCCTGGTGAGATACTCCCGCTGTATAACCAAAAGAATCTTGTTCATCGTTGACCTCCTTCCTTCACTGTCTGGATGAAGATATCATTCATCGACGGCAGTATTTCATGGAACGACACAATACGGTGTTGCTTCAGCTGCTCCGACAGAAGGTCGTTGGCGGTCTGCCCTTCAGGAACAGTCAAACGCAACACTTCACCGTCGTCGACCACCATCTCGAAAAGGTTGTTGCTATAGGATTTCCTGATATCACTCACACTACCATGAAGCACCACACGCGAATTGTTGATCAAGGCGATATCGTCGCACAATTCTTCGACCGAAGCCATGTTGTGGGTCGAGAAGATCACCGTGGCCCCTTTGTCTCGCAGGGCCAGTATCTCGTTTTTCAGCAATGTGGCGTTGATGGGATCGAATCCGCTGAAGGGCTCGTCGAAGATCAGCAACCGAGGCTCATGCAGCACTGTGACAATAAACTGCACCTTCTGCTGCATGCCTTTGGAGAGTTCTTCGACTGGCCGGTTCCACCAATTGCCGATCTCAAATTTCTCAAACCACTGACGCAGGCGGTGTGTCGCCTCCCTGCGCGACAGACCTTTCAGCTGGGCCAGATAGACAGCCTGCTCGCCTACGCGCATTTTCTTGTACAATCCGCGTTCCTCCGGCAAGTAGCCGATTTGTCGCACATCGTCATCGGTCATGGCATGTCCGTCCAAAAGCAGCTCCCCTTTGTCGGGACGACTGATACGGTTGATGAGACGTATCAGCGTGGTCTTGCCTGCCCCGTTAGGACCTAACAGTCCGAAGACACTGCCTTCTCTCACCCCGATACTGACATCGTCGAGGGCTTTGAATTCGCCAAAAGTTTTTACAATATGTTGTGTTTCTAAAAGGAACATCGATTTGTTGATATATTGATTTGACTATGAGGTTTTCGGTTTAACGTTTGGAAATGTATTGGACTATCGTCTGTCATCCGTTCCCGCTTTTCCGTTCTCTTTGGGGCCAGCGGATCAGGACAATCTCCACAAGCAGCATCAACAATGCCAACACGATGCACCAACGCCAAAGCGAACGACCCTCCATCTGCTCTTTCAGGTATCCATCCAACGGTTTCTCGGCTTGCATCACCACACTGCAGTGTTCCAGATGAAAGTCTTTCAACAGTCGGCGTACAGCGTCGGCGCCCAGGAACTGCATCTGCGATTCGCGGCGCGAGTAGTTGAACGAGAGGCCTTCCACCTCCTTACCGTCAGCCGTCAGCCGATAATTGCCGGCCTCACGGATATCGCCATGGGGAACAAGGCTGTTGCTCGCCCCCGTACGCCGTATGTCAGGTATGGATTCGTAACGTCCTTCCCTGTCTTTCAGTTTCACATTGCCGTCATCCATTCCATATCGTGAAGCCAGCTGCACAGGTTCCGTCCTGTCGATGGCCAAGGCAGGCAATGTGGGACGGACGCTGAACAGCGCCATATTATAAAGTGTGGGCACAAATAGTGCCTGACGCACAAAATCGCTATGTGCGTCGCGCAGCGGCGAAGCAATCAGATAGAGCCGTCCACCGCCACATGTGGTTCCAGTGATATAGTCATCGCCATTTGCCAAGGTGATGATCCGTTCACGAAGT
This sequence comes from uncultured Bacteroidales bacterium, assembly GCA_946401725.1. Taxonomy (GTDB): domain Bacteria; phylum Bacteroidota; class Bacteroidia; order Bacteroidales; family P3; genus Colimorpha. The sequence continues at coordinate 9,394 of CAMIVE010000006.1, read as the reverse complement.
GTACCTCCGTCAGCAACCAGCCGATAGTAGCCTGTCAATGTCGGCATCTCCATAAGATCTGTCTTGCCCGAGAAAACATTCTTGTAAAGCGGATGATTGACATCCACCACACCTCCCGACACTCTTCCATTATTCCAACCCGACAGCCGGGGTGCTGAGAAAAGCCGCAGCGCCTCATTATAAGAATTCTCGTCCACCTTGTCGCCTGTCACCACAATAAGGGTGCCACCCTCTTCCACAAAAGAATGCAAGGTCTGAGCCATGCCACTGCCGATCGAGGGTAGCTCATCTATCAGTATCACATCATTACCTTCTAACCGACTGAAATCCATCTGCTGCAGTGTAAGTGTCTGGCAGTGCACCGTGGAGTCGCCGACGAACAGGCGTTTCAGGTATTCGTTCTCCCCTGCACCCTCAACAACCAGCATCTGTATCCGGTCACGGACATTCAGACTGAAAAAATATTTGTCATCGAAAGTCACCGGATAGTCTGTAGTCTCCACCCGTCCATCAATCACCCCTGAGGTTTCTATGGTGAAATGCATCGTTGTAGAGACACTGCTGCGCGCCGGCAAATCCACCGAGGCCAAGGCGCGCTGCTTGTCACCGACATAAAGCGTCAACGGGATCTTCTCCAAATTCTCGTCACCCTCGTTACGTAGCCACACTTCGACAGCGACACTGTTTCCAACAGTAAACACCGGAGCGTTCATTGCCACCGAGTCAATATAGACATTGCCCTGAGCCGTCGATTCCAGCGGGACACAAATAGCTGTGATGCTGCTGTCATTGGGGAACTCCGAAAAATCAGCCACCGAAGTCTGGAAATCGGAGATCAGATAGGCATAGCGGTTCCTGCCCGACCCTCCATGTAGAAAATCAAACTGTTTCTCTGCCATCTTGGAGAGCAACTGCGTGGCTGGCGAAAGGTCCACTTTGTCTATCTCTGCCAGCACCTCCTCCTTGCTGAGCCAGTGGAACTGACGCCCCTCGACGTCATTGGTCAGCAATTGGAATCGATCTGTAGGTCCATACGCCGACACAATCTCACGAGCCTTCGTCTTGGCCTTCTCTATCAGCGTGCCGCTACCGTCTGTACCTTCCATACTGAACGAATTGTCGACATAAATGCTCACATCACTGCTACCTGTCTTAAGGGGGTTGTTCCGATTGGGTATCACCGGCCGGGCAAAAGCCAAAACCAGAAAGACGATGGCAAGGATGCGCGCAGCCATGATAAGCAACTGCCGCAGCCGCGACTGGCGCCGGGTCTCAGACTGAAGCTGTTCCAGATAGTCGACGTTACTGAAGTACACCTTCCTGTACCGACGGAAATTGAACAGATGGACAATCACCGGAATGGCGGCAGCGGCAAGACCAATCAAAAACAACGGAGAACTGAGTATCATGAGGTTTTTTTTGGAGGTTGAAAGGTTCGATTCATTTACTTTTCATTTCTTTTATAGTACCGGCAGATATCGCTGATTCCACATTCCGTACAATGAGGGTTTCGTGCGGTACACACATAGCGTCCATGCAGGATAAGCCAATGGTGTGCAACAGGGATTTTCTCCGGAGGAATATGTTTTTCAAGAGTCAATTCCGTCTGTAGCGGATTTTTGGAGCGAGTAGTCAGACCTATACGTTCCGACACCCGGAACACATGGGTGTCGACAGGCATCACCGACTGATTGAAAATGACTGCACCAATAACATTGGCTGTCTTGCGCCCCACACCGGGCAAGGTCTGCAACAACTCCACATCGTCCGGCACCACACCGCCGAAATCCCTCTGCAGTTTCTCAGCCATGCCTTTCAGATGTTTGCTTTTGTTGTTGGGATAAGAGACCGATTTAATGAAACCGTAGATATCCTCAACAGATGCGTCCGCCATCGACCGGGCATCCGGATAGGCGGCAAAGAGCGCCGGCGTCACCATATTGACCCGCTTGTCAGTACACTGGGCCGACAAGATGACTGCGACAAGGAGCTGGAAAGGATTCTCATATTCCAGCTCGCTCTGGGCCGTCGGACGCGCCTTTTCGAAGTAGGCAATCAGTCTTGCATATCGTTCCGTCAATCTCATAACCTGGTTTTAGTTTAAAGGCTTTTCGTAAAAAATCGATTCATTTTTTCTGTTCTCTGTTTTGTTTCCTCAATCCCACCACTACCGGATAATGGTCGGAGATCTCTGATTTGATGCGCTTGTAGCTGCACGCCTCGATGTCTGGCGTGTGAAGCACCATATCGATACGGAAAGAGGGGAAAATAGCGTTGCGTCTCTTGGTGAAGATGCCGTGGTAGGTGGTGCTGAATCCCTGTCCCGCCTCACAGTAACTGTCTTTCAACAGCTGCTTGCATTGCTGATAGAAATAGGAAGCTGGAGGGTCGTTAAAATCACCGGCCAGAATCAATCCCTTCTTGCAGCTCGTGAAATAGGGCTCCAGCATCTTCCATTCTTCTTCATGTTTCAACAGTGTCTCGCGGAACTTATGATAAGTGCTGCGACCCGTAGTGCTGTCAAGCGTCCCGTGCCGCAAATCTTTCAACTGTTGCTGGTCGCTGCCGTCAAGGCCGTAGGAACTGAGGTGCATGCAGAAGACACGCAGCGTATCGTTACGGTGCAGCAGGTCGACATAAAAGATAGTGGGTTCATGTATTCGCACGACTTTAAGGACCGGCATCTTCGAGAAAATCACCTCCCCTTGCATTCCCCCGCTGGAGCGTGCCGAGGCTTTTTCATGGTAGCCCCGTTGTTGCAGCACTTCCGTCAAATTCAGCGTGTCGCATTTCCCCACATATTCCTGCAACACCAACACATCCGGATCCTCGGCATCGACCATTTCCAGAAACAGCCCCATATTCTTTACCACGGCTTCTGAGTCATCATCAACACCTTTAAAACTGTGCAGGTTATATGTAAGCAGCTTGAAATACTCCGGCCGCTGCAGTTCCTCGGCAGAGAGGCTCTCCGTGCCTCCCACCTGAAAATATAAAGGGATGAATGTGAATCTGACCAGCACACCGACAAGGGAAAGCAGAAACCACTTGCTGCCCCAACAGAGCCACAACAGGACAAAAACAATATTGGCAATAAGGAAGTAGAGGTATCCATAACACAAGAAAGAAAACAGCATCCCCTTGGACGGAGCCTTCCATCCTGCCATCGTAGCGCCTAAAAGCAGTACAAGGAAAAGAAAATTAAATACAAGCAGTATGATTTTAATTGTTTTTTTCATTTTTCAACTCTTCTTAAATAGAAAGTCCTTTTCTTCTTTGGTCAGATGGTCATATCCTGATTTCGATATTTTGTCCAGAATGGCGTCGATGCGTTTCTGGTCGTTGGCACGTCGACGGTTGTATTCCTCGTCGCTCAGCGGCCTTTCGCGTCCCGGAGCGCTAGACGAGGACTTGGGGTTCTTTTTAATCTTGAACTTTTTACGCTTTTTCGGTCCTTGTATGTTTTTCCGCATCACATACACAAACGCGAAACCAATCAGCGCCCCGCCAATATGCGCGATATGTCCTCCCGCATTCGACGCCGGAATCGACAGCAGGTCGATCACCACCAACGCCAGCGCCACCCATTTCAGTTGGATGGAGAATGTGCGTATCAGCCAGAATTGCACCTCGTGGCGCGGGACGTATGTGGCCACTGCCACAAAGACGCCCAGCACCGCAGCCGATGCACCCACCAGCGTGGAGACATGCATCTCACCCACCGGAAAGAGATTGTAGACCAACAAATAAAGCAAGGCGCCTCCTATGCCGCTGAGGAAATAGATCCATCCGAAGCGACGTCCGTTCAGATAGCGGCAACAGAGAATACCGCCATAATAGAGCATCAGCATGTTAAAGAAAATATGCCAAAAGCCTGCATGAAGGAACATGTAGGTAAGCAGTGTCCACGGTCGGTACAGAAGGGCTGACCATTCCGACGACAACGCCAACCAATTCATCCATGCTTCCGACATTGTACCCACAGGACGGGCATAGAGATAGTCCACCAACGGAAACAGCAACGACAGCAGCCATACTCCCACATTGACAATGATGAGAATGGAGAGCAGACTCTTACTCTTGAAAAAATCCGATATTTGCGTGCCCAAATGTTGTCTCTGCATCTTTTTACTAATATAACATATTATTACGCGATTTTCTTTATTTTATTGCATCAGCAAAGAAAATGATATTAAGCGGAGCCATCTACCAAAACTCATTTCAGAAGAATTATGTATTTTTGCAATGTCAAAATTCCTTTCCACCCATGGCAACATACGGATTGATAGGTCGTAAACTCGGACACTCCTACTCCCAGCGCTACTTCGAAGCCAAATTCGAAGCATTGAAGTTGGACGGTTACCGTTACAGTCTGTTCGAGATAGCGTGTCTCGACGGGCTCCGGGAGAAAATAGACCGTTGGGGGTTGGATGGATTCAATGTCACCATCCCCTACAAGGAAGCCATCGTTCCTCTAATGGACAGTCTGGACTCTGTTGCTGCCGAGACAGGAGCCGTCAATACGGTGGAGGTAAGCCACCCTGCCGACGGAAGCATGCATCTGCATGGCCGCAACACCGATGCACCCGCCTTCCTCGAAACACTTCGTCCCATGCTGAAGTTCTGGCACACGAATGCCCTGATTCTCGGCACCGGCGGGGCCTCCAAAGCCGTGGCTTGGGCGCTGCAACAACTTGGTATAGACTACCGATGGGTCAGTCGTCATCCGCATGGAGAGAAACAAATCGATTATCCCACCGCCTACCGCAAAGCCACAGAACACTTACTGGTTGTCAACGCCACTCCCGTAGGAATGTTCCCGAGCACCGACCAAACACCTTGGGAGCATCCTGAACTGCTAACCGAGAAACATCTCTGCTACGACCTCATCTACAATCCCGCCCCAACCCTTTTCCTGCAACAAGCCGCCCGCCAAGGCGCTACCGTTTGCGACGGCCTCGCCATGCTTCACCGCCAAGCCGACCTCGCCTTCCCGCTACAGCAAAAATAGACTTCAGCATATCATTCTTTCAATCGTTATTTCTTTTTCGAAACGTCGAGAATCCAAGACCTTAAATTATTTACCGGAGGCAGCTTTTGAACATTATACGTGTAAAAACTATGATAGCAGCCACCCAAGACATACTCGAAGAAATGGGCAGTCGAGCCTATCATTATAGGCTCACCCGAATCGGGCCAACGGCTATAACCCTCAGCATCAATCGATTCGAGCAAGCGTTCCAAAGTATTGAGTTCGTCATTTGTGAGGACATACTTACGCACCATGAAAGTGTCAGTCACAACATCCAACGTGTCATATTCGTCCGACTCAATTTGCCATGCGGACTTAATATACAGAGTGTCACCATCGATGCGGAACAAATCAAAATATCCAGACCCTGTCGACTGAAACATCCAGCGCATAGCCGGTTTCTCCCGTTTTGGGAAAAACAAGGAAGGTTCCTGAATGGGAGCAAGCACCTCTCGCCTACGTGCTGATTCCTTCCACGCCTCGGCAAACGGGGTAAGTAGATCGTCAACATGATAATCTTCCAACAATTCCTCAGGCAGCGGCAGATAACTTGTGCTATCGACAAAAGGACGGAGGATGGATTTGTCCTTCTTTAATCTCCAAAAAACTTTTGTAAGGTGTTGGATGGGATAATAGAGATAGCCATATTGTTGCGGGTCATGATGATAGGCATGGCGCAGGTAATCATACGCTAAACTATCCGCATCAGGGAAAGTCTGCCACATCGGCATGTATTTCAACATGGCGTCATAATAATATAAAGCACCTAACTCAGCGCCAAGATACACACCCGAGAGTTCCATGCGACTAGCTATGGCATGCATGGAGCTGTCCTTCTCGGCACGTGAACGGAACGGTGGTCGGCTATAGTCAAGGTACATCATCCTGCTGTCGTTTTCCTCGTCATCAAAATCATCTTCGGTGCCATTTCCTGTGTAAAAAGACTGCGAGTGATACCAACCTCCAACACGCTCTTGTTTTTCCACCAGATAGCAATAACTGGCAGCAGGCACATTATGAAACGTCACCGTTTGATCATTGTCAACCCGACTCAGCATAGCAGTATCCACACCGTCCACGTAAAGCGCCACTGGCCCCTGGATACGACTCCCTCCTTCGGCATTGAGACGAACACAAAGCGTGACACGCTGGTGTTGCAGACGAATTGTATCGAGCATCATGTCATCTTTGACTTTGATTCTCTGTGTATGGGTTTCAAATCCTTTACTTTTGATGTGAAGCGTGTATTTCCCTTTCGGAAGGTAATAACTTATTTCACGTGAATCAAGAGGGTTGGTGACAATATGACAATTGTGGCCATCCAAACTAATCTTGCCAAATGCACCAAATGCACGTGGCCTCCCGTTTGCAGCATCGACAACAGGTACCGAAAGACGGCAGACATTACGACGGAAGAGACAGCCAAAGAATCTATCAAGCGGAGCCGTCAACAGATGATCGCTAGGATGGTCGCATCTGTAAATATGGTAACCGGAGCTATCAGCGAATTCGATTTCGACAGTTTCTGCATCCATGGCATTAAAGACATTAAGAACCTGTTCGTCGCCCGCTAGACGTAACGTATCCAGGCATCGCGCCAATGTATCGAGGTCGGCACTTGTGAGTTTGGCACTCCATCGAATATTGTATGACGAATATTTGGGTTCAATCGGATTTTCAGACGCACAATAATAGAAGCGGTCGCCTTCGATACGATAGGCTTCAGCTCCACCTAAACCTCCATAAATGAGCATGCGAACTGCAGGTCCTTTGCGACAGGGATATACCAAACTAGGTTCTCCCTGTGAAGAAAAGAGCTTTTCAATTGTTTTCGACTTATCTCGTGCACGCTCGAAAAGACAACTGTAGCATGTCAAAGTGTCGTCAATCCAATTCGCTTTCAACTCGGGCATGGGTGCATACCATCGACTGTCGGGCTTGCGAGGCGCTCGAACCCGACAATCGGGTTTCAATCCAAGACGATGTTCCAATTGGCGAATGGTATAGTAGAGGCTTTCGTACTTTTGGGGATCCTTGAAATAACAATATCTTGTAAATTTCAACACCGTGTCGAGACTAAACGTGCGCCACTGGGGCAAAGGGTAGTAAAGATCCCACTCACATAGTTCGACCAAAGAAAAGTATTTGGGCTGAGCAGGCCAACGCGTACTATCCATCCCATCAATATCAGCCAGCAAAATCTCTGCTTTGACATGAGTAATGCTGTCTTTCTGATAACGAGAACGGAATCTGTAATCAGGGTCACTATATGAAAAGTAATCAGTATGAACATCAATGGATGTGTCGTTTTGCAAATCGAGTATAACATCCTTTATGCTAGACGAACTGAGTAGGCATCGCCCGCACGGGACAAAAAGTTGGAAACGTCCTGCTGTGTCTGGGACGACATGGAAAGTACTGTCGAGTGCATCGCAAGTCACACTAACGTACCGAGTCACAGGTCTTCCCCTTTTGCTCATTCGCACATCAGCAGTCACTTGCTGTGCATTGCTTCCCACATAAGCCAAAGCAAAAACAACAAACGCAAAAAAATATCTTCTAGTATGATTTCCAATATTTTTCACACGACAACCAACAAATAATTCCAATCACAAAAATAATCCTTTTTTCAAACATGCACAAAAAAAAGAGAAACATCTCTGTTTCTCTCTGGTGCCCGGTGGTATGCCGTCGGCTCTGCAGACAACAGGACTTGAACAATTATTCCTTTTTATTTTTTTATAAAAACATAACATAATAGATTGGCAAATAGATTGTATCGTCTTCCGTCTTGGAATCTCCGTCATTAGACAAGACCACAGCAGAATGTATTTTGTAGTCTGGATTGGCGATAAACCTGTCGAGAGCTCGATGGGTTGAATAGTCCTTGCCTGATTTCACCTCTATGGGCAACACCGTAAGGTTGTCGTAATCGTCAACAAGGAAGTCCACCTCACCTTTCTGCTTATTATCATAGTAGAACAGGGTATGTCCGTGAGCCTGCAATTCAGTGGCAACGACCGTTTCATACACCGACCCAAGGTTGATGCCAAGATGGTCGTCCATAATGGCAGTGACATTGTTTCTGAACAGGACATACGACAACAGGCCCACATCGTTAAAATATAGTTTTAATAGATTCTTTTTTGCCGAACTAATGAGAGGAAAGGTCGGGTTTGCGATAGCTCGCACCTCAAGTGCAACGCCAGCACTAATAAGATATTCTATGTCATCTTCGTAGTCGCGTGCCGCCTTCCCCCGCTTCTCCTCAATCTGATTAAAATGGATACGCTTCTTTCTGTTCTCCATATAGGATGGTATAAGGTCGAAGATACGGCGTATCTGCAACTTCTCCTCCATACTGTATTGAGAAGCGTTTTCGCGGTAGAGAGTGTATATTTCCTCGTGAACTTTACGGACGTGGTAGATATTCTGCGTGTCGAGGTATGTGTTCACCGCCTGTGGCAGCCCCCCTGTCAACAGGTAAGTCTTGAACAAATCCATCATTCGTCTATGAAGACTGTCTGAGTAGCTCTCCCTATTCTCAAACCTCTTCTTCATATTGTCAATCATCTCTGCGCCTATGCCATTTGCCCATAAGAACTCCTCGAAATCCAAAGGATACATATGTTCTATCCGGATACGGCCACCAGGAATGGACAAGGTTTTATGCATTGTCACCCCAAGCAGGGAACCACTAACAATGTATGTGTAACGGTTGTCATCGTTCAAAAACTTCAACAAGGTCAACAACTGGGGATAGGCTTGTATCTCATCCAAAAATACCAGAGTGTTGTCTTTCGTTCCTAATCGTCTTCCTGCAACGGCACTCAAACGCAGGTAAAAATCATCTGTTCCTTTTACATCTGCAAAAACACGTGAGCCATCCCTGTCTTTAATCATATTTATCTCGACATAGTTGGCGAAAGCCGCACGGCCTTCATGCCGTATAATGTACGATTTGCCTACTTGTCGAGCACCATCGACAATAAGAATTTTGTCTCTATCAGAGTTAAAATACTCTTTAAGTGTATTTTGTATCTTTCTTTGTAGCATATAATCGTCTATTTGACGATGCAAAGATACAACTTTTTCCATATTTTACAGATAATTTTTACAACTTTTTCCAAATTTTACAGATAATTTTTACAACTTTTTCCAGAATTTTACTCAAATTTGTACCAGCTGTAGCGACATAGTGGTATTTGAGGATGTCTTACTTTAATACATTTTGGTATTTTTACAGAAGTCGCCATAAAAAATTTTAGTATTTTCGTATATTTTCTATAAATAAATTTGTGTAAACAAAAAAAGAAAGTTTATTTTTGCAATTGAAATAGGAATAATGCTAATATTGATATG